>JANOJR010000582.1:0-2721 GCA_031418855.1 Rubrivivax sp.
GCTGAAGCTGCGATGGTTCTTCAAGGAAGCGCTGCGCGGCTTCCTTCCTGACGAGATCATCACCAAGAAGAAGCAGGGCTTAGGGCTGACCTTCGGGGTCTGGGCCACCCAGCACGCCGCGCTGCGCGCCTTGGCCGCCGAGTCACTTCAGTCACTGGCCAGGCGCGGCATCGTGCAGGAGAGCTTTCTGCGCACGCTGATCGACGTTCACCTGCCCAGCCACCCCGGTTACTACGGCGAGATGGTGTGGGTGCTCATGATGCTGGAGCAGTGGTTGCAAACGCACGAGCGCTGATGGGCCGGCTGAAGCGGCGACTCAGGCGACGACCAGGCTGATCAGCGGCGCAACGCGACGACACGCGCCAACAGGCTGAGATGGCGCCAGCCGAAATGCCCAGCTGCCGAGCGCAGGTAGTCGGCCCACGGGAAGGCTTGCCCGGACATGTAGGTCAAATAGGCCCTGTCGAAGCGCGACTTGGCCAGTTCGCGACGAACCCGCGCGCGACGGGCAGGATCGCCTTGCACCTCGGGCAAGTCAGCCAGCACGCCATTGATTCGCACCAAGGCGGACGCCAAGCGCAGTTGGGCGTCGCCTCTGGAGAACAAACTCTGGCCTTCGCATCGCACACGGTACACAGGCGCCGCAAGCAGCGCGCAGCGGCAGCGCAGCGCAAACCGCAGACCCCATTCCAGGTCACCGAAAGGCCCCAGCAACTGCGGGCCCACCCTTTCAAGCACCTCGCGCCGAACCGCCACACGCTGAAAGGCCAGAGGCACCCCACCCAGCAAGGCTTCAAACAGACCTTGACCGAGCAGCAGGCTGCCCTGCGGAAGGGCGGGTATGTGCAGTCGACTCAGCACGGTCGCCATCGCATGCTGCTGGTTACGCAGCAGCCCTTCGGACCCGGGCCCGAAGGCACCGACATTGACGAACAGGCACTCGGTCTGCGGGTAGTTAGCAAAGTGCTTTGCGATGGCTTCCAGTGCCGTCGGGTCGAGCAGGTCGTCGTCGTCGAGAAAGGTCACCACGTCGCCAGCGGCGGCTTGAATGCCTTGATTTCTACTCATTGATGGGCCTTGCGCCTCGACGTTGCGCAACCAGCTCACGGGCCGATCGGTGCCGTCGAGCTGACGCTCCACGGCGGGGCTACTGCCGTCGTCAACGATGACCAGGCTCCACTGCCCCCAGGTTTGCGCTTGCAAGCTCGCCACCGCCTCGCGCAGCAATGCAGGCCTGTTGTGGGTGGGCACGACGACGGCAATCTGCATCGCCTCGGGCCCTAGCCCTCCATTGGGCCGGACGTCGCCCGGTGCCTGCAACATCAGTTGCGACCGAGCCTTTGCAAGCGTTTCACCGACTCAAACCCTTCAGGACCCGAATCTCCTCGACCATCGACGTGACCGTTGGCTTCATTGGGCACGTGGTGACGTTCGCGAGGCCATTCACGGTGTAGCGAAAGTGATCCTGCGCGACGCCTAGCCAATAGCTGCGCCGCCTCGCATCGGCGAGCGCGGCTTTGGCCCGCTGCAGCGACAACACACCGGGGCAGAAATGGTTGAAGCGCTCGCCGCAACCCCCCGGAAGGTTGAACTCCGACATACCGGGCTTGGTCCATTTCGGGTCGAAGCTTGCCCAGCAATAGCGTGGCAGCTGGGCAATCTCCAGCGGTGTGGCCTTGAAGCCCGACAGATCGTCCTGCGCCGAGCCCTGCGCTTGCGCCCCGCCCGCGAGGGCGCCCCACATGAAAGCCATCGTCGCCACGCACAACCATGGCGATGGGCCCGCTAACTGATCTGGCACTTGCAGCACGTTCGTCTCCTTGTCATCAACTTGCGGCGACGCGCCACCGGTGGCTGCCGCGATGAGACGCCATCTTGACCGCATCGCGTCGGCCCCACGCGATGGCGCACGGCCACGTTGTACCCGATTCCAGCCGCAGCCATGCCGTGAACGCCCGGCATGATCGAGGCCGTTTGTCGACGTGAGGACGTAAACGTGAAGTCGCGCACGCGCGCCTTTGCGCCGAGCGCGGCACCAGGGGCGCCGCTTGTTAGCATGGCTTGCATGGCCGAGGCGAGCTGGCATATGCCTGCCACGATCGGCTGCAGGGTCGCATCATGGCGGCTCGCCAGAAAAATCCACTGCGGGCGGCGCGGCCAGCCCCCGCAAGCAAAACATCCCGCCGACGGCACGCTGCCCCACGATGATCCGAGTTGCACAGAACCTCTACGACTACCGCGACCTGGTGTTCACGCTGGCGTGGAAGAACATCGTTATGCGCTACAAGCAGGCCTACTTGGGCATTGCCTGGGCGGTGATCAAACCCGTGGCCCTGATGCTGATCTTCACGCTGGTGCGAAGCGTCGTCGGCATCGACAGCGGCAGCATCCCCTACCCACTGCTGACATTCGCCGCACTGATGCCGTGGATCTTCTTCCAGGAGTCAGCCTCCGAAGGCGTGGGCAGCGTCGTCAGCAATGCCGTCCTGATCAAGAAGATCTACTTTCCGCGCGAGATCTTTCCCATCACCAGCGTGGCCACCAAGCTGGTCGAACTGGGCATCAACAGCCTGGTGCTGGCCGCCCTGATGGCCTGGTACGGCGTCGTACCCACGATGTGGGTCCTGTGGGCGCCCTTGATCATCCTGTACACCGTGCTGGTTGCACTGACGATTGACTTCGTCGGCGCGGCCATCAATGTCTACTACCGCGACGTCGGCC
>JANOJR010000583.1:0-5294 GCA_031418855.1 Rubrivivax sp.
CAGGCGGCACAGCGTCAGGCCCAGGCCGACGCCGCCGCTGTCGCGCGCGCGCGCTGCATCAGGCCGATAGAAAGGCTCGGCAAGGTGGCTGAGTTGATCGGCGCTGACGCCAGGGCCGAAGTCGCGCACGCTGAGCTTGAGCGTGTGGTCGTCGTGTTCACTGCGCACCACACATGGCGCTTCGCTCACGCCATGGCGCAGCGCGTTGTCGATGAGGTTGCGCAGCGCCAGGCGCACGCGCGTGGCGTCGAGTTTTACCTGCGGCAGGCCGTTGTCAAGCTCCAGCGTGAGCGCGCGGCCGGCAAAGGCGTCAGTGCAGAGCTCACGCACGAGCGTATTGACGTCCACCGGCTGCGCATGCAGCGCTTCGTGGCCGGCGGCCAGGCGCTCTTGTTCGAGCAGGCTCGTGATGAGCTCGCGCATCTCCGCCAGGTCGCGCAGCAGCGCCGTGCGCTCCGTACTTGGCGGCACCAGTTCGGCGTTCAGCCGCGCACGTGTGAGCGGCGAGCGCAACTCGTGGCTAATGGCCAAAAGTAGGGCACGCTTAGCGTCGAGCATGCCTTGCAGGCTGCGCGCCATCTGGTTGACCTGGCCGGCAAGATCGCCCAGTTCATCGGCCTTGCGCTGTGGGATCGGCGTGGTGAAGTTGCCGGCGCCATAACGCAAGGCACCGGCGCGGATGTCGTCGATCGGCCGAAAGAGACGGCGCACCCACAGGTAGGCGACAGCCGTGACGACCAGCAGCAAGGCCAGCGTGAACCAGCCGATGGTGCGCGGGCGCTGCGGCCAGGCGGCGTCTTGGATGCGAAAGCTGATGCGATGGCCGTCGGCCGTCGTGCGTGACAACAACCAACCCGACCCCTCACCGCCGGCTTGATGTTCGCGCCGATGGCGGGGTGCCACGCCGTAGCGAACGCTGGGCCCTTCGATGTAGATGGCCACGGGTAGGCGCGCTTCGAGCGCACGCGCGCGCGCCGGATCGGGCGGGCTGCCGATCTCGGCGGCCAGGCGGTCCACGTAGTCGACCAGCAAAGGTCTGAAGACTTCCGTGTAGCCGCTGCTCAATACGCGCTGCATGCCGCCCAGGAAGATGCCCGTGAGCATCACGGCCAGCAGCACAAACAGCAGCACCAGACGCAGACCGAGTGAGCGGCGCAGCAGGTGCCAGCGAGCCGCCCACGCTGCGCGCCAGCTCATCGCCGTGCTCCGGCGAAGGCGTAGCCGGCATTGCGCAGTGTCTTGATGCAATCCAGCGGCTCGAGCTTCTTGCGCAGGCGGCTGACCAGAATGTCGACCGCGCGTGAATACAGCTCGGCCTCGTGGCCACGCAAGTGGTTCAGGATGTCGTCACGGCTGAAGACCTTCTGCGGCGCGCGCGCGAGCATCACCAAGAGCTCGAACTCGGTGCCGGTGAGCTTGAGCTCCTGGCCTTGGCGTGTGACGCTGCGGCGTTCCAGGTCGATGCTCAAACCGTCGAAGTCCAGGCGCTTGCTGGCGTCGCCGCTTGTGCTCGTGCCCGTGCTCGTGCTCGCGCGCGTGCGACGCAGAATGGTCTGCAAGCGCGCTGCCAGCTCACGCGGCTCGAAGGGCTTGGGCAGGTAGTCGTCGGCGCCAAGCTCCAGGCCCACCACGCGGTCGGTGACTTCACCGCGCGCGCTCAGCATCAAGATCGGCACGGCGCTCTCGCGGCGGATGGTGCGGCAGAGCTCAAAGCCGTCCATCTCGGGCAGCATGACGTCGAGAATGACCGCGTCGAAGGGCTGCTCGCGCAGCAGCGCCAAGCCCGCACTCGGGCGCGTGGCGCTGTGCAGCTCGAAGTCAAAGCGCGCGAGGTAGGTGGCCAGCGGCGGCGCCAACCACTCGTCGTCGTCGATCAAGAGCACACGCTGCATGGCGCGAGCATAGTGGCTGCGCCATGCGCTGCATCTGCCGACTCAGCCGCGCCAACCGCGGCCGCGCTTGTCCATGAACTCGCGCAGCTTGGCCTGCTGCGTCGCGTTCAGCGAGTCATAGAAGTCCGCCATGGCGTTGATGACCTCCGGGCTCTTGCCACGCACGGCGTCGGTCTTTTCGCTGACCAGCGCTGTGGCCCGGCTGCGGTCGAACTTCTCGCCTTGCACCAGTTGGCGCAGGTTGGCGCGCGGGTCACCGCCCTGGCCGACCAGGGCCACACGTTGCTCGTTCATGGTGTCGAAGAGTTTGCCCAGGCGCTGCTTTTGGGCGTCGTCCAGCGTGAGCTCCTTGCCCGCCTTGTCGACGAGCTTGCCGCGCCACTTGCTCAGGTCTTCAGCGCTGACCTGGCTGAAGCTGCCGTGGTGGCGGTGGCCGCAAGCGGCCATGCCGCCGGCGAGTACGGAGATGCCAAAGATGGCGATGAGTGAGCGTTTGATCCAGGGTCGCATAACAAGTCCTTTGAGCGTGATGCTCGGTGGTTGAGTGACGGGGGGTTGAATGACGGGTGTCATCGTGCCCAGCGTGGGACGCCGCGTCTTCTCGCCGGGGTATCGTCACGTATCGTTTGTTTTCACGCTGACTTGTCCAACGTTTCCCTGTTCGCCCATCGCGCCTTCATGCGCCTGTGGTTTGCCCGCCTTGCCGGCACCGCCAGCGCACAGATGCTGATGGTGGCCGTGGCCTGGCAGATGTACGACATCACCAACTCGGCCTGGGACCTGGGCTTGGTCGGGCTCTTGCAGTTCTTGCCCGCGTTGGCCCTGGTGCTCGTGGCCGGCCATGTGGTCGACCGCTTTCAGCGCGCGCGCATCGTGGCGCTGTGCCATGCGGTGCATGTGGCGCTGGCGTTGGCCCTGATGTTGGCCACGCAAGGTGCATGGCTCACGCGCGAGTTGCTGCTGGCGATGGCGGTGATCTTGGGTGTCGTGCGCGCTTTCCAGATGCCGGCGCAGCAGGCCTTGACGCCACTGCTGGTGCCCGCCGACGTGTTGCCGCGCGCATTGGCCTTCAGCGCTGGTGGCATGCAGGGCGCCATCATTGCCGGCCCGGCCGTAGGCGGCTTTCTTTACGCCGCCGGTGCGAGCGCGCTCTACAGCGCCTGCGTGCTGCTCTTCGCGGTGGCCGCACTGCTGTGCCTGAGCATCCACTACGAGCACGCACCCTCGCGCGAAGCGGTGAGCTGGCGCAGCTTGCTCGCCGGCGTGGCTTTTGTGTGGCGGCGCAAGTTGGTGCTGGGCGCCATCTCGCTGGACCTCTTCGCTGTGCTCTTTGGTGGCGCCGTGGCCTTGATGCCCATCTTCGCCAAAGACGTGTTGATGGTCGGCCCCTGGGGCCTGGGCCTGCTGCGCGCGGCGCCCGCACTGGGCGCGCTGGTGCTGGCCATCGCGCTCACACGCTGGCCGCTGCGCCGCCGTACGGGCGCGTGGATGCTGGGCGCGGTGGCGGTCTACGGCGCGGTGACGCTGGTCTTTGGTTTGTCCACCAACCTTGTGCTGTCGCTTGCAGCGTTAGCACTGGGTGGCGCTGCCGACATGGTCAGCATCGTCGTGCGCCAGACCTTGGTGCAACTGGAAACGCCCGACACCATGCGCGGGCGCGTCAGCGCGGTGAATTCGGTCTTCATCGGCGCGTCGAACCAACTCGGGGAATTCGAGTCGGGCGCCACCGCCGCGTGGCTTGGGCCCGTGGGCTCGGTGGTGCTGGGCGGCGCGGCCACGCTGGTGGTGGCATGCCTGTGGTGGCGCCTGTTCCCGCAACTGGCGCAGCGAGATCACCTAGTGAGCCCGGGCGCGAGCCCAGCGCGCCCATGAAAAAAGGCAGCGCCCTTTCGGGTGCTGCCTTCTTCAAGAGCGAGCCTTTTACAGCGCTTTGATGTTCGAAGCTTGCGGGCCCTTGGCGCCTTGCTTGACTTCGAATTCGACGCGCTGGCCTTCTTGCAAAGACTTGAAGCCGCTGCCGGTCTTGATTTCGCTGAAGTGAGCGAACAAGTCCTTGCCGCCGGCTTCCGGCGTGATGAAACCAAAGCCCTTGCCGTCGTCAAACCACTTGACGGTGCCGGTCTGGGTAGGTGCGTTTTCCATGAGGATTTTCCTTGAAGGATTGGTGAAAGAAGAACGCCCAGCAGACCACCTGGCCCTGGGGCGACAGACAGTCAAGAAACATCCACGAGGGGGGTTCAAACCGGGCCGGCCAGCACTTGCATCAAGGGGACTTGATCTCGGGCGTGGCGGTAAAGCTGGAAGACCTTGAGAAAACGGTCTTGGGTGTGCCTGTGCGGCGAGTGTAGTCGATAAGCCCATGGGCGAAACCTCTAATCGCCTGGCTCTTGTCTGGCCCCTGCCGATCTACTCGCCACGCTTGTCGGCCATGCGTGCACGCGTGGCGCGGCTTCTGGCCTTCCACATCTTCAGGGTTTGTTGGCGTTGCAAGGCGCTAACGTTGTCGCGCCGCGCTTCGCGCAGCAGCTTTTGAAAGCCGCGCAGGCGCTCGGGCGTGACACCGTCGCGCACCGCGCAGCCAGGCTCGGCCTGGTGTTGGCAGTTGCGAAAGAGGCATTGGCGCGCCAGGCGGTTGATGTCGTCGAAGCTGCTCTGCACAGCGTCGGCGTCGACATCCAGGCGCAGCGTGCGCAAGCCCGGCGTGTCGACGATGCAGCCGCCGGCCACCGTGATGTGCAGCGAGCGCGCGGTGGTGGTGTGGCGCCCGCGGCCGTCGCCACGACGGTTACCACCGGTCGATTGACCATCGTGCTCGCTGCGGCCGGTGAGCGTGTTGGTCAAGGTGCTCTTGCCCGTGCCGCTGGAGCCAAGCAGTACCACGCTGTGGCCGCGCCCCAGCCAAGGCGCTAACGCTTGTTGCGCACTGACATGCGTGGCGTCCACCGCCACCACCGCAGCACCCGCCGGCAGCAGCGCCTGCACCTGCGCCTGGCGTGCGCCAACGTCGGTGCAGAGGTCGGCTTTGGTCAGCACCACCACCGCATCCACGCCGGCCAGCTGCACCAGGCTCAGGTAGCGCTCGAGTCTGCGCAGGCTGAAATCCATGTCCAAGCCCATCACCAGAAAGGCGGTGTCGACATTGCTGGCAATGACCACGCGCGTGGCCTTTTCGCGCCCGTCGTGCTGGCGGCGCGTGATCTGCGTCAGAGGTGGCAGCCGCACAGTCGCCCACCATTCGGCAAAGGCGTTGCGCCGGGCCAGCACCCAGTCGCCAACAGCCAAGGCGTCGTCTTTATCCAGCAGGTCCTGCAAGAGTGCGGGCAGCGCGCGTGCTGCCCAGGCTTGCGTGCCGTCGTGCAGGGTCAGCGCGTCGCGCTGCACCTCCACCACGCGCATCACGTG
>JANOJR010000584.1:0-6641 GCA_031418855.1 Rubrivivax sp.
CGCGTCTGCACTGGACACACTCGCGTTGCCCCAAGGCCTGGACTACGACGCTGTTACGGCGCTGTCGATCGAGGTGCGCCAGAAGCTCAACCGCCATCGCCCGGCCACGCTGGGTGACGCGTCGCGCATTTCAGGCATCACGCCGGCGGCGATCTCCTTGCTGCTGGTGCATTTGAAGAAGCGGCAGGGCACCTTCAAACCGGCGCGCGCGGCGTTGGATGCAGCCTGAGGCAGCCCGCCTCCGCGACGGCGCCGAAGCCCTGGGCATCGAGCTCTCGGAGACGCAAGCCAGCCAACTGCTCGCCTATGTCAACCTGCTGCAACGCTGGAACGCCACCTACAACCTGACAGCTGTGCGCGAGCGCGAGCAGATGCTGACGCAGCATCTGCTCGACTGCCTCGCCATCGTGCACGCGGTGCGTCGTGCCTTGCCCGCTTATGGATCCGGCAGGCGTGTGCTGGATGTAGGCAGCGGTGGTGGCTTGCCCGGTGTTGTGCTCGCCGTGATGGCGGGTGATCTAAGCGTCACCTGCGTCGACACCGTCGGCAAGAAAGCAGCCTTCGTGCAGCAGGTGGCGCTCAGCCTGGGCTTGCGCAACCTGGCCAGCGTGCATGGCCGGGCGGAGCAGCTGAAGCTGCAGGCGTTCGACCTCATCGTGGCGCGCGCGTTTGCCAGCCTGCCCGACTTCGTTCAGCTCACCCGCACGTTGCTTGCGCCCGGCGGCCAGTGGCTAGCGATGAAGGGCAAGCAGCCCGATGACGAGGTTGCCGCGCTACCCAAGGACATCAACGTGTTTCACGTGGAACGTCTGGCGGTGCCGGGCCTCGACGCCGAGCGTTGCCTTGTCTGGATGCGGCTGAAAAGCGACGCGCCCCCATAGGCCCGCCATAGACTGCAGCTCGCGGTGTTTGTGCCAGCGCAGCGCTGCCACGAAACTGCGCTACGCTCCCGCCCGACTACGAAACGGTACTCGTCGTGCCGCCGAAATCGCCAACCGCCGTCGCCGCCACGGGACGACCATCCCCCCGAGGAACCCCATGCTAGGCATTGCCGACTACGGCGCTTTCTGCGCCGCCATCTTGCTGTTCCTAGCGCTGCCCGGGCCGGGCACGTTCGCGCTGCTGACCTCTACTGGCAAGGGTGGCTTGCGCGCCGGCGCTGCCGCCACCCTGGGCGTGATCGTCGGTGACCAGGTCTTGATGTGGCTGGCGGTGGCCGGTGTGGCGGCCTTGCTGTCGGCGCACCCGGCCTTGTTCAAGGGCGTGCAATACCTGGGTGCCGCCTACATGGCTTGGATTGGCTTGCGGCTGGTGTTCGCCAAACCCGGCAGTGCGTCGCCCATCACCATCAAACCCAGGCGTTACCTGCGCCAAGCGTTCGTCATCACGCTGCTCAACCCCAAGGCGATCGTCTTCTACATGGCGTTTTTCCCGCTCTTCATCGACCCGGCTCGGCACCAGGGCATGGTCACCTTCGTGGCGATGGCCGCGACCATCGCGCTCATCACGGCTGCGTACGGCCTGGCACTTTGTGCGTTTGCGCAGGCCGTCACGGCCAAGGTGCGCGCGCATCAAGGCTTGGCGCGTGGGCTTGAACGCGCCGCCGGCGTTTTTCTCGTCGGCTTCGGCATTCGCCTGGGTACGCAATGACAGCCACCGCAGCGGCCATGCCGCGCATCTTCTGCGTCGCCAACCAAAAGGGCGGTGTCGGCAAGACGACGACCACGGTGAACCTGGCCGCCGGGCTGGCCAAGGTCGGCAAGCGCGTACTCGTGGTGGACCTCGACCCGCAGGGCAACGCCACCATGGGATCGGGTGTCGACAAGCGCGCGCTGGCCTTGACGATTTACGACGTGCTGCTCGAATCGGCCTCGATCGCTGAAGCGCGCAAACCCAGCCCCAAAGGCGGCTATGACGTGCTGGGCGCCAACCGCGAGCTCGCGGGCGCCGAGGTCGAACTCGTCGACCTCGAACACCGCGAGCGCCGGCTCAAGCTCGCCCTTCAGGCCGTAGCGGCCGACTACGACCTGGTGCTCATCGACTGCCCGCCGTCGCTGAGCCTGCTCACGCTTAATGGCCTGTGCGCGGCGCATGGCGTCATCGTGCCCATGCAATGCGAGTACTTCGCGCTCGAAGGCTTGTCCGACCTGGTCAACACCATCAAACAAGTGCACGCCAACCTCAACCCCGAGCTGCAAGTCATTGGCCTGCTGCGCGTGATGTTCGACCCGCGTGTGACGCTGCAACAGCAGGTCAGCGAGCAGCTCAAGGCGCACTTTGGCGACAAGGTTTTCAACACCGTGATCCCGCGCAACGTGCGCCTGGCCGAAGCACCCAGCTACGGCCAGCCCGGCGTGGTGTTCGACCCGTCGTCCAAAGGCGCGATAGCCTTCGTCGAGTTCGCGCGCGAGCTGGTGCTGCGGCTCCAAAGCAGCCCATGAACGCGGCGCTGCTGGCCAGCGTCGAAGACGCCAGCCTCAACGCCAGTGCACCGCCGCAGCAGCTCTGGTTGGATGGCTGGCTCGTGCGCTTTTGCCCCGGCAAGGCCAAACGCGCGCGTTCGATCAACGCCGTCGCCCCCGGGCGTTTTCCCTTTGTCGAGAAGTTGCGCCGGGCCCAGGCGATCTACCGCGACGCCGGCCTGCCCGTGGTGGCACGCGTGACGCCTTTCAGCCAGCCCATAGGGTTCGACGCCGGCTGGGATGCGCTGGGTTACCAGTGCTTCGATGCCACCCACGTCATGGTCGCCGATCTGACGAGCGTCAGTGCATCTCACGGGTTAGCACCCGCGCTCGTGATGACGCGTGCCGACGCGAAGACCTATGCCGACACCGTGGGCGCGCTGCGCGGCTCGGCACCCGATCAGCGCGCCGCACATGCACAGCGGCTGCGCGTTTCGCCCGTGCCCTACGAGGGCTGGCTGCTGCAGCGCGACGGTGAGCTGCTGGCCTGCGGACAGTTCGCGCGCGAAGGTGAATTTGTCGGGCTGTATGACGTCTTCACAGTGCCGCAAGCGCGTGGCCAGGGACTGGCTAAGCTTTTGTGCGCGCAGCTGCTAGACAAAGCGCGCGAACAAGGCGCGCGCACCGCGTACTTGCAGGTTGAAAGCCAGAACGCACCGGCCATCGCCGTCTACCGAGCGCTGGGTTTTGCACCCGGCTACGACTACCACTACCGCGCGCTGGACCCCGCTGCTGCGCTTTGAGCAAGCTGGGCGCTCACTCCAGGCCAAGACCCTCATCCACACCCAGGTGCACATTCATCGCCTGCACCGCCGCACCACTGGCGCCTTTGCCCAGGTTGTCCAGGCGCGCGATGAGCATCACCTGGCTGTCGTTGGCGAACACGAAGATGTCGACGCGGTTGGTGTCGTTGGCCGCCTGCACATCAAAGTAGCCCCCCGACTCCAAGGTGGCGGCGTCGCGCAGCGGCATCACGCGGATGAAACGCTCGCCCTTGTAGCGCTGCTCGAACGCGCGCTGCACACTCTCGGCCGTGCAGCCCGGCGCCAGCTGCGACAGGTGCAGCGGCACCGTCACCGCCAGCCCTTTGTAGAAGTTGCTGACGATGGGCATCAAGATCGGCTTGGCCGCCAGGCCCGTGTGCGCCATCATCTCGGGCACATGCTTGTGCGCCAAATTCAACCCGTACGGCCGTGGCGAAGTGAGCGCAGGCTCGGACTCGGACGCTGCTGCGGCTTCATAGGCTTCGATCATCCTCTTGCCCCCGCCCGAGTAGCCGGTGATCGAGGTGGCGCTCACTGGCAGCCCCGCAGGCACCAGGCCGGCGTCGACCAGTGGCCGCAGCAAGAGGATGAAGGCGCTGGCGTGGCAGCCCGGGTTGGCGATGCGCTTGCTGGCACGCAAGCGCGCGCGCTGCTCGGGGCACAGCTCGGGCAGGCCGAAGACCCAGTCGGGCAGCGTGCGGTGCGCCGTGCTGGCGTCGATCAAACAAGTACGTGGGTTGCTCACCATCGCGGCGGCCTCGCGCGCGGCTGCGTCGGGCAGGCACAGAAAGGCGACATCGGCAGCGTTGAGCAAGCGCGCGCGCTCGGCCGCGTCTTTGCGCAGCTCGGGCGCGATGCGCAGCACCTCGATGTCGCGCCGCTTGGCCAAGTACTCATGGATGCGCAGGCCGGTGGTGCCTTCTTGGCCGTCAACAAAAGCGGTGGTAGCCATGGCGGGTGCCTAACAACGAAAAGTTGGGTGGCCGCACGGTGGCACGGCCGGGGCGCAAGCATAAGACAAACGCCGCCATGGCAGGCGCGATGCTGAGCCCGCTGGCGCTGGTGGCCATCGCCATCGCGGCGTTGACGATGTTTGCCGGCTACGTGCTGAGTTCTTCGACGTGGTTTCTTGTGCTGCTGCTGGCCGTGGCGGTGGTCGTGGCCTTTGTGGCCACGTGGCTGCCGCAGCTGGGCGTGGCGTGGCTTGACGCGCTCATTTACGCCGTGCGTAGCCTCATCTGGCGCAAGGAGCAGGGGCGCTTTTACAGCCACGGGGGCATTGCGGTGAAGGTTCACAACGACGGCCGCCATGTCTGGATTGACGGCGACTCGCTGCGGCGCATTCTGGGCAGCAGCGACAGCGACGAAGTACTCGCCGCGCGCCACGCCGGGCGCTGGCGGCGCTTCGACGGCGGCGTGTTGATGCTGCGTGCCGACGCCGTGGTCGAGCAGCTTGCCAGCGCGCCGGGCCGGCTTGATCCGCGCATCGTGCGCCTGCGCCACTGGCTCGAGCGCGAGCTGATCTTCCCGGCGGCAGAGAAGCGCCGGCGCGGCGCATAAGACAATCGCGCTATGGTCACCAAAAAACCCAAAGGCCTCGGCCTCGGACTTGAAGCGCTGCTCGGCCCCAAGGTCAGCGACGCTCCCGCAGTACCCACCGGCGAGCCCTTGCTGCTGCCACTGGCGACGCTGCAGGCGGGCAAGTACCAGCCGCGCACACGCATGGACGAAGGCTCGCTTTACGAGCTGGCCGAAAGCATCCGCACGCAAGGCGTCATGCAGCCGATCCTGGTGCGCCCGCTGGCAGGTGGTGGCCACGAGATCATCGCCGGCGAGCGCCGCGTGCGTGCCGCGCGTCTGGCCGGGCTGACCAGCGTGCCCGTGCTGGTGCGCGATGTGCCCGACGAAGCTGCGGCCGTGATGGCGCTGATCGAAAACATCCAGCGCGAAGACCTGAACCCGCTGGAAGAAGCGCAAGGCTTGCAGCGACTGGTGGCTGAGTTCAAGCTCACGCACGAACAAGCCGCGCAAGCCGTGGGCCGTTCACGCAGTGCCGCCAGCAACCTGCTGCGCTTGCTGCAGCTGGCCGCGCCTGTGCAGCAGATGCTGCTCGCGGGTGACCTCGACATGGGCCATGCACGCGCACTTCTGCCGTTAGCGGCCGCGGCGCAATTGATGGCCGCACAGCAGGTTGTGGCGCGCAAGCTCAGCGTGCGCGACACCGAAAAACTGGTGGCGCAGCAAACATCGCCAGGCCGGCAGGGCTCGCTCTTGCGTGTGAAGAAAGACAAGCCGCGCGACCTCTTGCGGCTTGAAGAGCAGCTCGCCGATGTGCTCACCGCCGATGTCGACATCCGCATCCAGCGCCGCACCAAGCGCGGTGAACAAGGCGAGATCGCGATCGCGTTTGGCTCGCTCGAAGAACTGAGTGGCCTGCTGGCCAAGCTCGGCGTGAAGGAAGCTTGAGATGAGCGTGCTGACCTGCGAGGTGCAAGACGGCGTGGCCACGCTGACGATGAACCGCCCGGAAGCCAAAAATGCTATCGGTGGCGGCATGCGCGAGGCCTTCGCCGCCGCCGTGCCCAAGCTGGTGGCCGATGCGTCGGTGCGTGCCGTCATCCTCACCGGCGCGGGCGGCGCCTTTTGTGCCGGCGGCGACCTGCGCGCCATGAGCGAGGTGCGCGACAGCATGACGCCGCAAACCTGGCGCGAACGCATGCTGCAAGTGCAGCCTTGGTTGCGTCAATTGATCGAGCTCGACCGCCCGCTCATCGCGGCGGTGGACGGCGTGGCCTACGGCGCGGGCTTCAGCCTGGCCCTCGCGGCCGACTTCATCATCGCCAGCCCGCGCGCGCGCTTTTGCCTGTCGTTCATGCGCGTGGGCCTGGTGCCTGACTTCGGGGCGATGTTCACCTTGCCACGCGTGGTGGGCGTGCAGCGCGCCAAGGAGCTGATGCTCTCGGCACGCGAGGTGCAAGCCGATGAAGCGCTGCGGCTGGGCATCGCCATGGAGGTGGTGCCGCAAGACCAGCTTCTGGCGCGCGCACGCGCCCTGGCGCAGAGCTTTGTGCACGCGTCACCGCTGGCGGTCAGCCTGGTCAAACAGAACGTTGCGCGCGCGCTGGCCAGCGACTTGGGCAGCCTGTTCGCGGCAGAAGCCGAACACCAGGCGCAGTGTTTCAGCACGCCCACGCACCGCGACGCGGTCGACCGTTTCCTGAGCAAACAGCCCGCAGCCTTCAGCTGGCCGCAGGCGTAAGACTCAAGCCGCGCGCCGCGCCGCCGTTTCGCCGCGCTGGTGCAGCATCAGCCACAAGAGCGCGCCACCCACCAGCGTCATCGGCACCAAGGAGCCGACGTTCAAGATCGTCCAGCCCTGCGTGGTCACGAGCGCGCCTGAGGCAAACGAAGTCAC
>JANOJR010000585.1:0-2362 GCA_031418855.1 Rubrivivax sp.
CTTGCCCACGCCCAAGCCAAGTGCGACCGGCAGCAGTGCCAGCGCTGACAACACGACCTCGCGCACGCCGAACCGGCCTTGCGCGGCCATCGAGCCGTACAGCGGGACCGAGCCGCAAAGGTAGATCACGCTGATGGTGCCCACGAAGACATCACGTGGCAGGCGCAAGCTCACGAGGTAGCTGATGATCACGGGGCCCGTGAGCGCCGAGACGCCGCCCATCACGCCGCTGATCGCGCCCACCGCCGCGCTCCACCAGCGTTCTTGCTTGGGTGGCACATTGAGTTTGAGTGGCAGCGCATTGAGCGTAACGGCCAGCAGCACCACGCAGGCCAGCACCGTGCGCAGCGTGCTGTCTGACAGCGCCAAGGTCATCGGCACCGTGAGCAGCGTGGCCAGCGCCAGCATCACGATCAGCGGCAAGAAGCGGCGCACGCCTTGCACCGAGATGCCACTGTCCCACGCCTGCCAGACGTTGCTGATGAGCACGGGTGCGGCCATCAACGCGATGCCGGTGGCCGCAGGCCAGCCCAGCGACAGCAGCGGTAGCGCGACCAGTGGCAGCCCGATGCCCAAGGTGCCTTTGACCAGGCCGCCGAGGAAGAAGGCGCCCGCCGAGAGGGCGAGCAGACCGGTGCTCGGCCAGACGATGGTGTCTAACATCCGAAGTCAGCGTGGTGACTCAGATGCTGTAGGACTCGTAGGTCGCGGGGTGAAAGATCTCATCCACCGACATCAGCCGCGCCGACAGCCCCTGTGCGTGGTGGTGGCGCACAAAGGCGTCCAGCGTGCGCCGGCTGCTGGCCACGCCGTAGGCCCAGTAATCTTCGCCCAGGGTTTCGCGCGCGCTCTTCAACTGCTCTTCGACGAAGGGCAGGGTGACCTTGGTGGCGGAGGTGTCGGCCAGCTTCTCCAGCGCCACGGCCTTGGCCTGGCTGAAGGCTTTGAGCACAGCGCCGGGCAGCCAGGGGTGTTGCGCCGCGAGCTCCTTCTTGACGCCCACCACATGCATGATGGGGAAGACGCCGGTGCGGCGGTAGTAGTCCTTGGCGGTGGCGGTGGGGTCGTCGAAGAGCCAGCCGACGTTCGGGTTGCTGAGCGCCGCGCCGCTGGGCGGGCGTGGCGCGATGAAGCCGTCGAGCTCACCGCGGTCGAGCATGTCGGAAATCGTCTGGCCTTCGGGCGCGTTTTCCAGCCTCACGTCGGGCGGTAGTTGCAGCTTGATCTTCTCGGGCCGCCCCGGCGTGTCGATGCCGCCGCGCACCCAGGTGATGTCGGAAGGTGCCACGCCGAAGTCGTCTTGCAGGATCGCGCGTGCCCAGACGTTGGCCGTTAGCTGATATTCAGGCAGGCCCACGCGTTTGCCCTTCAGGTCTTCGGGCTTCTTGATGCGGTCTTTGCGCACGTAGATGCTGGTGTGGCGAAACGCGCGCGAGAGGAACACCGGCACGGCGATGTAGGGGCTCTCGCCTTTGCTGGCTTTGACGAGATAGCTCGAGAATGAGAGTTCGCTGATGTCGAATTCGACACCGCGAAAGGCGCGAAAGAAGGTCTCCTCGGGCGAGAGCAGCATGCACACCGGGTCGACGCCGTCGATCTGCACGCTGCCGTCGAGCAAGGCGCGTGTGCGGTCGTAGTCGCCCATGGCGATGGAGAGTTGGAGTTTGCTCATGTCGGGTGGGTGGGTTGGCTAACGATCGTAGGTCACGGTGTGGTGGGCAGGATGCCGCGGCGCAGGACCAGGGGTTTGGCGTCGAAGCGCTGCTTGCACATCCACGCCGCCAAGGCCGAGTCCAGATGGTCGGCGTGGCCGGGGAACCAGCGCGCCAACTCGTCGGCGAGTGAAGGCACGATGTCGGCGCGGCCCTGCGCCACCAGCGCGCGTACTTCGTCGACTGACTTCAAGACAGCCGCGTGTTCGTCGATGTGGCATTGGCGCGGCGGGAAGTCGGTCTCGACCATCCAGGCATCTTCGCTGCCGAAGTGGCGGCGTGCGTGGTCGGCGAATGCATCGAGCCGGCTGGCGACGTTGCTGGCATCGGCCTCGCGCAAGGCTTGCACGCAGGCCACGAACTCGCGGTGCTCGGCGTCGATGGCGGGGAAGCCCAGCAGCAGACGGTCGCTCCAGACCAGCGGCTCGGGCACGGCTTCAGTTCGCATGCGTGTCCACCCGGGTGGCCTGCTGCTTCCACAAATTCCACGGCCGCTCAACCTGGCCTTCCACGGTGATGCGCGCGGCTTCGGCCTCACCCGGGGTCAGGCCCCGCACTTCGCCCAGCGCGAGCGCCTGCAACAAAAGCTTGGCGTTGACCTCGGCGTAAACGCTGCGGTAGACGGCGAGCTTCACCGACTCAGCGACGAT
>JANOJR010000586.1:0-2538 GCA_031418855.1 Rubrivivax sp.
AGCGGATGTCGAGGATGTCGTCGGCCTGGATCTCGCTGAGCTTGAAGCGCGTAATGAGCGCTGGCTTGGGCTCGTCGGCGTTGCGGATGATGCGGATCACCTCGTCGATGTTCAGCAGCACGAGCTGGCGGCCTTCCAGCACATGGACGCGAGCCAGCACCTTGGCGAGGCGATGCTGCGTGCGCCGCTGCACGGTGACTTGCCGGAACACCAGCCACTCCACCAGCATCTGGCGCAGGCTCTTTTGCGCTGGGCGGCCGTCGCCGCCGACCATCGTCAGGTTCAGCGAGCAGCTGCTCTCAAGGCTGGTGTGGGCGAGCAAGGCCTGGATGAAATCAGCCTGCTCCAGGCTGCGGCTCTTGGGCTCGAAGACCAGCCGCACGGCGGCTTCCTTGCCGGACTCGTCGCGCACGGCGTCGAGCATCGCCAGCACCGAGGCACGCAACTGCGTCTGCTCTTGCGTCAGCGCCTTCTTGCCGGCCTTGACCTTTGGGTTGGTGATCTCGTCGATCTCTTCGAGCACGTCCTTGGTGCTCACGCCGGGCGGCAATTCGCTAACAACCAACTGCCACTGACCACGTGCCAGCTCTTCGATGACCCAGCGCGCACGTACCTTCAGGCTGCCGCGGCCGCTTCGGTAAGTTTCGCGGATGTCGGCAGCGCTTGAGATGATCTGGCCACCGCCGGGGAAGTCAGGCGCGGGCAGCAGCGAGAAGAGCTCGTCGTCGCTGAGCTTGTCGTTCTTCAAAAGCGCCACGGCGGCGGCCGCCACTTCACGCAGGTTGTGACTGGGGATCTCGGTGGCCAGGCCGACGGCGATGCCGCTGGCGCCGTTGAGCAGCACAAAGGGCAGGCGCGCCGGCAGCAGGCGTGGCTCGACCGTGGAGCCGTCGTAGTTGGGCTGGAAGTCAACCGTGCCTTCGTCGATCTCGTCGAGCAGCAGGCGTGAGATCGGCGCCAGGCGCGCTTCGGTGTAGCGCATCGCCGCCGCGCCGTCGCCGTCACGGCTGCCAAAGTTGCCCTGGCCGTCGACCAGCGGATAGCGCTGCGAGAAGCCTTGCGCCATGCGCACCATGGCGTCATACGCCGCCTGGTCGCTGTGCGGGTGAAAGCGCCCGAGCACGTCACCCACCACACGCGCGCTCTTCACCGGGCGCGGCCCGGCGGCCGTGGTGAAGGCCAGGCCCATGCGCTCCATGGCGTAGAGGATGCGCCGCTGCACGGGCTTTTGGCCGTCGCTCACATCCGGCAGCGCGCGGCCTTTGACGACGCTCAGCGCGTATTCAAGGTAAGCGCGCTCGGCGTAGTCGGCCAGGGCAACGGCGTGCGTGGGGTCGGGTGGGGGGGGATCGAAGAGGTCGGGCATGGGGTGTCAGTGTGGGCGTGCGTAGCTGTTCCGAAACGTGTCGAGCGTGCTGCGCCTCAAACGCAAGCCGTCAAACACGACGCGATCAGACAAACTCAGACAAACGGATTGCGGATCGTGATGCGGCGCTCCAGGCGCTGTCTGTCCTGCATATCCTCGCTTGCCAAAGTGGTGCAGCCAGCTTCCAGTGCGGCTGCCGCAATCATCGCGTCATACAGCGACAAGCCGTAGCGCTCGGCCAGCGCCAAGCCGCGCTCGTGGGTCTCGACCGTGATGGCACGCACGTCGGCAAAGCGTCGGATGTCCACCAGCGCCTGCCTTGTTTCCACCCAGTCAAGGCCGAACTTTCGTCGTGCGACATTGGCGAATTCATTCAGCACCTGAACGCTGATGACGATGCGCCCGGCCAGCAGTGCTTCTGCACGCGCTGCCTTGCCCGCGTCGGCAGACAACAGGTAGAGCAGGACGTTGGTGTCGACAAACGGGCGTTCGTTGGTCGTCTCGATAGCCCTGGTGACCATCACGATCAGCGGCTGCGGCCATTGGCTTCAAGGCGGTCAAATTTGAAGTCGCTGGGCATGCGCCCGCGCAGCGCACGAAGCCTGCCCAGCGCAAGACGGTCGCCCTCGTCGCTGCGGCGAACGCCCAGGCGTTTGGCGCTCGCGACATCAACCTCGACCTCGTCACCTTCCTTCAGGCCGAGCACCTCGACCACCGCCGCTGGCAGGCGGATGGCCAGGCTGTTGCCCCATTTGGAAACTTGCATCTGCGGTCCCGGGTTACATCTTAGATATACAGAACGCGAGTGTATAGCCATGTCCTTAGCTCGGCGTAGTCAGCCAGGGCGACGGCGTGCGTGGGGTCGCGTGGGGGGCGCGAAGAGGTCGGGGGTCGAGGGCATGGAAGGGATCAGAGCAAATGCACCAGCGGCAGCTTCTTCATGCCCCGGTCAAACGTTGCGACCTTGTCGCAGCCGGCAAGTTGTGCCTTGCTGGCAAGCAGGCAATCAGCGAAGTCGGCGCTGGTTTGCTCAAAGAGCACGAGCGCCTGCCGAATCGCATCCACCGACTCCAGCTGCACCGTGCCATGGTCCACCAGCGCGTGGATCGTCAGCGCCTGTTCTTCACGGTCACGGCCATAGGCACGGGCCAGCGTCCAGACGAGCTCAACCA
>JANOJR010000587.1:0-3694 GCA_031418855.1 Rubrivivax sp.
GTCCACGCCCGCCATGTCGAGCAGCAGCTTCAGCGGCACGCCGGTGAATTCGCTGCAGCTGATCATGCCGTGCGTGTACTGGCAGGTCGGCACCGCCACGTTGCCCCACTCCATGCCGGTGTTAGCACCGCACTCGATGAAGTGGAAGCGGCTCACCGCCGGCAGGCGCATCAGCTCGTCGAGCGTGAAGACCAGCGGCTTCTTCACGATGGTGTCGTCCGAGCCATTGATCATCAGGCGGTGCTTGGACGGGTCGACATCCCACCAGCCCTGGTGGTGGCGCTCGAAGTGCAGGCCCGAAGGTGTGACGATGCCGAACAGCGACTGCAGCGGCGCGAAGGACACCGAGGCCTGCGCCGTCGGCGTCAGGCCCGGGCTCTGGCGCCGTTGCACATTGGCTTCGAACTTCGACGGCCTGCCATAGCCGTCGGTCACCACCGGCTGGCCCAGCCCCTTGCTGTGCTCGGGCAGCTCCAGGATGTTCGGGTCCCCACCGCTGGCGGACACCGGGTTGGACGTGGCCAGCGCCAGCGGTGCACTGGCTGCCGCGCCGGCTGCCACGAACGCGCTGCGGATGAAGTCACGGCGGCCTGTTTTGCTCTCTGCGAAGACTTGGCGAACGCCTGCGGGGTCGACAAAATTTTCTGGCGCCTTGACCAGGCGGCCTGAGAGCTTGCGCTGCGAATCCACACCATCTCCTTCTTGCTGGCCGCCGCCGCAACGACGTCATCTGACGTTGCGCAGTCATTCAAGTACTTTATCCGGATATCACTGTAAACAAATATTAGCGCACAAGGAACTACCGGAGCCTAGGACATACCCGCGAGGGGCTCACGGCCCAGGCACCGGCTGGGCCAGGGCGCAATGCGCATCGTGCTGGGTGCGGAAGACCTGGCCGCTGAGCCAGTCACCGATGCCGGCACGCGCAAGCCGGTCGCTCACCGGCCCCTTCAGCTCTGACAGGTGCAGCAGCGCGCCCTGCGCTTTGAGCTCGCGCGACAGGTGGATCAAGCCCTCAAGGCCGGTGAAGTCGATGTCGTTCACGCCCGACATCATCAGCACCACATGGCGCAGTTCGGGCCGCTGCGCCGCCATCGCGCCCAGCGTGTCGGACAGCCAGCGCGAGTTGGTGAACAGCAAGCTCTCGTCGACGCGGATCGACAGCACCTGCGGCAGCGTCTCGACCTTGAAGCGCTTGACGTTGCGGAACACCTCCGTGCCAGGCAGGCGGCCAACTTCGGCCCAGTGCGGGCGCGCGGTGCGCTGCAAGAGCAGCCCCGCTGCGGCCAGCACGCCCACGCCCAGCGCCTCTTCAACCCCGAGCGTGATGGTCAGTGCCGCCACCAAGGCCATGAGCGCGAACTCCAGCCGCGAGTAGCGCCAAGCCTGGCCAAAGGGCTTCAGGTCCACCAGCGACAACACCGCCACGATGATGGTGGCCGCGAGCACGGCCTTGGGCAGGAAGCGCAACACATCGCCCAGCGCCAGCACCGCAACGGCCAGGAAGAGCGCCGTCCACACGCCGGCCATGCGCGTGCGCGCGCCGGCGTCAAAGTTGACGATGCTGCGCGCGAAGCCACCCGTGACGGGCATGCCACCGCTGACGCTGGCGGCCGCGTTGGCCGCCGCCAGGCCAAAGAGTTCGCGCCGCGGTTGCACCTTTTCGCCACGCCGCGCACCCAGAGCTTCGGCGACGGCAAGGCTCTCGACATAGGCCACCAGGCCCAGCAGTGCGGCGGCCGGCATCAGGGCCAGCCACACCGCCGCGGGTGCTTGCCACAGTTTTGGAAACGTCAAGCCCTGCAACAGCTCGATGCGCCCGGCCAGCGCCACACCCTGCACCGCTGCCGGCGACCACGCCACCCAGGCGATGGCCGCCACCACCACGCCCATCGGCGCCATGCGCGTCAGCAGCTGGGCCGGCCGCAGCGGCAGGCCCAGCCACGCCGCTGCCTGCGCGCCGAAGCGCCGTATCGACCACAGCGCGACCAACGCCAGCACACCGATAGCGGCCGTGCCGGCGTGCGGCGCCATCGTCTCGGCTCGGCCCAGCGCCTGCACCAGTTCGGGCAAGGTATCGCCCCGCACAGCCACGCCCAGCAACTGCGGCAGTTGCCCGGCGGCAATGACGATGGCCGCCCCGGTGATGAAGCCGTGCAGCACCGGCGCACTGAGCAGCGCCGCGAAGACGTCGAGTCGCAGGAGTGCGGCCACCAGGAACACGGCCGCCATCTCCAAGGCCAACACCAGGGCCACCAGATGCGGCGGCACGCCGTGGGCGGCCGCCACCGGCGCCACCGCCTGCGCCGTCATCATGGCCAACACCGCCACGGGGCCAACGGCCAGGGTGGAGCTCGACCCGAAGGCGGCGTAGGCCAGGATCGGCAGCAAGCTGGCCATCACCCCCACCACAGGCGGTAGCCCGGCCAGCAGTGCGTAGGCCAGGCTCTGCGGCACGAGCAACACGGTGACGACGGCGGCAGCGACCAGGTCGTCGCTGAGCCCGGCGCGCCGATAGTCAGCCCAGCGCATTGATCGGGATCTTCAGGTAGTACGTGCCGTTGTCTTCGGGCGGCGGCAGGTGGCCTGCGCGCACGTTGACCTGGATCGCCGGCAACAACAGCGTGGGCAGCGCGAGCGTCTTGTCGCGCGCCGTGCGCATGGCCACGAACGCGTCTTCGCTGACGCCTTGGTGCACGTGGATGTTGGCAGCGCGCTGCTCGGCCACGGTGCTCTGCCAATGCGGCTCGCGGCCACCAGGCGGGTAGTCGTGGCACAGGTGCAAGCGTGTCTCGGGCGGCAGCGCCAGCACCTTGTGGATGGAGCGAAAGAGCGTGCGCGCATCACCACCGGGGAAGTCGCAACGGGCGGTGCCGTAGTCCGGCATGAACAGCGTGTCGCCGACAAAGGCGTCGTGGCCAATCACGTACGTTACGCAGGCCGGTGTGTGGCCCGGCGTGTGCAGCACGCGTGCTTCAAGCTCACCAATGCGAAAGTGTTCGCCGTCGTCGAACAGGTGGTCGAATGGCCTGCCGTCGGTGTGCATGTCATGGGCATTGAAGATGGCCTTGAACACGCCCTGCACCTCGCGGATGTGGCGCCCGATGGCGATGCACCCGCCCACACGTTCCTTCAAGTAGGGCGCGGCGGACAAGTGGTCGGCATGGGCATGGGTCTCCAGCAGCCACGAGACCGTGAGCGCGTGGTCGCGCAGGTATTGCACAACCAGGTCGGCCGAGGCCGTGCGGGTGCAGCCCGATGCGGGCTCGTAGTCCAGCACGCTGTCGATGACGGCAGCAGCGCCCGTGCGTGGGCACGAGACCACGTGTGTCGCCGTCGAGGTCGCTGCGTCGAAAAAGGTTTTGATCCTTGCGTGCATGGCGGTCCCTTGTGATGTCGTCGCTGCTGCCCTCAAGCGTGCAGAGCCTCAAGCGCCTGAGATACACTTTATAAAGCGCTTCAGCATCATATAATCACATTCTTATGCACGCAAGTCCAGCGTCCAAAACCGTGCTCGCGAGCGAGCCGCCGACGGCCGACGCCAGGGCCCAACTGCGCGGCCGATCCCAAGATGCCGCCGCGCTGCTCAAGGTGCTGGCCAACCCGGATCGGCTACGGCTGCTGTGCCACCGGCCACACGGCCATGCACTGACCCCTACTTTTTGGAGAACGCACCTATGAGCATCGACTGGAC
>JANOJR010000588.1:0-2593 GCA_031418855.1 Rubrivivax sp.
GTGCGCGAGGCCTTGCTCGTTGAAACGGGCCTGGACCTTGACCGCCAATGGATGGTGGTCGACGCCCAAGGCGAGATGCTGACGCAGCGTGAACTGCCGCGCATGGCGCTCATCACGTTCACGCTCAAACACAGCGAGCTGGTGCTGCGCGCGCCGGGCATGCTGGCGCTGCACTTGCGGCTGGACGTCGTGGAAGCCGCCACGCGCGTGCGTGTCTGGAGCGACGAGGTGCGCGCGTTCGAGATGGGCGCGCTGGCCGCGCAGTGGTTCACTGACTTCCTCGGCCAGCCGCTGCGCCTGGTGCGTTTTGACCCCGATCAGCGCCGGCTCTCCGATCCCGCCTGGGCCGGGGACATCGCCACCGAGAACGGCTTTGCCGATGGCTTCCCGCTGCTCATTGCGTCACGCGCGTCGCTGGCCGACTTGAATGCGCGATTGGCCGCGCGTGGCCAGGCCAGCGTGGACATGCGCCGCTTTCGGCCCAACCTCGTGCTCGACGGCCTAGAGGCCTTCGACGAAGACCACCTCGACATCTTGACGGTGGCCACCGACGGCGCGCCGGTGGTGCTCAAGCTCGTCAAGCCCTGCACACGCTGCACCATCCCCAACGTCAACCCCGACAGCGCCGCCGCCGGGCACGAGCCAGGCGACACGCTGGCGGGTTTTCGCGCCGACCCACGTATGGGCGGCGCCATCACCTTTGGCATGAACGCCGTCATCGTGAGCGGCTTTGACAGCACGCTGCGTGTGGGCCAGCGCGTCAGCGCAAGCCTGAAGTTTTGAGAGGCCGCCTGAGTTCAGACATCGCACCAAGCGGCCGACGCGGATCCGGCTTCGCCGGGCCGCCAGCGGCGCCCCCTCGGGGGGAGGCGACCGCAGGTCGCTCCGGGGGGGGCGTCATCACGCCAGGAAATCCTTCTTACCGATATCCACACCCGCCTGGCGCAGCAGGTTGTAAGCGGTGGTGGCGTGGAAGAAGAAATTCGCCATGGCGTAGTGGCGCAGGTAGTCCTCGCCTTTCATCGTCATGTCACCCGCGCGCATCTTGATGACGATGTCTTTTTGCTCGGTGCCGTCGACCTGCGCCGCGCTCACCGTCTGCACGAAGTCGATCGTCTTGCGGATGCGTGCGCGGATGTCATCGAAACTGGCTTCGTTGTCTTCCCACTTTGGCAGCTCGATGCCCGCCAGGCGGCCCATGCAGCCCTTGGCCGCGTCGCTGCAAATCTGGATTTGCCGGGTAAAGGGCAGCATGTCGGGCGCCAGGCGCAGGCCCAGGTATTGGGTGGTCTCGAACTTGCGCGCTTCGGCGTGGGCCTGGGCTTTGTCGAGCCAGGTCAACATGGCCGTGAGGGTGCGTACAAACACCGGCGCGCTGGCCGAATGCATGGAAATGGTCATAGGTAACTCCTTGGTAAGAAGAAGCGCCGCAAGGTAGCGGCGCGCCGGTTCGAGCACGGGGCAAGGGCAAAATGCCCGCACCCCTATGAACATCATCATTCTCGACGACTACCAAGATGCCGTGCGCAAGCTCAAGTGCGCCGCGCTGCTTGAACCCTTCAACGCCAAGGTCTTCACCAACACGGTGAAGGGCATTGGCCAGCTCTCGGTGCGGCTGCGCGACGCCGACGTGCTGGTGCTTATCCGCGAGCGCACGCAGTTCCCGCGCGCGCTCCTGGAAAAGCTGCCGCGCCTGAAGCTCATCGCGCAGACCGGGCGCGTGGGCTCGCATGTCGACATCGACACCTGCACGCGGCTGGGCATCTGCGTGGCCGAAGGCGTGGGCTCGCCGGTGGCGCCGGCCGAGCTGACCTGGGCGCTGACCATGGCGGCGATGCGCCGGCTGCCGCAGTACATCGGCAACCTCAAACACGGCGCCTGGCAGCAGGCAGGCTTGAAGTCGGCGTCGATGCCGCCCAACTTCAATGTCGGCATGGTGCTTGCGGGCAAGACGCTGGGCATCTGGGGCTACGGCAAGATCGGCCAGATCATCGCGGGCTACGGCCACGCGTTCGGCATGAAGGTGGTGGTCTGGGGCAGCGAGGCCAGCCGCCAGCGCGCCCTGGCCGACGGCCATGTGCCGGCACCTTCGCGCGAGAGTTTTTTCGAAGCTTGCGATGTGCTGTCCATCCACCTGCGCTTGAGCGACGCCACGCGCGGCACGGTCACGCTCGAAGACCTGTCGCGCATGAAGCCCACGGCCCTCTTCGTCAACACCTCGCGCGCCGAGCTGCTGCAAGACGGCGCGTTGGTATCGGCGCTGAACCGCGGCCGCCCCGGCATGGCCGCGGTGGACGTCTTCGAGCACGAGCCCATCTTGCAAGGCCACCCGCTGCTGCGGCTGGAAAACGCCGTGTGCACGCCGCACATCGGTTATGTCGAGCAAGACAGCTACGAGATGTACTTCCGCGCGGCGTTTGAAAACGTCGTCAACTTCATCAACAAGACGCCCACGAATCTGCTCAACCCGGATGCCTTGAAGGTGCTGCGCGGATGAGCGGCGAGGGTCCCCCGAGCGCGAATTCCCGCTTGGCGGGACCGCGCGCAGCGCGTAGGGTGCGCCGTTGAGTGACGAGGCGCTGCTGCGGCCCGC
>JANOJR010000589.1:0-6425 GCA_031418855.1 Rubrivivax sp.
CACCGCATTCATCACGCGTGAGATCGAGCGCTCCACGTCGATGGCCGGGTAGTGGCCCGCTTCGGCGAGCTCGCGTGAGAGCACGATGTGGCCGTCAAGAATGCCGCGTGCAGCGTCGGCGATGGGGTCTTGCGGGTCGTCACCTTCGGTCAGCACGGTGTAGAACGCAGTGATCGAGCCCACACCATTGAGCCCGTTGCCACTGCGCTCCACCAAGAGTGGCAGCTTGGCAAAACAGCTCGGCGGGTAGCCTTTGGTGGCGGGCGGCTCGCCGATGGCCAGGGCGATCTCACGCTGTGCCATGGCATAGCGTGTGAGCGAGTCCATCAGCAAGAGCACATGCTGGCCACGGTCGCGAAAGTGTTCGGCGATCGCCGCCGCGTAGTTGGCACCTTGCATGCGCACGAGTGCGGGCGCGTCCGCCGGTGCGGCCACCACCACCGCGCGCTGGCGGCCCTCCAAGCCCAGGATGTCCTCGACAAACTCTTTGACCTCGCGGCCACGCTCGCCGATGAGGCCGACCACAATGACATCGGCCGCCGTGTAGCGCGCCATCATGCCCATCAGGATGGACTTGCCGACCCCCGTGCCGGCGAAGAGGCCCAGGCGCTGGCCGCGGCCCACGGTGAGCAGTGCGTTGATGGCGCGCACGCCGGTGTCCAGTGGCAGCCGCACGGGGTCGCGGTCCATGGCGTTGATGGCGCGGCGCACCATCGGCTCGGTGGGAACGTTTTGCAGCGGGCCCTGGCGGTCGATGGGGTGGCCATGGGCGTCGAGCACGCGCCCGAGCAGGCCGTCGCCCATGGGCAAGTGCAGGCTGCGGTCTTCCCGGCGGCGCCAGGCACGGTGTGCCTCGCCGTAACGCGGCGGCACGGAAGGGGCAGCGCGCGGCACCACACGCGCGCCGCTGGACAGGCCGTGCACTTCCGAGGTCGGCATGAGGTAGGCGCGGTCACCGGTGAAGCCCACCACCTCGGCCAGGATGGGTGGCTGGCCCGGCGTCAACACTTCGCAGATTGAACCCACGGGCACGCGGATGCCGGCGGCTTCAAGCACCAGGCCGGCCACGCGGATGAGCGTGCCAGTGGATTCGTAGGGCTGATCCACGGCGGAAAATTCGCGCAGCTCGCTGAGGTATCGAGCCCAGCGCTGGCTGCGTGCTGCGGCCGGCGTTTCGCTCTCGATCTCAGCGCTGGCGTTCATGTGTCCAAGCCCTCGGTGGGCTCGTCGGGCTCAGGCGCGGCTGGCACGGGAGCGGCGCCGGCCGCGGCGCCGCCAAGGTGCGCCGTCGCCTGCTGCCAGCGTGTCGCCACACGCGCGTCGATGGTGCCGATGTCGGCGTGCACGAGCACGTCACCCCGCGTCAGTGCAGCGTTAGCCACCACGCGTGCGCCGCGTGCGCTCAAGGCGTCCGCAGCGGCGGCCTGCACCAGCGGCTGGTCCAGCGGGTGCACGGCCACCGTGATGTGTTTGGCGCTGAAGAGCATGGCCTCCAGCGCTTGCATCGCGACCTGCGCCACCAGCTCGGGCTGCAAGGCCAGCTCGGTCTTGAGCACCTGCTGCGCCAGCTCCACGGCCACCTGCGCCACCGTCTGGGCCAGGTGCGGTTGCAAGGCATCGAACTCGCCCTCCAGGCGAGACATCAGCCCTGCCAGTTGCGTCGTCGACTGCATGGCCAGGCTCTGTTTGAAGCTCTCCAGTGCTACCAGTCCGTCGCGATAGCCGTTTTGGTAGCCCTCTTGGGCGCCGGCAGCGCGTGCGCGCGCCAGCTCGCCAAGGCGCTCGGCGTCTGCCGCTGCCGCTGGCGGCTCAGGCACGGGCGAGCTCTGGCTCGACTTGCGCCGGTCCACACCGTCGATCGTGCCCGGGCGCCAGGCCTGGAAGCTGCTCAGCTCTTCGCGCGGAATGAAGCGTGTGTAGGCGTTGCCCGGTTTGCTGCCCACACCACCCGTGGGCGGCGGCACGTTACGCACCGTGTGCGGCTTAGACGAACTGCTCATCACCGCCGCCTCCGAGCACGATCTGGCCTTCGTCGGAGAGACGACGCACGATTTTCAGCATTTCTTTTTGTTCCGCCTCGACCTCGGACAAGCGCACCGGGCCGCGTGACTCCAGGTCCTCCTTGAGCGTTTCGGCCGCACGTGTGGACATGTTCTTGAAGATCTTGTCGCGCAGCGTGGGCGACGCACCTTTGAGCGCCAGCACCAGCGATTCGGACTGCACTTCCTTGAGCAGCAGCTGGAAGCCCTTGTCGTCGAGCTTCTCAAGATCGTCAAAGGTGTACATGTTGTCCATGATCTTCTGCGCCAGCTCGCCATCGGCCTCGCGCACAAAGTCCAGCACCGACGTCTCCACCGCCGAGCCCATCATGTTGAGCATCTCGGCGGCGACTTTGGGGCCGCCAAGGTTGTTCTTCTTGGCGCGCTCGCCGCCAGCGAGCATTTTGCTCATCACGTCGTTGAGGTCTTTCAGCGCGCCCGGCTGGATACCGTCCAGCGTGGCGATGCGCAGCAAGATTTCGTTGCGCTGACGTTCGGGCAGGAGCTTCAGCGCCACGGCACTTTGGTCGGGCTCCAGGTGCACCAGGATGGCGGCCACGATTTGCGGGTGCTCGTTGCGCAAGAGTTCGGCCACGGCGCTGGCCTCCATCCACTTCAGGCCTTCAATGCCCGAGGTGTCGCTGCCTTGCAAGATGCGGTCGATGAGCAGGTTGGCCTTGTCTTCGCCCAGCGCCTTTTTCAACACCGAGCGCACGTACTCGTTGGTGTCGTTGACGAGCGAGCTTTCGCTGGCGGTCTGCGCTTCAAAACGCGCGATGACCTTGGCCACGCGTTCGTTGGGAATCGCCTTCATCTTGGCGATGGACTCACCCAGGCTCTGCACTTCCTTGGGCGTCATGTGCTTGAGCACCGACGACGCCTCTTCCTCGCCGAGCGACATCAGCAAGATGGCGGCGTCTTCCACGCCGGTTTCGTCAAAGGCTTGAGCCATCGTGAATGCGGTGTGAGCGTGGTGTGTGCGTGGCGTGCGCGCGGGTGATCAGGCGGCTTCGCCGCTGGTCCAGCCGCGCAGCACATTCGCCACCGCAGCGGGGTTGTTCTTGGCGACGGTTCGCGCGTGCTCCAGGCCGAGCGCGGGCGCGCTCAGCGCCAAGGCGGGCGCTGCTGCGGGCAGGGCGGCCAGGGTGTTGTTGTCGGCCACCACTTCATTAAGCCGCGCGCCCTTGATCGCTTCGGCCTCGGCCGCGGCGGCCACGAACACAGGCTTGAGCGCGGGGCGGATGACACCAAAGACCAACACCAAACCCAGCAGCGCCAGCGCCAGCGGCATGGCGGCTGCGCGCAGCATGTCCTGCACCCAGGGCTCCTGCCACAAGGGCGTGGCTTGCACGGGCGGCACCGCCTCGATATGGAAGGGCGTGTTGACCACACGCACCGAGTCGCCGCGCTCTTTGTTGTAGCCAATGCCTTGCTGCACCAGCGACGTGAGCTTGTCAATTTCTTCAGGCGAGAGTGGCGTGGCGGTGGTCTTGCCCTTGGCGTCGGCCATGCTTCGGTGGTTCACCACCACCGCCGCATTGAGGCGCTTGACGACACCCGTGGCGTTGCGTGTGACGCTGACTTTTTTGTCGACCTCGTAGCGTGTCTCGGCTTCACGACGGCCATTGCCGCCGCTGGTGGACGGCGTTGCGCCACGCGTGGCTTGGGCCGCGCCGTTGATGGGCGCGCTGGGGGTGGCTTGGGGCTGGTTGCTCACCGCGCCGGGCACACCACTGGGCACGCTGGTGCCGGGCTGGCTTGACTCTTCACTGCGGATGGCGCGCACGGTGGCAGGCGCTTCGCCTTGATTTGGTTTGAACTCTTCGGAGGTCGATTCCGTTTGCGAGAAGTCGACCTCGGCACTGACCGTGGCGCGCACGTTCTCGCGCCCGAGTACGGGCTCGAGCAGTTGCAACACACGCTTCAAATGCGTGGCCTCGACGTTGCGCAGGTACTGCACCTGCTGCGCGTCCAGCCCCTGCGCGGCCGGGTTTTCGCCTTGCTGCGAGAGCAGCGCGCCGCTGCCGTCGAGCACGCTCACAGCCTTGGCTGCGAGCTCGGGCACGCTGCTTGAGACCAGATGCACGATGCCGGCAATCTGCCCGGCTTCCAGCGTGCGCCCCGGGTGCAGGTTCAGCACCACCGACGCCGAAGGCTTGCTCTGCTCGCGAAAGAAGCCGTTCTGCTGCGGCATGGCCAGGTGCACACGCGCAGCCTGCACCGACGCCAGCGACTGGATGGTGCGCGTGAGCTCACCTTCGAGCGCACGCTTGTGGTTCAAATGCTCCTGGCCCTGGGTCTGGCCGAAGGGGGTTTTGTCGAGCAACTCGTAGCCATTGATCGAGCCTTTGGGAAGACCTGCTGCGCTGAGCTTCAGGCGCAGCTCGTAGACCTGTGCGGCGGGCACCAGCAGCGTGCCGCTGCCGTCGGCGAAGCGGTACGGCACATTCATCTGCGAGAGCTTCTCGACGATGGGGCCGCCGTCGCGCTCGGAGAGGTTGGCAAAGAGCACCTTGTAGTCGCCCTGGCGCGTGCTGTTGCTGAGCATGGCGATGAGTGCCACCAGCGCCACGATGCCGGCCACGGCGAAGAACTTGGAGCGTGCCGGCAAGCTCGCCAAGCGCTGGCCGAAGCTGGGCGTGGCGGGGATCAGGGGGGTCAGGTTGGCGATGGCGTTGTCCATGGGTCGGCGCGGGGTGTCTCTTCAAGCTGTCAAGCAAGCAGGCGAGGGCGGATGCCACAAGCCGTGCCGCCATTGTTCGATGGCCAGGCCTGCTTCGAAGGCGTGATCAAGGCGGGCTTTGCCGCGCTGTTCGCGCCCTGCGCCGTGCGCCACACGCCTACAGTGCAGCCATCGCGAAAAGCCCACCATGGACCTCAAGCTCAAGCCCTTCGACTTCGACCAGGCCGTCGCCCGCGCCGGCCTGCGCCGCGACGGCACGCCCCTGCTCAAGCTGGGTGCCGAAGCGCCAGGGGTACAAGCACCGAGCTTCGCCAACGCCATGACGCAGGCGCTGACGCAAGTCAGCGCGCAGCAGCTCGACGCCCAGCGCTTGCAGCGCGAAGTGGCCCTGGACAACCCCACGGTCAGCCTGGAGCAGACCATGATGGCGATGCAGAAGGCGCAAATCGGCTTCCAGGCCACGCTGGCCGTGCGCAACCGCCTGGTGCAGGCCTATACCGACATCATGAACATGACGGTGTGATGGGGTTGTGACGCGCTGTCAGCTCAACACGCCGGGTAGCGCGTATCCCCACCCGCCGCCGTACACAAGCGCGGGCGGCCTGTGGGCCCGACCTCGACACGCAGTTGGTGCCCACGCACCGAGCGTAATTCAGCGCTGCCGCGGCCCAGGCCTTCGGGCTCAAAACGAGCGTCTTCGCTGGTGGTGAGACTTACGCCGGGGTGCTCGCCACCGCGTGTGGTTTTGAGGCGGCAGGCCGGTGCGGCGCGGCAGTCGCAGCCGGGCGTGCTGGCCACCGTCCAACACCAGTCGCCGCCGCTTTGAAACGCCACATGCACGGGCTGGCCGCGCTGCGCGGCGATGAAGCGGGCGTCGCTGAAGTCTGCCAGCAAGGTCTCGGCCACGGAGCGCAGGCGGTGGCGCGCCAGCAGGTCGGAAAAGTGCGGCGTGGTGAGTGTGGCCAGCAGCGCGATCAGGGCCATAGCCACTGCCAGCTCGATGAGCGTGAGGCCGCGCTTTTGCCCCCGGTGTAGTGGCGTCTTCATCGGTTCCAGCAGCGCGCGTTGGGGCCGAATTCCGGCAGGCCTTCCACCACCGATAACGTGAGCTGCGCGCATTCTTGGTCTTTGGCTTGCGCGGCGTCGGCGCGCGCCACGGCGCGCGCCTCGTAGCGCTCGCCCTGCACCCGCACCAATGTGATGTCGTAGTAGCCGGCTTCGCTGCGCGCCGCACTGGCGCCTAACAAGGCGCGGGTGCTCACGCTGTAAACGCCGTGATGCGCGCGGAACTGCTCTTGCGCTTGCTGCAAACGCGTGAGTGCGGTCACGGCGTCGCTGCGCCGAGATTTCTGCAAATAGCCCAAGCTCGATGGCACCGCCAGTGTCACCAGCAGCGTGGCGACAGCCAGCACGACCGCCACTTCGACCAGCGTGAAACCGATGGCACGCATGCTCAGGTTCCCATCAGCAGACGCTGGCGCTTCTGGGTCTGGTTGACGTAGCGCTGCAAGCTGCGCTCGGCACCTGGGTCCAGGCGGTGCCATTCGCAGCCAATGCGGTGGCCACCTTGATGCAGCGAGCTCACATGGTGCATCTGCAGGGAGACGACAAACGCCGTCTCGCTGTCGAGCTGCACTTGCACGCCGTGCAAAAGGCTGCCCGGTCGCAGCTCGGGCATGTCTTGCGGCAACAGCAACGCGCAG
>JANOJR010000590.1:0-3809 GCA_031418855.1 Rubrivivax sp.
ACAAGAGGCCTGAGAAGAGCAGCGTTTGCCGGTTGTCGAGCTCGCCTTTGGCCGTGGCGCGCCAGGCGGTGCGCGCCATGCGCGCGTCGATGCGCTGCTCGACCACGCAGTTGAAGGCTGCCGCGGCTGCGGCTACCAGCCAGATGCCCAGTGTGGCCAAGGCCACGCGTCCGAGGTCTGGCCAGCCCGGCTGCGCCAGCAACATGCCGATGAGCGCGCAAAACGCGATCAGCTGCACCACGCGCGGTTTGGTCAGCGCGTAGAACTGAGACCAGCGTGAGCCGGCGGTGGTGGGGGCCGCAATGGTCTGTGACATGGGGAGGGGCGATTCTAGGTAGCCCGAGCCCCAAGGCGGCCACGAGCCCACAACATCACCAGCGCCAGCACCATCGCCGCAGCACCGGCGGAGTGGGCCAGCGCAGCAAAGAGCGGCCAGCCCAGCACGACATTGGACAAGCCACTGAGCAGTTGCGCCAGCAGCAGGCCCAGCAGCAGCCAGGCGAAGCGCCGATGCGCCACGCCGCGCTCGCGCCACAAGCAGCGCACCAGCCACAGCACGAGCAGCGTGACGAGCAGCGCGAACCAGCGGTGCACCATGTGGATGGCCACCAAGGCCGCCATCGGCAGCGCGCCACCTTGCGCACTGAGGCCGAGCTCGCGCAACACCGTGAAGCCACTCGTGAAATCCATCGCCGGCCACCACTGGCCGTTGCACAGCGGGAACTCACGGCAGGCCAGCACGGCGTAGTTGGTGCTGACCCAGCCGCCGAGCGCAATCTGCAACGCCACCGCGACGAGGGCTGCCGCCACCGCGCGCCGCGTGCGCGGTATCAAGGGCAATGGCCGCTGCCGATAGGCCTCGTGCTGGGCCGCCAGCATGGCCAGCAGCAGCATGCCGCCCAGCAAGTGCAGCGTGACGATGGCCGGGTAGAGCTTGAGCGTCACCGTGTACTTGCCAAAGAGCCCTTGCACCAGCACCCACACCAGCGTGAGCGTGGGCCACCAGGGCGAAAAAGGCAGGCGGCGACTCTCCAACCAACTCACTAAGGCCATGACCATGATGAGCACGCCCACAGTCATGGCCAGGTAGCGATGGATCATCTCGATCCAGGCCTTCCCCCAGCTCACAGGGCCGGTGGGCGCAAGTTGTTCCGCCAGACGGATGTCGCCGATGGCGCCGAGCGGGCTGGCCTGGCCGTAGCAACCCGGCCAGTCGGGGCAGCCCAAGCCGCTGTCGGACAGGCGCGTGAAGGCGCCGAAGACGATGAGATCAAACGTGAGGAAGAGGGTGATCGCCGTCAGTGTGGCCAGGCGCTGGCGCGGCAGCGCGCCGCGGCTGCGCAGCCACACGTAAGTCAACGGCAGCAGCGCCATCACGCCCACCAGCAGCGCGATGCGCAACATCGGCGCGAAGTCGACCAGCGGAACTGCGCTCATCAGATCAAGGGCAACACATCAAGGGCGCCCGGCGCGGTCCCACGACGCCGAGGCACGCAACAGCCGCTCAAGATCGCGTTTCACGCGCGCGGGCTCGGCCGCCGCCGGCATGCGCATCATCCAGTTGCCTTGGGGGTCGACCACGTACAAGTGGTCTTGCAGCGCGTGGCCCATCTCGGGTGCTAACCACTGAGCTACCGCCACAGCGTCGGCGCGCAGGATGTGCATCGCGGGCACCGACGCCAGCGCTTCACGCAGCGGTTGATTGACGGCGCCAGCGTCGGTGACGAGCCAGACCTTGTCGACACGTGTGCGTTCACGCCCGAGCATTTCACGCAGCTGGCGCTGCACGAAGAGCAGACCCTCGCACGCCGCCTCGCAGCGCGAAGGTGCCGCCACCACCAGCAGCCACTGGCCTTTGAGCGTGCTGGCCGCCACCGGGCTGCCGTCCAGCGCCGTCAGCACCAAGGCCGGCATGGCGCGCACGGGCGTGATCAAGGCGCCGTAGTTGCTGCGCGTGTCGGGCTTGATGACGAAGTAGGTCAGGTACGAGGCGACGACAGGCGCGGCGCATACGGCCAGTACCAGCAGCATCTTCAAGCGGCCCGAGCGCGTGCGCCGCGCCGGGTCGCCAGCGCTGGGTGCGGCGACGCTGTGCACGGTCAAGGTCAGGGGTTCAGGCAGGGCTTCGGGCACAGCGGGGGCGAATGAGTTGGAACCACACATAGAGGGCCAGCGTCAGCACGGCCAGCGCAAACCACTGGAAGGCGTAGCCGTAGTGCTTGTGCACGTCGGCGGCGGGTTGTGGCCAGTCGCGCTGCAAGGTATCGGGCGCCGTGCCAGCCGTTGGCGCCAGCATCAGCAAGGACAGCGGCCGCAAAGGGTGGCCGATCTCCGCAGCGAAGGCCGCAAGGTCGAGATTTTGACGGATCGCTCCCGTGCCATCCGCGCCGAGGTCGTATAGGCGCGACGGCGGCGGGGCGATGCGCGCGGCCAGCGTCACCTCGCCTTCAGGCAAGGCCGGTGCAGCCACGCTCGTGCGTTCAAGAAACTCGCGCGGCAGCCAGCCACGCTGCACCATCACGGCCGTGCCGTCACCCAGCATCATGGGCGTTAGCACCAGGAAGCCTGGCCGACCCTTCATCTGGCGGTTGTCGAGGTAGAGGGTTGATGCAGCCTGCCAGCGGCCGCGCAGATCGACGCGGCGGTGATGCTGCGCGGCAGCCTGTGCGCCGTCGCGCGCGAGCTCGATGGCCGATAGCGGCGGCAGTTCGCGGCGGGATTCGATGGCGACCTGCAACGCCAACTTTTGGGCTGCGCGATCGAGTTGCCACCAGCCCAGGCGCGCCGTGGCCGCTATGGTGGCCAGTGCGGCAAGCAGGATCACGACGCGCTCGAACTTCATGCAGCGCCCTGGCTCACGCCAGCCCGGTGGGAGAATGCCGCCTCATGAAAATCATCATGATCTTGATGCTGGTGGCGGTGCTGGTGGCACTGGCGAGTGCGGGTTTCTTCATGCTCAAAAAGGGCGACGACGGCCGCAGCCGAGATCAACGCATGGCGCGCGCACTGGCCGTGCGCGTCGGTCTGTCGGTGGTGCTGTTTCTCTTCATCTTGCTGAGCTGGTACATGGGCTGGGTGCGGCCGACAGGCATACCCATCGGCATCTGAAAGACGAAACGCCGCTGGCGCGGCGTTTCGGTGCAGCGCAGCCGCGTGGCCTACAACCAGTAGACCAGGAAGTAGAGGCCCAGCCAGACCACGTCGACAAAGTGCCAGTACCACGCCGCGCCTTCGAAACCGAAATGACGCTCCGCCGTGAAGTGGCCTTTCATCAAGCGCAGCGTGATGAAGGTCAGCATCAACATGCCGACGAAAACGTGGAAGCCGTGAAAGCCGGTGAGCATGAAAAACGTCGAGCCGAAGATGCCCGAGCTGAGTTTCAAGTTCAGGTCTTGGTAGGCATGCATGTACTCGTAGGCCTGCACGCCCACGAAGGTGGCGCCCAGGATCACGGTGACCCACATCCAGGCGATCGTCTTGGCACGCTGGCCAGCGATCAAGGCATGGTGCGCGATGGTCAGCGTCACACCCGAGGTCAGCAGCAAGGCCGTGTTGATGGTCGGCAGTGGCCACGGACCGATGGTGCCGAAGGGCTCGATGGTGCCCGCCGGTGACGCGGTGATGCCGCCGCCTGCGCTGGGCCAAATGGCCTTGAAGTCGGGCCACAGCACCTGGTGATTCAGGTCGCCGAGCATCGGCACCGAGAACACGCGCGCCCAGTACAACGCACCAAAAAACGCCGAGAAGAACATCACCTCGGAGAAGATGAACCAGCTCATGCTCCAGCGGAAGGAGACGTCGACGCGGTC
>JANOJR010000591.1:0-13635 GCA_031418855.1 Rubrivivax sp.
CGCCGCGCTGACCGAGATCAACGATCAACCCGGCTTCGCGCGGACCTTCTTGCCGCACGGCCGCGCGCCGCATGTGGGCGAGCGCTTCGCCATGCCCGAAGCCGCACTAACGCTGAAGTTGATTGCACAAAGCAAGGGCGAGGCCTTCTACCGGGGCGAGGTCGCCGAGGCCATTGCCGCGTATGCGCGCGAACATGGCGGCGCGTTGACGGCGGCCGACCTCGCGGCCTACCAGCCCGAGTGGGTGGAAACGATCACACGCGACTACCGTGGCCACACCTTGCACGAGATCCCGCCCAACGGCCAGGGCATCGCGGCACTCATCGCGCTGGGCATCCTGGAGAAGTTCGACGTCGCCTCGCTGCCCGTGGACGGCGTGGCCTCGCAGCACTTGCAGATCGAAGCCATGAAGCTGGCCTTCGCCGACGTCTACAAATACGTCGCCGAGCCGCGCAGCATGCGATTGACACCCGCGCAGATGCTCGACGATAACTATCTATCAGCACGGGCCCGGCTGATCGACCCGAAGCGCGCGCAAGACTTCGGCCCCGGCCATGCGCCCAAGGGCGGCACCATCTACCTCACGGCGGCCGACGAGAGCGGCATGATGGTCAGCTTCATTCAAAGCAACTACATGGGTTTCGGCTCCGGCGTGGTGGTGCCCAAATACGGCGTGAGCCTGCAAAACCGCGGCCACGGCTTCACGCTCGACCGCACAAGCGACAACCTGGTGGGCCCCGGCAAGCGGCCCTTCCAGACCATCATCCCGGCCTTCCTCACACGCGACGGTCAGCCCGTCATGAGCTTTGGCGTGATGGGCGGCGATATGCAGCCGCAAGGCCACTTGCAAACGCTGGTGCGCATGCTCGACTACCGGCAGCACCCGCAAGCTGCGTGCGACGCGCCGCGCTGGCGCTGGAACGCCGGTATCGTCAATGCCGAAACCGGCTTTGACGCGGCGACCTCAAGCGCGCTGCAGGCCATGGGCCACATCGTGCAACCCTTTAACGACAGCTACCAAGACTACGGTGCCGGCCAGTTCATCTGGCGCCTCGGCGCCCCTGCCGTTGAAGGTTATGCCGCCGCCAGCGACCCGCGCCGCGACGGCCAGGCTGCCGGCTTCTAGACCCTGCGCGGTGAAGCGCGACGAGCTGCGCACGGGGTGGCGCACCGACTTCCTGGTGCACGAGGGCGCGGCGCAAATCCTTGAGCGCGGCGACTGCATCGTCGTGCGCACACCAGACAACCCTGCCTACTACTGGGGCAACTTCCTGGTGCTGCCCGAGGCCCCAGTCGACGACGCGCTCGACCACTGGCTGCAGCGCTTTGCACAGGAAGTGGCGCAGGGCCAGCCCCTGTGTCAGCACGTGGCCATTGGCGTGAGTGCGCCTTACGTCCAGCAGCAACTGCCGCGCTGGCGCGAGGCCGGCTTCGACCTGCACGTCTCGGCCGTGATGCGCCTCGTGCCGGGCGAGTTGCAGCGCGATGTCAAACTCGCGCGCGGTTCCGTGACGGTGCGGCCGCTTGACTTCGCGCATGAGATCGACGCGCTCATCGAGCTCGAATGCAGCGACGCGCATGGCTTCGAGATCGCGGGCTACCGCCAGTACCGCCAACGCAAGTTCACGCGCTACGCCGAGTTGCACGCCCAGGGCCGCTTGCACTGGTTTGGCCTGTGGTGCGACGGCGTGCTGGCCGCCAGCTGCGGCCTCATGCGCGAGCACGCACGGGCCGGCAGCACCGCGCGCTTTCAGCACGTCATGACGCACCCGCAGTGGCGCCGTCGTGGCCTGTGCACGGCGCTGGTCGAGGCCGTGTCGAGGTACGGCCTGGACACCTGGTTGTGCCAGCAGTTGGTGATGCTGGCCGACCCGAGCGACGTGGCCATCGGCATCTACCGCGCTTTGGGCTACCAAGAGATCGACAGCGAATGGGCGCTGCAGCGCAGGGCGCCGCAAGACCGGCCGGCCACCGCGTCATGACCGAGACCCTGCCCGCAGCCACACCGGCCCACGCCGCACCGCACGCGCTGTGGCCGGGCCTGATGTTGGCCGCGCTTGGCGCGATTGCGTTTTCAGGCAAAGCCATCATCGTCAAGCTCGCCTACCGCCACGGTGTGGACGCCTTCACGCTCATCATGTACCGCATGCTCTTTGCGTTGCCGCTGTTCCTGCTGCTGGCGTGGTGGGCTGGGCGCGGCAAGCCCGCGCTGACGGGCCGCGACTGGCGCGCCGTGTGCGGCCTGGGCTTTTGCGGCTACTACCTGGCCAGCACGCTGGACTTCGCCGGTCTGGCCTACATCACGGCGGGCCTTGAGCGGCTGATCCTCTACCTCACACCCACACTCGTGCTTTTCATCTCGGTGTTGATGCTGGGCAAGCGCGTCAGCCGCCGCCAGCTCATGGCGCTGGCGGTCAGCTACGCCGGCGTGCTGCTGGTCTTCGGCCACGAGCTGCGCCTGGAAGGTGAGGCCACCTTGATCGGCGCGGCATTGGTGTTTGCCAGCACCATCAGCTACGCCATCTACCTCGTCTACAGCGGCGAAGAAGTGCGCCGCTTGGGTAGCCTGCGCCTCACCGGGCTGGCCACGTCGGTGGCCTGCGTGCTGTGCATCGTGCAGTTCCTGCTTGTGCGCCCGCTGGCCGCCGCGCAGGTGGCCGAGCCCGTGCTGTGGCTGTCGCTGCTCAACGCCACGGCCTGCACGTTCGCGCCGGTGTTGATGGTCATGATGGCCATCGAGCGCATCGGTGCGACCATGGCGTCGCTGACGGGCATGCTCGGGCCGATGTCGACCATCCTCATGGGCGTGTGGCTCCTGGGCGAACCCTTCAACGCCTGGATTGCGGCCGGCACCGTGGCCGTGCTGCTGGGTATTACCTTGCTGGCGCGATCGCGTTAGTCCTTCTTTCTAACTTTCAAAGTGAGTGCACGATATGGATCTCGGAATCAGCGGTAAGTGGGCTCTGGTGTGCGCCGCCAGCAAAGGCCTGGGCAAAGGCTGCGCCGCAGCACTGGTGCGTGAAGGTGTCAACGTCGTCATCACCGCGCGGGGTGACGAGCTGCTGCAAGCCACCGCCGCCGAGCTGCGTGCCATCAACCCTGCGGTGCAGGTCATCGCCGTGGCTGGTGACATCACCACCGAACAAGGCCGCGCAGATGCGCTGGCCGCCGCGCCGCAGATCGACATCCTCGTCAACAACGCCGGTGGCCCGCCGCCTGGCGACTTTCGCGACTGGGACCGCGAGGCCTGGCTCAAGGCCGTGGACGGCAACATGATCACGCCCATCGAGCTCATCAAAGCCACGGTCGACACCATGGCCGAGCGTGGCTTCGGCCGCGTCATCAACATCACCTCGTCTTCGGTGAAAGCGCCGATCGACTTTCTGGGCTTGTCCAACGGCGCGCGCTCGGGCCTGACGGGTTTCATCGCCGGCATCGCACGCCAGCCGCGCCTGGCCGCGCGCAACGTCACCATGAACAACATGCTGCCGGGCTCGTTTGATACCGACCGCTTGAAGGGTGGCTTCTCGGCCGTGGCCAAGAAGTCGGGCCAGGCGGTGGACGCCGTGCGCGAGACGCGGCTGAAGACCATCCCTGCCGCGCGCTTCGGCACGGCCGAAGAGTTCGGCGCGGTGTGCGCGTTCTTGTGCAGCGAAGCGGCGGGTTACCTCAACGGGCAGAACATCTTGCTCGACGGCGGGGCGTACCCCGGCACTTACTGAGCGCGCCGTCCCAAGCTGGTGACGGCGATGCCGGCCACGATGAGCGCAAACGCCAGCAAGTGGTAGGGCTCGGGCCGGCTGTCGAGGAGCCACATCGAGAGCAGCGCGGCAAAGAGCGGCGTGAGGTTGTTGAACACGGCCGCCAGTTGCGGCCCGCCTTCGGCCACGCCCAGGCCCCAGCAGCGGTAGGCCGCGATCGACGCACCGAAGGCCGTGTAGAGCAGAGCCGCTACCACGCTAACGCTCCACTGGATGGGCGCCGCGCCAAGGACTTGCTCGACCGTGGCGAAGCTGCCGGCGGCGAGCAGGCCGAACACCGCCTGGATCCAGACCATCGCCGCCCAGTCCCAGGCTGGGCGCTGCACGCCTTGCATGTGCGCCGGTGGCCGCGCCAGCAGCCAGCTGTAAAACGCCCAGCCAATGGCGGCGAGCAGGATCAGCAGATCGCCCGGCACAAACTGCACCGACAGCAGCACCTGCAGTGAGCCGCGGCCTATCACCAACACCACGCCCGCCAGCCCAAGGCCAGCGCCCAGCAGCTGCCGCGCCGTGGGCTTTTCGCCGAAGAAGAGCACGCCCACGGCGAGCATCCACACCGGCATGCTTGACGCCACCAGCGTGATGTTCAGCGGTGTCGAGGTCACCAGCGCGGTGTACTGCAGCGCGTTGAAGAGCCCGACGCCGAGCACGCTGATCAGCAGCAGATAGCGCCAGCGCAGGCGCACCTCGCGCCATTGCAAAAGCACACGCCAGGCCAGCGGCAAGAGCAGCACGGCGGTGAGCGTCCAGCGCAGGAAGTTCAGCGTGAGCGGCGGCACCTGGCCGACCATCAAACGGCCGACGACGGCGTTGCCGGCCCATAGCAGTGGGGCAAGCGTCAGCAGTGTGATGAGGCGGGGGGTCAGGGTCGTCATGGGGTGCGTGCGTACTGCCCCCTCCCCCTGGAAGGGGGAGGGCCGGGGTGGGGGTCGAATGGCGGCACCGCGCCAACATTCAACCCCCATCCCAACCTTCCCCCTTGCAGGGGGAAGGCGCCAGATGGTGGCATTGCCGGATCGTGCCATGACCTCTGCGGTGCCCGCGCCGCGCGCTTTGGCTTAACCTCGCACGCATCCATCCACCAGGAGTGCACCATGCCCCGCGCCATCCAGATCACCGCCTACGGCGGCCCCGAAGCCATGCAGCTTGTCGACCTGCCCGTGGGCGACCCGGGCCCCGGTGAGATTCGCATCCGCCACCAGGCCAGCGGCCTGAACTTCATCGACGTCTACCAGCGCACCGGCCTCTACCCGAACCCGCTGCCGCTGACCTTGGGCATGGAAGGTGCGGGCATCGTGGAAGCCGTGGGCGCGGGTGTCACGCACCTCAAGGCCGGTGACCGCGCGGCCTACGCCAGCAACCCGCCGGGCAGCTACAGCGAATGCCGCGTGATGCCAGCCAAGACGGTGGTGCGACTGCCCGATGGCATCGCCTTCGACACGGCCGCCGGCATGATGCTCAAAGGCCTGACAGCGCAGTACCTGCTGAAGAAAACACTGCCCGTGCAGGGCCTGCAGAGCGGCGACTTTGTGCTCTTCCACGCTGCCGCCGGTGGTGTGGGCTTGATCGCGTGCCAATGGGCCAAGGCGCTGGGCTTGCAGCTCATCGGCACGGCTGGCGGTGCGGCCAAATGCGCGCTGGCACGTGAGCACGGCGCGGCACATGTCATCGACTACACCAGCGAAGATTTTGTCGAGCGCGTCAAAGACATCACGGGTGGCCAAGGCGTCAAGGTGGTCTACGACTCGATCGGCAAAGACACCTTCGAGCGCAGCCTGAATTGCCTGCGGCCGTTTGGTTTGATGGCGAGCTTTGGCAACGCCTCGGGCCCGGTGCCGCCCTTTGCCATCGGCAGCCTGGGCCCCAAGGGTTCGCTCTACGTCACACGCGCCACGCTCTTCACCCACATTGCCACGCGTGAAGCCACGCAGGCGATGGCGGATGACCTCTTTTCGGTCGTTAGCAGTGGCGCGGTAAAGATCCGCATCGACCAGCGTTACGCCCTGGCCGACGTGGCCCAGGCACACCGCGACCTGGAAGCGCGCAAGACCACGGGCTCGACGGTGTTGATTCCGTAAGCAGGCGCCTTGATTAAGGCAGCAAGCCCAGGCGCAGCGTGACCTCGATGCTGCTGCCCTGGCCCGGCGTGCTGCTGGCACGTACCTCACCGCCCATCGCCTGAGCCAGGCGCTTGACGATCGACAGCCCAAGGCCCGTGCCGCCATAGCGCCGCGTGATGGTGGTGTCGGCCTGGGTGAAGGGCTCGAAGGCGAAGGCCAGGTCGTCTTCGCTCATGCCGATGCCGCTGTCGCGTACGCTGATCACCAGCGCCATGGCATCGGCCTGACCCGTTGCCGCGGCGCGCGCGCTGGCCGGGTGCACGCTGACGTCGATGCCACCTTGCGCGGTGAACTTGACGGCGTTGCCCACCAGGTTGGTGACGATCTGGCGCAGCCGCAAGGCGTCGCCCACCACGATGGCGGGCACGGCGTCGTCGACTTGGCATGCCAGCCGCAAGGCCTTGTGCTCGGCTTCAATGCGATGCGGTGCCAGGGCTTCATCCAGCAGTGCGCGAATAGCGAACGGTGCGGGGTCCAGGGTCAGGCGGTCGGCCTCGATCTTGGACAGGTCCAGGATGTCGTTGATGATGGCCATCAGCGACTGCGCTGAGCTGTGCACGAGTTGCAGGTAGTGGCGCTGGCGCTCGTCCAGCGTGGTCTCCAGCACCAGCGCCGTGAGGCCAAGCACGCCGTTCATGGGGGTGCGGATTTCGTGGCTCATGTTGGCCAGGAAACTGCTCTTGGCGCGGCTCGCGGCCTCAGCGGCGTCGCGCGCGGCTTCGAGTGCGCGCTGGTAGGCCTTCAGGTCCGAGATGTCGCGTGCGTTGATCTGCACCACCGTGTCGCCGGTGACGGGGTCGCGCACCGGGCGCGCGTCCATGGCGTGCCAGCGCCGGCCCAGTTGCGTCACCAGTTCGACATCCCCGATGAAGGTGTTACCACGTTTGGCTTGCGACATCACGCGCTTGCCGAGCTCGCGTTTGACGAAGAGCTGCGGCAGTGGCGGGCCACCGGCGTCCATAGGCCCAAAGGCCGACACCGCCGCCGGGTTGCGCATCAAGGCCGCGCCGTTGTCCAGCCGGTGCAGCGCCACCCGCACGGAGGTGTGCTGCATGGCCTCCAGGCCGCGCAAGGCCGCAGCGTCGTAGTTGGCCGACAAAGGTTCGCCGACAAAGAGGATGGCCAGTTCACCCGCCGGCCTGCCAGGCATGCGCACGCCGCGCGAATTCAGCGTCGACGTTACCGGCTCGCCATGCGGGTACAGCGTCCACACCTCGCGCAGCGTGCGGCCCTGGGCGTGCAGTGCCACGGCGGCATGCAGCCGTGTGCGCGCAGCCAGCGAGATGTCGTGGAAGTCACGCAGCGTCAGCTCGGTCAGTGTGTCGGCCTTCCAGTACGCCAGCCCAGCGGGGTTGGCCCAGACGATGCGCAAGGCGTGCAGGTCGAAGACCCAGGCCGGTACGTTCAGCCAGTCAAGGTGCCCGAGCTCGCTGAAGTTCAGCGGCAGCACGGGCGTGCCGGGAATGGTGTCTAGGTCGTCGAAGTTCACGCGCCTGAGCATGCCATGGACTGAGCGGCTGCGAGGCGTGGGCTGCTACATTGCGCGTCCCGCCAAGGCCGCTGTTGACATGCGCAATGAGCTGACACACGACGACGATTGGCACCGTGCCAGGCTGGCCCTGCCGCACCTGCCCGCCCGTGTGGTCATCGACACCGATGCCGCCAACGAGATCGACGATCAGTTCGCCCTGGCCTGGGCCTTGCTCTCGCCGGCGCAACTGCACGTCGAAGCGGTGTACGCCGCCCCGTTCAGCTTTGCCCACCGGCGCAGCAGTCTGCGGCGCGAGCTGCGCGACCTGCGGCCGTTTGCGGCGCCCGGCATCGGCATGCAGCGCAGCATGGACGAGATCGAACGCGTGTTCGCGCACCTGGGAATCGCGGCCGCTGGCCGCATTCACCGCGGTGCAGAGGCTTACCTTGAAAGTGCTGCTGCACCCGTGACTAGCGCGGCCACGCAAGACCTCATCGCGCGCGCCATGGCGACCGATGCTGCGAGCGACGCGCCGCCGCTGTATGTGCTGGCGCTGGGCTGCCCGACGAACATCGCCAGCGCGTTGTTGATCGAGCCGCGCATCGCGCAGCGCATCGTGGTGGTGTGGACCAGCGGCTTCCCATCGCACGCGCCGCAACCCAACCACGCGCTGAATCTCGAACAAGACCTTGTGGCCACCCGCGTGCTGTTAGCCAGTGGCGCGCCGCTGGTCTACCTGCCCGGCTTTCATGTCGGGGCGCAATTGCGCTTGTCGCTGCCCGAGATGGAACGCTGGGTGCAACCCATGGGTGCCATCGGTGGCTATCTGCACCATCTCTTCACGCACAACCCGCTGTGGGAGATGCAGGGCATTGACAGCTTCTTCGCCCATTCCTGGGTCATCTGGGACCTGATTTGCGTAGCCTGGATGTTGCAAGCCGATTGGGTGCCCAGCGAACTGGTGCGCATGCCGCTGCTCGCTGACGACAAGCGCTGGCTGGCAGCGCCAGGCAGGCCGCTGATGCGCGAGGCCTACGCCCTGCGGCGCGACGCCATCATGGGCGACTTCATGGCCAAACTGCGGCACGCGCCGTGAGTCGCCGTGAGTCGCCGTGAGTCGCCGTGGGTCGCCGTCGGTCGCACTGACGCATCACGCCAGCTCGCGCTCAAGCGCCAGGGTCTCGTCAAGCACACCTTGCACGACCTGTGGCGCCAGGTAGTGGTTGACCCGCTCGCGCACATGCGCCACCAGCGCGGCGTCGCTGAGCTCGCTTGACCAGTCCTCGCCATCGGGATGGGTGTGCGCCGCTTGCGTGGCCAGGGCGCGCCACTTCGCGCACCACGTGAGCGACCACAAAACCATCGCGCGGCGCATCGGCAGCAGCCATTCACGCTGCTGCTGAGTCGGCGGCGTCAGCGCCATCCAGGCCCGATACGCGCTGGCCACCTCGGCCACGCTGAGCACCGCGCTGGACGCCGCGTCCCAGGTCGTGGACGTGTAGAGCGTGGCGTGCGCGAGGTCCAGCGCGGGGGCACCGTAGCGCGCCTTTTCCAGGTCGACGAGGATGGCCCGGCCCTGGCTGTCGACGATGAAGTTGCCGGGGTGGGCGTCGAAAGCGATGAGCCGCTTGTGCGGGCGATGCGGCCCGGTGCACAGCGCGCGCAGCCGCAGCAGCTCGGCCTCGATGGCCTGGCGGGACTGGGGTGCGAGCAAGGCGGCGTCGAGATGGCGCGCCTGCTGGTCGATCTCGGCGACCAGCGCGGCCAAGGGGTCGGCGTCGTCCAGCAAAGGCGGGCGCTCCCCGGCAGGGGGCAGCGCCAAGGTGTGCAAGCTGGCCAGGCTTTGCACCATCGCGCCCAGGTCGTGGGGCAGCTTCACGGGGCGGCCGTGGATCTCTTGCACCAGCAAGGCGCCGTGCGGCAGCGCGGCGGTGGCCGGCAGCACACCCGCGAGCTGCGGCGTGTGGCCCGACATCGCGGCGCGCTCAAAACAAGCCGCCTCATAAGCCAGGTGATCGGCAGCCGCCAAGCCCATCTGGCTTTGCTTGGGAACGCGTGCCAGCACGCCGCTGCCCACCAGCCGCAGGTGCAGATGGGCCAGGCCCTTGTCGGGCAAGGGCTCGAAGGGCAGCTCGGCCCAGTCCGGGTGGCGGGCCCGCAGCGCCTGGCGCAAGGCTTCGATCATGGGGACGCCAGCGCGGCCAGCCATGGCGGTGGCACATGCACCAGGTCGGCCGGCTCGTCGACGTCATGCAGCAGCGCCAGCTCGGCCCAGTGCAGCTTGAGTGCACGCAGGCGTTCGCGCGTCGTGGCCATCACCGCGGCGCTGCTCCAGGGTATCTGCGTGAACAGGCTGGCGTGCACGCGGCGCAGACCGATCAGCGCGTAGCCGCCGTCGGCGGTGGGGGCCAGCACGGCGTCGTGCCGCGTCAGCTCACTTTGCGCGTTACGCAGGTAGGCGGCGTCCAGTGCGGGGGCATCGGTGCCGATGAGCAAGGCGCTGTCGTGGCCCGCCAGGGCGGCATCTAAGGCGCGTGCCATGCGCGCGCCGAGATCACCTTCGCCTTGGGCCGCCCAGCGAAGTGGCCATTGCTGCAGGAGCTCAGTGAAGACGGCATCTAGCGGTGCGTCGGGTGTGCCGCACAGCGTGACCGGGCCGACGTTGGCCGCCACCGCCACGGCCACCGTCTCGCGCACAAAGCGCTCGGCCAAGCGTGCAGCGCCCTGCTCGCCCAATGCGCGCGCCAAGCGCGTCTTGGCCAGCCCGGGCCGCGGCGCCTTGGCCATGACGATCACCGCCGTCATCGGTATCGGGCCGCCAACACGTCGGCCGGCGTGCCGCGCCAGTAGAGCCAGCGCAGGCGCCACATCAGCACGATGGTGCGCCAGGCGCCGCGCGTGTCCCAACGCCGGCCCGAAGTGGTGACACGCTGGCGCAGGCAGCACGGCGCATGCAGTGCGCGCAGCCGGCGCGAGAGCTCGATGTCTTCCATCAGCGGCTGCGCCGGGAAACCGCCCACCGCCTCGAAGGCCGCTCGGCGCACGAAGATGGCTTGGTCGCCGGTGGCGATGCCGCTCAGCCGCGACCGCAGATTCATCATGCAGGCCACCATCGGCAGCCACGGCGAGCGGCCCGCAATCGCGACGTCGAAGCGTCCCCAGATGACATGGTGTGCGTCGGCGCACGCGCGTTGCAGGAGCGCAAGCGCGTGGTCGGGCAGGCGCGTGTCAGCGTGCAGAAACAGCAGCAGCTCGCCCGCCGCCGCCGCCGCGCCGCAGTTCATCTGCACCCCGCGGCCGGGCGGCGCGTGCAGCAGCTGGTCGGCCAGGGGTGCCGCAAGGGCGGCCGTGCCGTCGTGGCTGCCACCATCGACGACGATGACCTCGACCCCGGCATGGCGCAGGGGTGCCAGCGCGCGCAGCGCACCCTCGACACCCTGCGCCTCGTTCAGCACCGGCATCACGATCGACACCTGCATCGCGACTCAACTGCGCCGCACGCGCAGGATCTCATCCAGGATCAGGCAGATCGCGCCCAGCGTGATGGCGCTGTCGGCAATGTTGAAACTGGGGAAGTAGCCACCGTGGAAGATGGACGTTAGAAAGCTGAAGCGGAACTGCAGGAAGTCGACCACATAGCCGTGCAGCAGCCGGTCGATGACGTTGCCCAGCGCGCCGCCCAGGATCATGCTGACGGCAAAACAAAAGAGCTTTTGTGTGGGGTGGCCACGCATCAACCAGACGATGAAGCCCGAGGCCACGAAACCCAGGCCGACAAAGAACCAGCGCTGCCAGCCACCGGCGTCGGCGAGGAACGAAAACGCCGCGCCGGCGTTGTGCGCGCGCACGATGTTGAAGAATCTGGTGAAGATTCGCGAGTCACCCAGCTGCATGCTGCCGAATATCAGCGTCTTAGTCACCAGGTCGGCGAGCAAGACGATGGCGGCGAGGCCTAGCCACAGGGCCAGGCTGGGGGCCTTGGACTTCACTGCCATCAGGCCACCGTGCGCGCTTCGCCCGCGCCGTAGAGGTTGCTCACACAACGCCCGCAAATCGTTGGGTGCGCGGCGTCGGCGCCGACGTCGTCGCGCCAATGCCAGCAACGTTCGCACTTGGTGGCTAACGAAGGAGTGACGCTGACTTTCAACTCGTCGCCCGCCACCACGCTGGCGCGCGAGGTGATGAAGACGAACTTGAGGTCATCGCCCAGGCTCTCCAGCAAGGCGCTGTCGGCGTCGTTGGCGGCCACGCTGACCTCGGCTTGCAAGGAAGAACCCACGGCACCGGCGGTGCGCACGGCTTCGATGTCCTTGTTCACCACGTCGCGGATCTCACGCAGCCGCGTCCAGCGCGCGAGCAAGGCTTCGTCGGCTGCGTCGAACTTCCAATAGGTCTCGGTGAAGATCGACGGTGTGCTGCCAAACGTGGCCCAGGCCTCTTCGGCGGTGAAGCTCAAGAAGGGCGCCATCCAGCGCAGCATGGCGTGCGTGATCTGCCACAGCGCGGTTTGCGCGCTGCGCCTTGCCAGGCTGCCGGGTGCGGTGGTGTAGAGGCGGTCTTTGAGCACGTCGAGGTAGAAGGCACCCAGGTCTTCGGAGCAGAAGTTCTGCACTTTGGACACAACAGGGTGGAACTCAAAGACCTCGTAGTGCGCCAGGATCTCGGCCTGCACTTGCGCTGCACGCGCCAGCGTCCAACGGTCCACCTCTAACATGTTAGCGACGGGCACAGCGTCTTTGCTGGCGTTGAAGTCCGAGGTGTTGGCCAGCATGAAGCGCAAGGTGTTGCGGATGCGACGATAGCCGTCCACCACGCGCGCCAGGATCTTGTCGTCGATGGAGAGGTCGCCCGAGTAGTCGGTCGAGGCGCACCACAGACGGATGATCTCGGCGCCGAGCTTGGTGGTCACTGTGCGCATCTCGACGAAGTTGCCGAGCGACTTGCTCATCTTGCGCCCGCTGCCGTCGACCGTGAAGCCGTGCGTGAGCAGCCCGCGGTAGGGCGCGCGGCCTTCGAGTGCGCAGCCGATCAAGAGCGAGGAGTGAAACCAGCCGCGGTGCTGGTCATGGCCTTCGAGGTAGAGGTCGGCCTCGGGGCCGCTGGCGTGGTGGCCGGGGTCGGCGGCCGCGCCCTGGTGCGAGCCGCGCAGCACATGCGAAAAGGTCGAGCCCGAGTCGAACCAGACGTCGAGGATGTCGCTGCTCTTGGCGTAGTCCTCTGCTTCAGCGCCCAACCAATCGGCCGCGTCGAGCTTGGCCCAGGCCTCCACGCCGCCCTCGGCGACCAAGGCGGCTGCACGTTCCATGAACCTTAGCGTTTGCGGGTGCAGCTCGCCCGTGACCTTGTGCAGGAAGAAGGGCAGCGGCACGCCCCAGTTGCGCTGGCGGCTGATGCACCAGTCGGGGCGGTTGGCGATCATGTCGCGCAGACGCGCACGGCCGTTCTCCGGGTAGAAGCCGGTGGCGGCGATGGCTTCGAGCGCCGTCTCGCGCAAGGTCTTGGGCGCCTTGTCGATGGTGAACACACCCTCGCCTTCGTCCATGCGCACGAACCACTGTGCGGCGGCGCGGTAGACCACTGGCGTCTTGTGGCGCCAGCAATGCGGATAGCTGTGCTCGATCTTGCTGGTGTGCAGCAGGTGCCCGGCGTTGCGCAGCGCGTCGACGATGTTCGGGTTGGCCTTCCAGATGAACTGGCCACCGAAGACCGGCAGCGCGGCCTCATACATGCCGTTGCCTTGCACCGGGTTCAAGATCTGGTCGTGCTTCAAGCCATGTGCCAGGCACGAGTTGAAGTCTTCGACGCCGTAGGCCGGCGCCGAATGCACGATGCCGGTGCCGTCGTCGGCGGTGGCGTAGTCGGCCAGGTACACCGGCGACAGGCGTGCATAACCTTGATCCGACGCTGACAGTGGGTGGTGGAAATTCAGGCCTGCGAGCTTCTCGCCCATCGCGGTGGCCACGACGCTGCCTTCAAGCCCATAACGCTCCAGGCACTTCTCGACCAGCGCGCTGGCCAGCAGCAGCAAGCCTTTGGGTGTGTCGACCAGCGCGTACTCCAGCGCGGGGTTGAGGTTCAACGCCTGGTTGGCCGGGATGGTCCACGGCGTCGTGGTCCAGATGACGGCGAGCACCCGCTTGTCGCCCAGGTTCACGCCGCCGAACGCGGCGGCGAGTTTCTCGCGGTCCTGCTCATTGGCGTCCATCGGAAAGGCGACATCCACCGTCGGCGATGTCCGCTCTTCATATTCGACCTCGGCCTCGGCGAGCGCCGATGCGCAGTC
>JANOJR010000592.1:0-1954 GCA_031418855.1 Rubrivivax sp.
GCGACCGCGAACATCGAAGATCGCTTCGCCCTCCTTGGCCCAGCGCGAATGCATGACGTGCACCGTCGCTGTAGACCAGCCCAGCAACTGCGCAATCTCAGCCGCCGAACTGCCCAGCGTGGCCCTGATCAACACGCATTGAATGCGCTGGTACTCCGAGTGGCTGCCGGCGCGCTTGAGTCGGTCCGCCAAGAGCTGCACCGTCGCGCTGTCGCCCACGATCAGATTCTTCATCCACGTCTCCTTGAAACCCGTGGGTTGACATGATATCTAATCTATTGAACGCTACTTGGTATGATTGCTGCTGCTGGTGGCGCGACCCACCGCCGCCAGCAGCAGCGGCCGACCCGTCAGCGCCTCGCGTCGGGCCTGCGGGTTGGCTGCGCGCACGTACCAGCTCCACCAGTTATAGACCAGCGCCACCGCTCGCGCAGTGACCTGGCTGCGGTGCATGTCCTGCGTGGTGAAGCCGCCCCAGCCCCAGTAGTTCATCAGCTCGTCGAAGCCGTTCTCGCAGTCGCAGCGGTCGCGGTAGAGCTGGCCGATGGCGGCGATGTCGTGCTGCGCGTTGGTGGCCAGCACGGTGTACTCGCAGACCTGCGCGTTGTCTTGCACTTCGTCAAACGGCAGCGCCAATACGAGTTGCTCGTTGGCTTGCTTCTGACCGCGCTTCTTCGCAGTCAGCGCTATGTCGTGCTTGATGCGCCGACGCAGCACCACGACACGCCGCGCTTTGCTCCAGCCGCTCAGGCGCAACTCGTCCTCGATCGCCTGCCAGCCCTGGCTGGCATCGGTGGCTTTCGTCCAGTCTTCGCGCCTGAACAGCCGCTCGATCAGCCGTTTCACATGGGCCGTCTTGCGCAGTCGCAGCAGGTAGCTCGGGCCTCGTTGTTCGCACACGTCGATGATGTCTTCGTTGCCGTAGTCGCAGTCACCGCGCACCAGTGTCGGCGCCTTGTCAGCGAGTTCGTCAAGAAGCGGCGCCACGACGGCCTTGGCGTGGCCCGAGCTGTGCTGCTTGCCCGAACTGAGCACCGCGTCGAGCACCAGGCGCAGGTTGCCCACCCAGAAGGTGTGCAGCACATGGCTGGGGCGCCCCCGCTTTTGCGTGGTTGTAGCCAACCTCCGCACCTTCCTGGCGGCCCTACAGCGGCTTGATCGTGGCGTCCATGTCCGGCACCCACGGTCGGTCCAAGGCTTCGCGCACGCTGGTTATCAGTGCCCTGCGCACTCACGGTTCGCTGGCGCCGGGCGCCATCGCCGCCAGCGGGCGGCGCACCGAGTCTTCGCTAACCATGCCACGCAGGCCCAGGGCCTCGGCCGCAACCGCGTCGCCGCGAACGCCGGCGATGTGCGCGTAGCGCTTGCTGCCGGCAAGGGTGCCCAGCATCAGCGTGCCCACCACGTCGCGCGGCCGCGATGCGTTAGGGCTGGGGTAGCGCAAGGGGCAGTCCTGCACCCAGCGGTCGAACACACCGGCGGTGGCCAGGAACTCGGCGAAGAACACGATCTGCCCGTGCGGTGTGGCTTGGGCGGTTTCGTCCCAGCGCAGGTGCACTCGACCACCCATCGTGTCGACCACCATCGCTTCCTCGCTGGCCTGCGCCAGCGCGGTCTTCTTCGGTTCGTTGGCTTCACCCATCGGGTGAGCTTGCCAAACAGACTCAAACCAGCGCCAGCGTTGAAGAAAACGACGATGGCGCAGATTCAACTGCGGTTTCTAGGATCAAAGACCTGCCAGCCCACCACCTTGCGGCTGAAGATGTCCACGAACAGGTACAGGTAGAAGTACAGGCCGCGAACTTTGGTGGGCAAGTAGTCGGCCCTGCGAAATTCCGTTCTCGCCCTCACGCCTCGACCATACGCCGCCGCTCAAGCCAAGCTAACGGTTTGGTGACGTGCACAGCGCCGCTCCGCGCGATCCGTGCCGACGCCCTGATGCAAGTCGCATACA
>JANOJR010000593.1:0-2930 GCA_031418855.1 Rubrivivax sp.
GGCTGCGGTGCCGGTGGCGCAAGTCGTGGTGCTCGGATGAACGAACAGCCGACGCGCAGGCCAGGGCGCTACAGTGCGTTCAGTTTCAGCGGCACCAAATTCAAGTCATCGGTCGTGCAGCACGCGAGGCCTAACCCAGTGTTCACCCGGACACCTTGCGGCAGCCCACGCTTGGCCTTCATTTCATTCTGGGCCAAGCGCGGTCTGCCGCAAGGCGCCGGTTAACGCTAACGTTAGGCCACGCCGAAATGCAAAGCCCGAACGCGTCCACTGCATTGGCGCTGGCCGCAGCCGAGTCGCCTCGTTGTCGTCGCCCTTCACAGGCAAAGACGACTCAACACGCAGCGCATCAAGGCCCCGGTCGCAGCGGCTGCATGCAGGTCAAGAACAGGCCGCGCCCGCAACCACCAGCAAGTCCACCAAGATTTCAACGCAGCGCTACTCGCGGCGGCAGCGTCAGCACGCGAAGCACCGCAAGCCAGTTTGTGGTTCGCGCTTCGCGCGGCAGTGCTGCGCCTGGCAGTCAGAGGGTTGTGGTCCGTGGCGCACGCGGCTTCGGTGGCAGTGGCGCCAGCGGTGGTGCTCGGACGATTCAACAGCCGATATGGAACTCTGGGCGCTACAGTGCGCTCATGTCCAGCGGCATGAAATTCAAGTCATCGAGCGTGCAGCACGCGAGGCCTAACCCAGTGTTCAACCGGACACCTTGCGGCAGCCCGCCCTTGGCCTTCATTTCATTCTGGGCCAAGCGCGGTCTGCCGCAAGGCGCCGGTTAACACAAACGTTAGGCCGCAGAAAACCGACCGTGGCTTGTCCGCCTCGTACACTTGGGCATGACCCAGGTGTCCATCACCCACCTTCGCCAGCTGATCCGGACGCTCAGCTACGTCGTTTCCACCCATGCAGCGGATGAACTCGAAGATGACAACCTCTCGATCCTTGATCTCGAAAGCATCGTCCTCACGGGCCAAATCGTTGAGCGTCAGCGTGATCGCGCCACCCGCGAGACGAAGTACGTCGTCCAAGGCGCAACCCTTGATGGCACTGCCGCTGAAGTTGTTGCCAAAGTCGGCCACACGGGTCGACTCTTCGTCATCACCGTCTATGTTGTCTAGTGGCAGCTGCGCGCACTGTGGTAGCGATCGGGTCCAGCTTAAGCACGTGACCAGGAGCTATGGCAAGGCCGGGAACCTCCTGATCATTGAGAGTATTCCGATGTGGTCTTGTCCTAACTGTGGCGAGTCGTACTTCACGGCACAGACGATGCATGAAGTTGAGCGAATCAAGGCGCTGCGCAAGTCAGTTGCCAAAACGAGGTCCGTGCCAGTCGCCTCGTTCGAAGAAAGTGCGGCCTAACCCAATACCGTTAAGTTAGACAACAAACTGCCCTTGCGGGTTGTTTGGCGACCACATCCTTCGCTTGCGCGTTCGTCCCAGCGGCGGCGCCAGCATCGGCCCCGCCGGCTGCGGCGTGCAGTCGATGGGCACGCGCCGGGGCGCGCCCCAGTCGAACGCCTTGTAGCGCGAGTTGCGCCGCTTGACCATGCGCGGGGATCGTCGCTTGATTGTCCGGCTGGCCTTCAGGCGTGTGCACCTGTCCAGTAGTGCGACGTACCACCTTGCCCGCTTTCTGGGCTGCTCTGGGGGGAAAGACCCCTGACAGGGGCTGTTCCTGGCGCAGCAACTGCACATGCCCGGTGAACGAGAGATCCTCGTGCGGTATTCGCTGGCGGGCTGCGCCTTGGTGCAGCAGCCAGCGCACGGTGTAGTGCATCAAAACCCAGCCGTAGAACTCCTGGCGTACCAGCTCCGCGGTCTTGCTGCGCAGCACCCGGCGGCTTTGCCGCAGGTGGGTCTTGAGCTCGTCGTAGATCGCCTCCATCTCCCAGCGCCGGTGGTACAGCTCGGCCAACTCCATCGCCGGCGCGGCTTGCGCGTCCAGCAGCGTGCTCAGCAGCCGGTAATGGGGCTCGCCGTCGGGCAGATGGGGCAGCTTGTAGTCGATCACGCGCACGGTGATGGCCCTGGCCTTGGCTTGGGCCACGCTCACGCCCGTGGGGCGGATGGTGCTGAGGTAGCTGCCGTCGGCCAGCACCTGCTCCACCGGCAGCTTGCGGTTGACCCCACAGCGCCACAGCAGATGCGCGCCGGTGGCGCTGGCCTGCTCCCAGTGCTCGAAGCCGTTGAAGCCCCGGTCGGCCATGCACAGCATGCCGGGTTTGAGGGCCGCCAGCAGCGACACGCACAGCGCCCACTCGCCGCTGCGGTACGCACCGACGTTGGCGCCCAGAATCGCGTGGGTGGCGCACTCGGCCAGCACCACGCAGCGCGCCTGCGGGTAGCCAGCCCGGCCCTGGCGGCCACCAGGGCGGCCGAAGGTCTGATCGTTGTCGGGCTCATCGGGCAGCTCGAAGGTGCTGCCGTCGATGCCCACCAGGCGCAGGCCGCAGTAGAAGGCGTCAGGGTGGATGTGCGGCTCGGCCAAGGGCACGCAGCAGCGCTGCACCAGGTCCGCCAGCGGCTGCGCACCGATGCGCGAACGCAGCAGGCTGATGGCCACCTTGCTGACCCCGACTGGTTGCGCAGCGCCGCCTTGCCAGGCCAGCCCTTGCGAGACGGCCGAAAACACCGCCTCGTACGCGGCCTCGGGGTACAGGCTCATGGCCATCACGAAGTACACCCCAGCCACCGCCGGGAATGCCCGGATGCGCTGGCTATTGCGGCCATGAGCATCGAGCACTTCATGGACGATCTCGGGCGGCACCACGCGCGCCATGAGGCTGGCGCCTAAGTAGTCGGCCCTGCGAAATTCCGTTCTCGCCCTCACGCCTCGACCATACGCCGCCGCTCAAGCCAAGCTAACGGTTTGGTGACGTGCACAGCGCCGCTCCGCGCGATCCGTGCCGACGCCCTGATGCAAGTCGCATACA
>JANOJR010000594.1:0-5389 GCA_031418855.1 Rubrivivax sp.
GCCACGCCGTCGATGATCTGTGCCGTCATGTGTCTGGCTCTCCCCGCAAGACAAAGGCCGCCCTGTGGCGGCCTCGTGGATATTTGCCGAGCTCTAGAGCCTCAGGCCTTGGTCTGCGCGCCCAGCGCGATCTTCAAGAGATCGGCCACCGTGTTGGCGTTGAGTTTTTCCATGATGTTGGCGCGGTGCGCCTCCACCGTCTTGATGCTGATGCCAAGGTCGTCGGCAATTTGCTTGTTCAGCCGGCCCGCGACGATGCGCTCAAGCACCTGCGCTTCGCGTGTCGTCAAGCGCGACAGGAGCGCGTCGCGGCTGACCTGCTCCTGGTGTTGGCTGAAGGCGCTGCGCGCCTGGTCGAGCATGCGCTCCACCAAGCCCAGCAGCTCTTCTTCCTTGAAGGGCTTTTCGATGAAATCCATCGCGCCCTTCTTCATCGTCGTTACCGCCATCGGTACGTCGCCGTGGCCGGTGATGAAGACCACCGGCAGGGGGCTCTTGCGCTCGAGCAGGCGGTCTTGCAGCTCCAGCCCGCTCATGCCGTCCATGCGGATGTCGGCGATGAGGCAGGCCACCTCGCGCGGATCGAACCGCGAGAGGAAGGACTCGGCGGAGTCGAAGCATTTGACGCGGTAGTCCTTGCCTTCCAGCAACCACTGCAGCGAGTCGCGCACGGCCTCGTCGTCGTCAACGACGTAGACCGTGCCTTTCTTGGGGATGAGGCTCATTCGGAGGTGACCGTGGGGTGCGGCTGGGCTTGAGGACGGGGATCAGTGCTGGCGTCTCTGGGACGATCAGCACCGGGCTCAACACGTACGGCGGGCTCGGCTTTCGCGGGCAGTTCCACCGGCAAGGAGAAGGCAAAACGGCAGCCAACTACGAGCGCACCATTGTAGATGTTCTGCCCCCGCATCCGGCCCCGGTGCGACTCGACGATCGAGCGGCACAGGCTCAGCCCGATGCCCATGCCTTCAGCCTTGGTCGAGAAGAAGGCTTCGTACAAACGCGCGATGACTTCTTCCTTCAGGCCCGGGCCCATGTCGGTGACGCTGAACTCGATGACGCCGCCTTCTTCGGGCGTATGGCGCGGCACCACACGCAGCTCGATGTGGCGGCGCGACGGCGGCAGCTGCGCGCTGTCGATCGCCTCGGCGGCGTTCTTCAAGAGATTGAGCAGCACCTGCTCGATGAGGATGGGGTCGGCCAGCACGGTAGGCAGCCGCTGTGCCACATAGGAGTGGATCGTGACGTTGCGCCGGCGCAGCTCGATGCCCGCAAGCTCCACCGCGTCTTCAACGATCTGCCGGGCCTGCGCCGGCTGGCGCTGCGGCTCGCTGCGTTTCACGAACGCGCGGATGCGGTGAATGATCTGCCCGGCGCGTTCGGCCTGTCGCGCGGTCTTTTGCAGCGCGGCCACCAGATCATCTTTTTCGATCGACTCGGCCTTCACGCGCGAGACCATGCCGTTGCAGTAGTTGGTGATGGCCGTGAGTGGCTGGTTGAGCTCATGCGCCACCGACGACGCCATCTCGCCCATCGTCACCAAACGGCTGGCGACCTGCGCCTTTTCGGCCTGCGCGGCCGACTGTTCTTCGGCGCGCAGGCGCGCGGTGATGTCGGTGGCAATCAGCATCTGCGCCAGTCGCCCGTCGGTCCACTGCAGGTAGCGTGAACGCACGTCGAACCACTTTTGCAGCGACTCGACGAAGACCTCGCGTGGACTCGTGCCGCTCTCGGTCAACTCTTGCGTTGGCAGGCCCGAGAGGTTGTCGACATCCTCGTCGGTCTCGGGCACGAAGTTGGCCGAAACCGTGCCGTCGGCCATCAAGCTGTGGCCTTTGGCGTCACCCCCGAACCACAGGCGGTAAGAACGGTTGGCGAAGAGCAACTCGCCTTGATGCACCGACAGCACCGAGACCGCCGCGTCCAGGCCTTCGAGCACGGTGGTGAAGCGCTCGTGCGAGGCCGAGAGCTGGTCGCGAATGCGCTTGGCCTCGGTGATGTTGGTCATGCTGGTCATCCAGCCGGTTTGCTGCGCCCTCGGGTCGATCAGCGGCGAGACATACATGCGCGCATCAAACAGCGAGCCGTCCTTGCGCATGACCTTGACCTCGATGCCACCCGAGGGGCTGCGCCCCACCAGCTCTTGCTGCAAGAGGCGCGCGTTCTCTTCAACGCGGTCGGGAGGCCAATACGGGAAGGGTGGCGCGCGGCCAACGAGCTCGATGTCGGTGAAGCCCGTCATCTGGCAGAAGGCGGCGTTGACATAGGTGATGCGGCCTTCGAGGTCCATGGCGCGCATGCCCGTGGGCATGGAGTTCTCCATCGCACGCCGAAAGTTGGTCTCCTGCACCAGCGCGGCCTGGATCTGGCCACGCCGGCGCATGTGGCGCCAGGTGCCTAATAACATCCAAACCGTCAGCACAGAAAGCGCCACCACCATCCAGAACAAGGTGTTGCTGATGAGGCCGATGCTGGTGCGGTAGCCGTGAGCGCGCAGCAAGAGGCCGTTGAGCGCGGGGGTGAGTGGTGCGTCGCTGACGATGGGCGCACGGCGCGCGGCCTGGCCGGGCAGCGGGGTGACGGTGCTGGAGAGCACCTGGCCCGCAGGGTCGACCACGGCCACCATGTGGCGGCGTGAAACGTCAGACGGCACGTAAAAGCGCACCAGCGAGTCGACACCGTACTCGACCACCAGCGCACCGGCGAAGCCGCTGCGGTCCAGCAGCGGCAGGTGCAACTGGAACACCGCGTTGCCGTTGGCGTCACGAAAGGCTTTGGAGTAGATCGGCACGCGGGCTTCACGCGCCGCGCGAAAGGCAATGTGCTGCGGTGTGGTGGGCGCCGGCGAGGCTTCGGCTGCGGGCAAGGGTGCTGCGCTGGCGTATTCCGAATGCGTCCAGGTAAATCCCAGACCCTGGCGCTGGAGCCGGCGCTGGTTGATCCAGCTCACCTGGTTGACCTCGGGCCGCGCGCGGTTGAAGGTGGTGGCCAGGGCGATGAACTCGTCGCGTTTGACCTCGCGCGAGAGCAGCTCACGCGCCAGGCGGATGGCGGCTTCTTGGTTTTCGAGCAAACGCAGGCCGAGCTGCTGCTGGGTGATTTCGGTGTCGCGTTTGACGGACTCGGTTTCGCGCTCGATTTCCTCGTTGCGCAAGTACCAGAAGGCCGAAATGATGGCCGCCAAAAATAGCAGCACCGACATCAAGGGCGCGAGCGTGGCGAAGCGGTCTTGCCGCGCCGGCGATTGGCGCCGCCACCATCTGCCGAACAGCCGGCGCGCATTGGACAGAGCGGTGCTGTTGGCGGCGATCAGCTTTGGCGGCGTCTTCATCTGGCTTCATTATCGGGGCCGGTGTCAGGGCGCCATGCGGGCGCAAGCTGTCAATTCCGTTATGTGAAATCAATGTCCGTAATTTGGAAGGCGTCAAAGCCTATGCGACACTTGCGCCCGACCTGCGAGGCTGAGAGCCTCTGACGCCCCACCCCCCAAGAGGAGACACGCCATGTCCGCATCGCCCCAGGCGCAGCCACGTTCTGCCGCCACGGACTCTGACGCGCAAGAGACACGCGAATGGATCGAGTCCTTGCACTCGGTGATCGCAGGTGCGGGCCCCGAGCGCGCGCACTTCTTGCTCGACACCCTGATCGACGAAGCGCGCCAAGCCTCGATCGACATGCCGTTTTCAGCCACCACGGCCTACGTCAATACGATCGAGCCGAGTGACGAAGCTCGCAGCCCGGGCAACCTGGAGCTTGAAGGCCGCTTGCGCGCCTACATGCGCTGGAACGCCATGGCCCTGGTCGTCAAGGCGAATCGGCTGGACCCCGCAGATGGCGGCGACCTTGGCGGCCACATCAGCTCATTTGCGTCGTTAGCGCACATGTTTGCCGCCGGCTTCAACCACTTCTGGCACGCCGACAGTGAAGGCCATGGCGGCGACCTGCTCTACATCCAGGGCCACAGCTCGCCGGGCATTTACGCGCGCGCTTTTTTGGAAGGCCGCTTGAGCGAAGAGCAGATGCTGAACTTCCGCCAAGAGGTTGGCGGCAAAGGCTTGTCGAGCTATCCGCACCCCAAGCTGATGCCCGAGTTCTGGCAGTTCCCCACCGTCTCGATGGGCCTGGGCCCGTTGATGGCGATCTACCAGGCGCGCTTCTTGAAGTACCTGCATGCGCGCGGTATCGCCGATACAGCCAAGCGCAAGGTCTGGGTTTTCTGTGGCGACGGTGAGATGGACGAGCCCGAATCGCTGGGCGCCATCGGCCTGGCCGCGCGCGAAAAGCTCGACAACCTGGTCTTCGTCGTGAACTGCAATTTGCAGCGGCTTGACGGCCCCGTGCGCGGCAACGGCAAGATCATTCAAGAGTTGGAAGGCGAGTTCCGCGGCTCGGGCTGGAACGTCATCAAGCTGATCTGGGGCAAGGAGTGGGACGGCCTCTTGGCGCGCGACAAAGAAGGCGCCTTGCGCAAGATCATGATGGACACGCTGGACGGCGACTACCAGGCCTTCAAGGCCAACGATGGCGCCTTCGTGCGCAAGCACTTTTTCGGCCGCGACCCGCGCACGCTGGAGATGGTGGCGAAGATGAGCGACGGCGACATCTGGAACCTGCGCCGCGGTGGCCACGATGCGCAGAAGGTCTACGCCGCCTTCCACGCCGCCAACAACAACACGCAAGGTCAGCCCACCGTGCTGTTGGTGAAAACCGTCAAAGGCTGGGGCATGGGCAAGGCCGGTGAAGGCAAGAACACGGCGCACCAGGCGAAGAAGTTGAGTGACGACGACCTGCGCGTCTTTCGCGACCGCTTCAACCTGCCGATTCCTGACTCCGAGTTGGCCAAGATTCCGTTCTACAAACCGGCCGACGACACGCCGGAGATGCGCTACCTGCATGAGCGGCGCAAGGCGCTGGGCGGCTACCTGCCGCAGCGCCGCGCGAAGGCTGAGGAGGCCTTCACCATCCCGCCGATCGAGACCTTCAAGGCGGTGCTCGACGCCACGGCGGAGGGCCGCGAAATCAGCACCACGCAGGCCTACGTTCGCTTCCTCACGCAGCTCCTGCGCGACCCGAAGCTCGGCCCGCGCGTCGTGCCGATCCTCGTCGACGAAGCGCGCACCTTCGGCATGGAAGGCCTCTTCCGCCAGATCGGCATCTACAACCCCGCGGGCCAGAACTACACGCCGGTCGATAAAGATCAGGTCATGTACTACCGCGAGGCGGTGGACGGGCAGATCTTGCAAGAGGGCATCAACGAAGCCGGTGGCATGGGCAGCTGGATCGCGGCGGCCACGAGCTATTCGACGAACAACCGCATCATGGTGCCGTTCTACGTCTACTACTCGATGTTCGGCTTCCAGCGCGTTGGCGACATGGCCTGGGCTGCGGG
>JANOJR010000595.1:0-7159 GCA_031418855.1 Rubrivivax sp.
GTCAAACGGCACTGTGCCAGTACTTCCGACGCTAGCACCTCAAGCTCGGGCGTTCCCATCAAGTGCCCGGCACCCGCATGCGTGACGATCTGCGCCAGCTCTGGCGCGGCCAGGCGCCAGTTCAGCGGCAGCAGCACCGCACCCAGCCGCTCGCAGGCCACCAGCGTGGCCAGCATGTCCCAGCTGTTGTGACCGAGCCAGGCGACGATGGCGCCAGGCCGCACGCCTTCTTGACGCAGATGCTTGAGCGCGGCATCAGCCAGCGCAGCGGGAACCAGCCGCTCGAACACGCGCTACTCGATCTCTTCGTCGCGTTCGCCGGCCTCGTACAGACACTCGCGGCCGAGGCGATCAAGACACAGTTCAGCCGTCCACGGCAGCATCAGCGAGCCGCAGCGCGCGTCGCGGTAGATGCGCTCAAGCGGCAGGCTCTTGAGCATGCTCTGGCCGCCGCAGGTGCGGATGGCAAGTGCTGCCATCGCCTGGGCGTTTTCCATGATGGTGAAGTGCGACGCAAAGAGGCGCATGCGCGTGTCTTTGTCGGGGTCGACACACGCGTCCAAGGCGTTTTGCATGAAGAGCGCGCGCGTCTGCTCCAGCATCACGCGCATCTGCGCCACCGTGATCTGCTTGGTCGGGTACATGCGCCGCTTCACCGGCGGCATGCCGGGCACTTCAGCGCGCAGGTAGGCCACCGTGAAGTCATACGCCGCTTGCGCCAGCCCCATGTAGGTGGGCGAGAGCGTGGTGAACATGTGCGGGTAACGCATGGCCGCCTGGAAATGCAGGCCTTCGGGCATCAGGCGCGCACTGTGCGGCACGAACACGTCTTTGAAGATCAGCGTGCGGCTCACCGTGCCGCGCATGCCCAGAGGGTCCCAGTCACCGACCACGCTGACACCATTCGCGCCGGCCGGTACCGCGAGGTAGAGCGTGTCGCGCTGCGTGGCGCCGGGTTTGTCCAGCGTGCACAGCACGCCGTAGAAGTCGGCCGCGCCGGCAAGCGAGGCAAAGATTTTCTTGCCGTTCACGAAGTAGCCGCCGTCCACCGCTTGTGCCAGCGTGCCGAAGGCGGCCTTGCCCGCAGCCGCTGCGCCACCTTCGCTGAAGGGCTGCGAGAAGATCTTGCCGCCGCGCACCACCTGCTCGAAATGCGCTGCACGCAGCTCTTCGTGGTTGGCGCGCTGCGTGTCGGTCATCGTCAAGGTGTCGGCAATGAAGCCCGACCACATGCAGGTGCTGACGTGCATGTTCAGCGACAGGGCCGTGGCGCCGCAGTGGCGGCCGATCTCGGCGGCGACCATGACGTAGGTGGCAAAGTCCGCCCCCAAGCCACCGTGCGCTTTGGGCACGCAAATGGCTAACAGCCCACTAGCGCGCAGGTCAGCGTAGTTCTCGAAAGGGAAACTCGCCTCGCGGTCATAACGTTCAGCGCGAGGGGCAAATTTCTCGGCACCCAGCGTGGCCGCCAGGGCGACGAGTTCGCGCTGCTGTGGCGTCAGTTTGTGGGTATCTCCAGCGATATGCATGGCCAGGCCCTCAGGAAAAACGGCAACGCAGGAAGTCAAGCAAGGCGGCGTTGAAGGCCGCAGGCGCTTCGACGTTGGCGATGTGGCCCACGCCAGGCAAGCAGACATATTCGCTGCCCGCCACCTGCTGCGCCATGCGCTGCATCACGGCGGGCGGTGCGGTGCCGTCGAGCTCGCCGGCAAGCATCAGTGTGGGCAGCTTGATGTGCGCCAGCGCGCTGCGGCGGTCGAACGCGGCGATGGCCGCGAGTGCCACGCGATAGCTGGCTTCGGGTACACGCGCCATCACCGCCAGCGCAGACTCACGCGCCCGCTGTGTGGCCTGCGGCGCCACCAAACCGGGCACCAGTTTCGCGGCCATGCTTGGCATGCCCAGGCCGGCGTCAAGCGGTGCCAAGCGTTCGGCGACAAAGCGCGCCTGCCAGTCGCCGTCGCTCTTACCGAATGCTGCCGAGGTGCACGACAGCACCAGGCCGTGCACATTGGCCCCCGCACGCGCCACCAGCTCTTGCGCGACCATGCCGCCCATGCTGTGGCCTACCAGCACCACGCGCGATGCGCTCAGGCTCATGATGAGTTCGGCCACCGCCGCGACCATGCGCTCCATCGTCGGCGGCCCCGCATCAGTCGCCGCGCCGTAGCCGGGAAAGTCCAGCGCCAGCGCGTGAAAGCCGGCGTCGGCGAGCGCTTGCACGGTGCCCGAGCCGGCTTCGGCCCACATCGCCGCACCACCGCCAATGCCGTGCAGCAGCAGCACGGCGGTGTCGCCCTGGCCTGCTTCAAGCACGGCCGCGCGCGTCACAACAAGCGCCCCGCGTCGACCACCAGCTCACCATCCAGCGCGATGCTGCAGGCGCGCAGCGGCAGGTCGAAGTGGCCCAGCGTGTGACGGCCCGCCACTTCATTGGCGCCGGTGGAAAAGAGAAAGTTACCGGCAAAGGCGCGCAGCTCGGTGCCGTTGAAGTCGGCCTTGTCGTAATAGGTCATGGCGTCCCAGCGTGCTCGGCCGTTCAAGCCCCAGCCGAGATGGCTAACCGCGTAAGCGAGCGGGTCGGCCCAGGCTTCAAAACAGCCGCGCATCAGCTCGCCGTCGACATGCGCGCCTTCCACCGCCACGACATGGTCGTTGTCGATCACCAGCCGCACCGGGTCTTGCAAATAGCGTTTGAAGGTGAGGTTCACGTCGCCCCGGTCTAACACCAAGACGCCACGGACTGTGCCCGCCGCCGGGAAGGCCAGCACCAGCCCACCGGGCCAGTGCGACAGCGTGCCGGGTTTGGAGGTGAAGCCCCAAACGCCACCGACGCGCGCGCCCTTCAGATCGACGAACAAGTCGCTGCCCGCCACCGAGCTAACGTGCATAACACGCGCAGCCTTCAAGCGGCGCATGGCCTCGCGCGCTTGCGGCTCGTCTTCAGCGCGCGGCAGGCAGCGCTCCAGGATTTCCGGGTGCTCATGGCTGATAGCCAGCACGCGCGCGCCGCCTTTTAGGATGCGCGGCAACTCCGCCGCATGCTGCAAGCCCTCGACCGTGCAGTCGGCAATGAAGACGCTGGCGGCCAGCGCCTGCACCACGGGCTCCATCGCGCCGATGGCGTCGGACGCACCGGTCGAGCGCACCGGCACGGGCGCCGTGAGCCGGCGCACGGGCAGCATCAAGTGAAACGGCCGCGCCCCCAGCGCCAAAAGCGCCAGCTCGGCGAGCTGCGGCAGCTCGGGCCGGGTTTGCGTTTCCGACAGCACCGCGCAAGCGTCACCGGCCTTCACGCCGCACAGCGCAAAGACCTCGGTGAACATGGCGATCCACTTGCCTTCCAACCTCAAGCTTGCACTCACAGCACCTCCCCCAGCATGCGGTAGTGGCCGGCCTGGAAAAGCAAGGGGGCCACCGGCGCTTCCACAAAACTGAGCACACGACCGATGAAAAGCACGTGATCGCCCGCGACTTGCTGCGACACGTTGGCGCATTCGAAAAGTGCGGCGCCGCCTGCCAGCACCGGCAAGCCTTCGAGCCCAGCGGACCATTGGCCCTGGGTAAAACGGTCTACGGCGTTGGATGCGAAATGGCGTGACACCTCCACCTGCGCTTCACCCAGCACATTCACCGCAAAGTGCGTGGCCGCGCTGAAGGCCGCCAGCGTCGGGCTGCTGCGGCGCAGCGACCACAGCACGAGCGCGGGGTCGAGCGAGAGTGAGCTGAAGGAGTTGGCCGTCAGGCCCACCGCGCGGCCTTGCGCGTCCAGGCAAGTGATGATGGTCACGCCTGTAGTGAATCGGCCCAGCGCCTGGCGCAGCGGCTTGGTGTCCACCGCAGTCACCGAGCTCATCTACCGCTCACTTCAGCGTTAGCAACCTGGATACCCCAGCGCTGCAAGGCCGCGTCGTCGGCCACACGCGCGTCGACCCAGCGCGCACCGTCGGGCGTGGTTTCCTTCTTCCAGAACGGGGCTTGTGTCTTCAGGTAATCCATCAGGAATTCGCAGCCCTGGAAGGCCTGGCCGCGGTGCGCGGCGGTGACCGCCACCAGCACGATTTGATCGCCCGGCAACAAGACGCCGACTCGGTGTACCACGCGCACGGCGCGCAGCGCAAAACGCTGCATGGCGTCGTCGATCATGGCTTCGATGGCGCGCTCGGTCATGCCGGGGTAATGCTCCAGTTCCATCGCGCTGGCCGCCACGCCTTCGGTGCCATTGCGCATGGTGCCTACGAAGCTGGCGACGGCGCCGACGCCGAGGTCTAACGCGCGAAGTGCGTTGACTTCGGCTGTAAGGTCGAAGTCTGCCGTTTGGATGGCTACACGCGCCATGCTCAGCCGCCTGTCACCGGAGGGAAGAAGGCGACCTCGGCGCCGTCTGTCAGCACCATGGCTTCGTCGGTCATGACTTGCTGAACGGCCACGCGCACGGCGCGCTGGCGGGCCAGCACCTCGGCATGGCGTGCGCCGCGCGCGATGAGCACATCACGCAGCTGGCGCACCGTGCTGCCGGATGCGAGGCTGAACGGCTCGCCCGCGCCGAGCGCTTCACGCAGCGAGGCGAAGTAGCGCAGCTGAACAGTGATGGTGCTCATGCTCAACCCGCGAGCAATGCCGACATCGGCAAGAAGCGCACGACATCCCCGCGCGCGATCGCTTGGCCGCCGGGGTTGTCGACCAGTCCGTCGGCCCACACGGTGGACGTAAGCACACCCGAACTCTGGTTCGGGAACAGCTCAAGTTGGCCGTTAGCCGTGAGGCGCACGCGCAAAAATTCGCGGCGTTTGTCGGGCTTGGGCCACTCAAACGCTGCGACCAAAGACATCGCTTGCGGCGCGACTGCGGCCATGCCTTGCAGCACACGCAGCACCGGGGTCACAGCGAGCAGAAAGGTCACGAAGCTCGACACCGGGTTGCCGGGCAGCCCGATGAAAAGCGCCGAGCTGCCGTCATCGCGGCGCACGGAGCCGAAAGCCAGCGGCTTGCCGGGCTTGATGGCAATCTGCCAGTTCTCCAGGGTTCCCTCGGCCAGCGCGGCCGGGCGCAGGTGGTCTTCTTCGCCGGCGGAGACACCGCCCGAGGTGATGATGAGATCACTCACCAGCGCGGCCCGGCGCAGCGCCTCGCGTGTGGCGTCAAGCCTGTCGGGCACGATGCCGAGGTCGGTGACCTCGCCGCCGGCGGCCAGCACCAAGCCACGCAGGGTGTAGCGGTTGCTGTTGTAAATAGTGCCGGGTGGCAGCGGCTGGCCTGGCATCACGAGTTCGTCACCCGTGGAGAAGATAGCCACGCGCGGTTTGCGTTTCACGCTCAGCGTGGCCGCGCCCACCGCTGCGGCCATGCCCAGTGCTTGCGGCGTTAGTCGCAGGCCGGCGTGCAGCACGGTGGCGCCACGGGCCACGTCTTCGCCGCGCCTTCGTATCCACTGGCCAGCGCGCGGCACGGTCATGACAAGCACGGCACCCAGGCCATCACCCGCAACGGTCGCCGCAACCGCTTCGCACTGCTCTTGCATGACCACCGCGTCGGCGCCTTCGGGCACATGCGCGCCGGTGAAGATGCGCGCCGCCGTGCCGGGCAACAAGGCCGCGCCGACGACACCGGCGGGGATGCGCTGCGACACCGGCAGCAGCGTGCCCGCCGCCGGCACATCCGCCGCGCGCATCGCATAACCGTCCATCGAGGTGTTGTCTTGCGGCGGCACGTCCAGACCCGAGCGCACATCACGCGCCAGCACGCGGCCCAGCGCGTCGAAGGTGCTCAGCTCCTCGACCTGCGTGATGGCGTGCGGCGCGGCGCCGCGCACCAGCCGCGCGAGCGCGTCGTCAAGGCTGAGCAGCGGGCGCAGGTCAGCCATGGTGTGCGTAGGTGTGGCGCTCGCCGCTGGCGAGCAGGAATGCGGCGACGCCGGACACGTCGTCCAGCACGAAGACGGGTCGCGCGGTGGGTTCGGGCAGTGAGCTTGGTGCGTCGGTGACGATGGCCACCACAAACGGGTCGACGGGGTACTGCGCCGGGCGGTCGCCCCCCGCGCGCCAGAGCTCGATGCGCAAGAGGTCGGCGTGCTTGAAGCCTTCCACCAGCACCCAGTCCACTTCGACCAACTCGGCCAGCATCTGGTGCACGCTGGGCTCACCTTCGACCTCGTATTCACGCACCTTGGCCAGACGGTTCTTCGAGGCGATGACAACCTCAAACGCACCCGCCTCGCGCATGCGCCAGCTGTCTTTGCCGGGCACGTCGATCTCAAAACCGTGGCCGGCATGTTTGACGACCGAGACGCGCTGCCCCGCCACTTTGAGCGCACGCAACACGCCTTCGATCAGCGTGGTCTTGCCCGCGCCCGACGCGCCACAGAAACCGCAGACCTTCATGCTGCCACGTTCGCTCTAATATAACGTTTGACCTGAGCGGCATCGACCGGCATCACCGTGAAGCGCCTGGGCAGCGCTTCGATGCCCGCCAGCGCGAGCGGCAAGGCCGGGTCGCGCCCGAGTGCTTCGCGGATCGTGGCGGCGAATTTGGCCGGCAGCGCGGTTTCCAGCACCAGCACGGGCACGCCGGCATCAAGGTGCTCGCGCGCGACCTTCAGGCCGTCGGCGGTGTGGGTATCGATCACCACGCCAAAGCGCGCGTCGGTGTCGCGGATGGTGGCCAGGCGGTCAGCGTGGGTGCTGCGGCCCGAGACGAAGCCGAAGCTCGCGGCGGGCGCGAATTCGGCTGGCGTGAGCGTGAAGCCACCCTTCTGCGACAGCCCGACGCCGAAGAGCTCGGCCACTTTCGCGCCGTCACGCGCGAGCAGGTCAAAGACGAAACGCTCGAAGTTCGAAGCCTTGCTGATGTCCATTGACGGGCTCGATGTCTCATGCGTCTCGGCGCCGGCACGCACACGGTAGGTGCCGGTGCGAAAGAACTCGTCGAGCACATCGTTTTCATTCGTCGCCAGCACCAGGCGTTTGATCGGCAAGCCCATCTGGCGCGCGACATGGCCGGCGCAGATGTTGCCGAAGTTGCCCGAGGGCACGGCGAAGCTGACTTGCTCTGTATTCGACTTCGTCGCTTGGAAGTAGCCCGCAAAGTAGTAGACGACTTGCGCCAGCAGCCGCGCCCAGTTGATCGAATTCACCGTGCCGATGTGATGCTTGCGCTTGAA
>JANOJR010000596.1:0-2094 GCA_031418855.1 Rubrivivax sp.
ATCTTCGAAGAATTCGGCTTCAACTACGTCGGCCCCATCGACGGCCACGACCTTGATTCTTTGATCCCGACGCTGGAAAACATGCGCGCCAAGCGTGGCCCGCAGTTCCTGCATGTCGTCACCAAAAAAGGCTACGGCTACAAGCTCGCCGAGGCCGACCCGGTGAAGTACCACGCGGCTTCGGGCAAGTTCAACCCGGCCGAAGGCTTCGCCAAAAGCGTGCCGGGCAAGCCCAGCTTCACGCAAGTCTTTGGCCAATGGTTGTGCGACATGGCGGCCGTCGACAAGCGCCTGGTGGCGATCACACCGGCGATGCGTGAAGGCTCAGGTCTCGTCGAATTCCACAAGCGCTTTCCCGAGCGTTACCACGACGTTGGCATCGCCGAGCAGCATGCGGTGACCTTTGCCGCCGGCCTGGCCTGCGAAGGCTTGAAGCCGGTGCTGGCGATCTACTCCACCTTCTTGCAGCGCGGCTACGACCAGCTCATCCACGACGTGGCGATCCAGAAGCTGCCCGTCGTGTTTGCGCTGGACCGCGCGGGCATCGTGGGTGCCGACGGCGCCACGCATTGCGGTGCCTACGACATCGCCTTCGTGCGCTGCGTGCCGAATCTGAGCATGCTCACGCCCTCCGACGAAAACGAGTGCCGCATGGCGCTGAGCACGGCCTTCGCGCAAGACCATCCGGTAGCGGTGCGCTACCCGCGTGGCGCGGGTGTGGGCGCGGTCATCGAGAGCGAGCTGAATGTCTGGCCCTGGGGCAAGGCGGTGCTGCGGCGCACGTCCTCGCTGGCGCAGGAGCCACGCAGCAAACGCCGTTTGGCGATCCTGGCCTTTGGCACGCTCTTGCACTCGGCGCTGGCCGCCGCCGAAGCCCTGGACGCCACGGTGGTGGACATGCGTTTTGTCAAGCCGATGGACGCGGGCATGGTCATCGAGATGGCCCGCAGCCATGACGCCATCGTCACCGTGGAAGAGGGCTGCATCCAGGGTGGTGCCGGCAGTGCGGTCGGCGAATGCCTGGCCGGCGCGGGCCTGGCCGTGCCGCTGCTGCACCTGGGCCTGCCCGACGAGTTTGTCGAACACGGCGACCCGGCCAAACTCTTGGCCCTGCTGGGGCTCGACGCCGCCGGCATCGAGCAGTCCATCCGCACCCGCTTCTTCAACCGGCCCACGCTCGCTGCGGTAAACGGCTGACATCACCCGACCATGAACCAGCTCACCGAAGCCCTGCACATCCCCGACACGCAAAGCGGGCGCGACGAACGCCACCTGGTGATCCAGCGCGTCGGCGTGAAAGACGTGCGCTACCCACTGCAGTTGCGTGTGGCCGGCGCTGTGCAGTCAACATCGGCGTTATGGAATCTCGACGTGGCGCTGCCGGCCGAGAAAAAAGGCACGCACATGTCGCGCCTGGTGGCCTGGCTGGACGCGCTGGACGAGCCGCTCACGCTGGGCGTGCTGCGAGAGCGGCACGCGCAGATGCTCGACAAGTTGCAGGCCAGCGAAGGCCGCATCGAGGCCGCGTTCTCCTTCTTCATCAGGAAGCGCGCGCCGGTCTCGGGTGTGTCGAGCCTGCTCGACTACCAGGGCCGCTGGGTCGCCGAGACACGCGCTGGCGTGACGTCGATCTGGGCCGAAGTCGGCGTGCCTGTCAAGAGCCTGTGCCCCTGCTCGAAAGAGATCTCCGACTACGGCGCGCACAACCAGCGCTCGCTGGTCACCATCCGCGTCGAGCTGCTCGCGGCCATCGAATGGCACGAGCTGGTGCGTTTCGCCGAAGATGAAGCGTCGAGTGAGCTCTGGCCGATGCTCAAGCGCCCCGACGAAAAGTGGGTGACGGAGCACGCGTACGAAAACCCGAAGTTCGTGGAAGACCTGGTCCGTGATGTGGCGCTGCGTCTGAATGGTGATGCGCGCATTGGTCGTTACAGCGTCGACGTTGAGAACTTCGAGAGTATTCACAACCACAGCGCCTACGCTCGCATAGAGCGTTAGTCTTAGTCCCCTCCCCCTTCAAGGGGGAGGAGTAAGGCGGCTACTTCCAAGCGTTCGTGTCCTTGTCGTAGGTTTTCGTCGACGATTTGCCGTCCG
>JANOJR010000597.1:0-8459 GCA_031418855.1 Rubrivivax sp.
GGCAGCGACGGCGTGCTCGTGATGCCCACCATGCCCGACATCGCGCCGCTCATCAGCACCGAAGAATCCAGCCTGGATGCCTACCGCAACCGTGCCGGCCAGATGCTGTGCATCGCCGGGCTGAGCGGCTTCCCGCAGCTGACCCTGCCGCTGGCCACACGCCTGGGCGCGCCGCTGGGCATCAGCCTCTTGGGGCCACCGGGCAGCGACCGCAGCCTGGTGCGGCTGGCTGAGCAGATTAGCCAACAGACCCTGCAACCCCCGCCAGCGTGACGACAGCGGACAGCCGCGTTAGCTCGCAGTCAGCGCGCGCCTCGCTGTGCTCGAAAACAGCCAAGGCGCGCTGAGTAGCGCCCTCGCAAGCAACTAAAGCGGCACCCCGTTCAGCGTGCCCGAGACCAGTTCAGTGACGCTGGTGGTGCCGCCACTGACGGTCTCCATGCGCGCCCCGACGCCCTTACCGACGATGATCCACTGCGTGGTGACACTCCCCGCGCCATCGCTGTCACGGTAGCGGCAGGTGTCGTAGGTCTTGCCGCGCACGGTGACGCTCTCGCGCCGCTCGTAGGTGTGGGTTTCGATCTGCGTGCCGGTCGAGACCACCGGCGTCGGGTTGGTCGAGCTCGTCGTCGTGGTGGTCGAGGTCGTGCGCTTGGTCAGGCTTTGCCCCACGGTCAGCGTGAACTCGCTGTTCAGCGCGCCGGGGTTGTAGACCGTGCGGCTGTTGGTCGTCACGCCGCCGATCAGCTGCCCCATGAACAGGATGCCTCCGGTGGAGGACTCGGACTCGTGGCCGATGATGCGGGTCATGCCGCCGGTGGCCACCTGTTCGTAACTCTTGTCCTTGGAGGTGATGTTGAACGGCTGGCCGCCAACGTTCGACGAGACGTTCACGGTGCTCGAGATGCGCACCACGCTCTGCCCTTCGAAAGTGGTGTTCTGATCGACCAGCGAGTCGGTGTTGACCGTCGACGTTTCCCCGGCGCCTGTGCTCTCGTAGCTGAGGATGGTCCGGTTGCCGATGGCCAGCGCGGTCGACGCCGGCATCGTGCATTCGTTGATCGGGCCGGTGGGCGGCGGCGTGTCGCAGTTGCCCGGGTGGACCTTGCATTCATCGGCCTGCACTTGCGCCACATAGTCGCTCAGCTTGCCGAAGGGCGTCAGCACGTTGGCGGTGAACGGCCCCAGGCCGTAGACCAGGCCGCCATCCGTCAGGCCGAGGTAGTTGCCGTTGGGATAGGAGCGGATCGTGTAGTTGGTGCCCAGGTGGGTGAACGGGAAGTTCTGCGGGCCCTTGGGGAACAGCGTCGGGTAGATGTATTCGGCCCAGTCGAACAACTCTTTCGCGCCCACGGTGGTGAACATTTGCGGCATGTCGTTGGGCGCGTTGGCCCTGATGCTTAGCACCAGCTTGCGCGCCGGTATGCCTGCGGTCGCCGCCGATTGCGCCCGGACAGCGAAGTCGCGCGCGCCGGCGGCCCCGGCATCGGGCCCGGCCAACTCGCCGCCACCACAGGAGGCCAGCAGCAACAAGGCGGCCGCGACGGCCAATGCGGTGCGTGTGATCGACGTTTGCATGGGGTGCTCCCGATTCATCTTGTGACCCGCAGAAGATAGCACCGCCACCCAGCGCAGCACCACCCCTAGTCTTGTCCAACGAGGTATGAGCCTGAACGTGGCGCGTGGGGCCTCGGGGCCGGGACTTGCATTGAGGCACGGACCACCGACCGCATCACGCCATCTGCCGCTCAATGCGCCTCGGCCACACCCTCAGGCCACGTCAAGCTCCATGCTCACGCGCCGGCCCAGTGCTGTGGCGATGTTCACCAGCGCGTCGAGCGAAAACCGCGAGACGCGTCCACGAAGCAGGTCGCTGATGCGCGGCTGCGTGACACCGCAGCGCTCGGCAGCCTCGACTTGCTTCCAGCCTGCGGCCTGGATCAGCTCGGCAAGCTGGCGCATCAAGTCCGCCCGCGCTTGCAAGTTCGCCGCCTGCTCGGGCGTGTCGGCCAGGGCGTCCCACACGCTTGCGTAGGTGGTGCTGTGCTCTCTCATCGGTGTCCTCGCATCGGTTTTGTGCCATCAGTTTCGCGCCACCAGTTCCGTGTATCGGCGCGTCGCAATCTCGATGTCCTGTTTACTTGTGGTCTGGCTCTTCTTCTGGAAAGCGTGCAGCACGTACACGGCATCCTTCAGTCGGGCCAGGTAGATCACGCGGTAGGTTCCCGCCTCATCCCATACCCGAAGCTCCTCCACGCCTCTGCCGACGATCGCCATCGGCTTGAAATCACCTGGCTGCTGGCCACGCTGCACCTGGTCCAACGCGTAGCCGGCGTCCTGCCTTGCGTCTTCTGGGAACTCGCGCAAGCACGCCAGCGAATTGCCAAGGAAGCAGATCGGCTTCACAGCGCGAATATACTGACATGGATATAATTCTGCAACTCGGCATGCATGGCAGATCAGCCGGCTGACCCGCCAGCGACCACCAACCTCACGGCGGCAGCCAGCTGCGCCAGCTCGCAGTCCACGCTTGCCGCGCTTCGCTCGATGACGACGAAGTCGCCGCCTTCAGGCGCGATGAGCCCGTGGTGCCAGGTGCCGGCGCGCAGCGTCACCGCCTGTTGCCCGTTAGCCATGAACGCCGCCAGCGTGCTGGGTTCCGGCGCCGCGTCGCCCAGCGCCACCAGTACGACGTAGCTTGCGCCGCCCATCGGCACAAAGGTCTGCGTGCCCAGGCGATGGCGTTCCAGCTCAACCCAGGGGCCGCGCGGGTCGCGGGGCTGGGCGCGAAAGACGGCGAGGCACGGTGTGCCGCCCTCCGATGTGAGCGAGAGTTCACCGACGCCATCCACACGCAGACTGCTGCCGTGATTGATGAGGCGGCCGCTGCGGCTGTGCTCGACATTGGCCTCCGCCACCCAGCCATAAGGTGCGAAGGCTTCGACGCTAACGGGCAAGATACGCAGCAAGCTCATGCCAGCCCCGCGCGCGACAGCATGGCGTGCAGCAGCACGGTGGCACCCGCGGCCAGGTGCTCGGGCTTGGCGTCTTCGATCTCGTTGTGCGAGATGCCGTCCTTGCAGGGCACGAAGATCATCGCCGTGGGCGCCGTGCGGGCGACATACACGGCGTCATGCCCGGCGCCGCTGACGACGTCCATCACTGAAAGCCCCGCGCGCATCGCGCCCTGGCGCACCCACTCGACCAGCGCCACATCGAACGGCTGGGGCGGGAAGTAGACGACCTGCTCGATATGGATGGCTATGCCGCTCCGCATGAACTCGGCCGCAGCGGCGCGCAGTGCAGCGTCCATGCGCAGCAGCCCGGCGTCATCGGCATGGCGAAAGTCCACCGTGAAGCGCACGCGGCCCGGAATCGTGTTGCGTGAGCCCGGATGCACCACCAGTTGCCCCACCGTACCGCGCGCGTGCGGCTGCTCAGCCAGCGCGATGGCATTGACACGCTGCACGAGCGCGGCCGCAGGCAGCAGCGCGTCGCGCCGCAGCGCCATCGGCGTTGGGCCAGCGTGGGCTTCCATGCCCGCGACGCTAACGTCGTACCAGCGCTGACCCAAGGCGCCGGTGACGGCGCCGATGGTCACGCCCGCGTCTTCGAGCACCGGGCCTTGTTCGATGTGCGCTTCAAAGTAGGCGCCAAAACTCGGCGCGCCGTCGGCCACTGCGGCGGGGTGGGCGCCGGCTTGGCCCGTGTCGTGCAGCGCCTCTTGCACGCTGATGCCGGCGGCGTCTTTGGCGGCCAGCGCGTGGGCCAGCGTGAACGCGCCAGCGTAAACGCCTGAGCCCATCATCACCGGCACGAAACGCGAGCCCTCTTCGTTGGTCCAGACGCACACCTCCAGCGGCGCGCGTGTGCGCACGCCGGCGTCGTTCAAGGTCTGCACCACCTCCAGGCCAGCCAACACGCCGTAGTTGCCGTCGAACTTGCCGCCAGTGGGCTGGGTGTCGATGTGGCTACCGGTGGCGACTGCGGGCAGCGTGTCGTCCAGCCCCGCGCGGCGCGCGAAGAGGTTGCCGATGGCGTCGGTGCGCACGGTGCAGCCGAGCTCTTGGGCCCACTGCGTGAAGAGCTCGCGGGCCTGGCGGTCCAGATCGCTCAGCGCCAGGCGGCAGACGCCGCCTTTGTCGGTGGCGCCGATGCGGGCCAGGGTCATCAGGCGCAGCCATAGGCGCTCGCCATTGACGTGCAGGGACTCGGTGCTTGGATGGGGTGTGGCGGTGTGCATGGGTGCAAAGCATAGGTTCTTTCGCCCTGCGTTTCAGCACTTAGGGGGATGCCGCGAGCAGCTCGCGTGCGCAGAATCGCCAGCCCACGATGCCGCTACGAGGTGAGCCATGCTTGAAGGCCTGTCGACCAACCGCCGCTGTGAATTGTCCGCCGCTTGCTTGGTGGCAGCGGGCCAGCGCTTCGTCATCCGCTACCACTCGGCGCGCACCACGCAGAGCGAAAAGCGGCTGCATCCGCGTGAAGCCGCCGAGCTGGCGCGCTCCGAGCTTTTCATCGCCAGCGTCTACCAAGACCGCGCACGCAAGCTCGAAGACTTTGGCGCCGCACGTGGCGCTGAAGACGCCGCCGCCGCGCTCATCTACGCCGGCCAGGTCGGCCAGCCAGCGGGCAGCGCGGTGTACTTTGCGGTGGACGAAGACTTCAGCGCGGCACAGATTCAGGCGGCCGTTGTGCCCTACTTTCGAGCGATAGCACGTGTCTTCGCCGAGGCCGGCAAAGGCACGCCGTACCTAACGATCGGCGTCTATGGCTCAGGGCTCACGTGTCGCCTGATTGGCGCGCTGTCCTTCGTCGGCTTCACCTGGCTGGCCGAGGCCACGGGCTGGCGTGAATCGAAGATCTACACCGCATGGCAAGTGCGCCAGCACCGCAACACGGGCCAGACCCTGTGCAGCCTGGGCCTGGACTTCCAGCGCTGCGAGGCGCAAGACGCTTTTGGGCAATGGCAGCCGGTAGGCGGCTTGCTGGCTAACGGCCAAGGTGAGCAACGTCACATCAAGGCCGAAGGCGGCAACCTGCGCCTGATGCCGTCGACGCTGTTCAACACGCCGGTGACCATGCTGCCACAAGGGCAGAGCCTGCGCGTGCTGGGCACTTCAGCACCAGGCTGGCTGCGCGTGCGTTTGAGCATGGGCGGCGGCGAGCTCATCGGGCATGTCGCCGCCTCGCGCCTGGAAGGTGCGGCACTGCCGCCCACACCCGCGCCAACGCCGCCGCCCGCCTTACCCGCGGCCAGCCTGCGCGAAAACCAACCGGCCGCCACACGCGCCGCGACGAATGGCCGCGCCTACCCCATCGGCGAAGCCAGCCGGCCCACGCGCCACCCCGGCGCCGACGCCACGACCCGCGTGGCGCAGCTGCAAGCCATCGCTGACTGGCTGGCGGTGCAGACCAGCGCGCGCTACCAGCCCACGCCGAACGCCACCTTCTGCAACATTTACGCCACCGACTACGGCTACCTCGCCGGCGCCTACCTGCCGCGCGTGTGGTGGACGGCGCCGGCACTGGTGCAGATCGGCCAGGGCCAGACGCCAGCCGTGCTGTACGACGTGAGTGTGCGCGAGATGCGCGCCGACGACCTCTTCGCCTGGCTCGTCGACGCCGGCCCCAGTTTTGGCTGGAGCCGCGTCTTCGACGCCAGCGCCTTGCAAGCCGCAGCTAACGCCGGAGGTGTGGGCATCATCTGCGCCGACCGCGAAGCCGCGGGCCGCAGTGGGCACATCACCGTGGTCGTACCCGAAGACGCCACGCACCGCGCCGAGCGCGACGCCGACGGCAATGTCACGCAGCCGCTGCAAAGCCAGGCCGGAGCAAGGAACTTCCGCTTTGGCAGCGCGGGCAAAAGCTGGTGGCTGGGCGCGCAGTTCCGCGACCGCGGCTTCTTCGTGCACGCGTGAAGCGGGACGTGGCGCGCTACGGCGCCATGCCCTGCACACGCACCGGCGCGCTGCGCGCGGTGGTGCTGCCGTCGGCCAGCGTCTGGCTCTGGTTGAAGCCCCAGCCCCAGACCGAGCCGTCGCTGCGGATCGCCAGCGCGTGGCCGTTTTGCGCCGAGAGTGCGCGCACGTTGTTGAAGACACCGCCTGCGGCGTCGCGCATCAGCGCCGGGTTGAACTGGCTATTGACAGCGCCGATGGCCACCGCGCCAGCGGCGAGCACGCTGCCGTCGGCGAGCAAGAAGTAGCTGGTGCCGGCGCCGGCCTCAACGGCCACGATGTTGCGGATCGTCAGGCCGCTAGCGTCGCGCACGGGTGCGGCATAACGCTGCTCGAACAGGCTGCCCTGGTTGGCCAGCGCGCCGGCAATGTCGTGGCCCCAGGCCACCGCCGTGCCGTCGGCCAAGAGCGCCAGGTTGTGCGTGGCACCTGCCGCCACCGCTGTCACGCCCGTCAGCGGCAAGCCCGAGGCGTAGCGTACCTGCACCGGGTTGGCGCGCGACAGCACCGTGCTGCCGTCACCCAGCTGGCCACGCGAGTTGTAGCCCGCAGTCCAGACGCTGCCATCGCTGCGCAACCACATGGTGTGGATCGTGCCGGCACTGACCGCGCTCACACCGGTGAACGCCGAGCCGTTGGCGTTGCGCACTTGCACCGGGTAATAACGAGCGAGTGACGTGCCATCGCCAAGCTGGTGGTACGAGTTGCTGCCCCAGGCCCAGGCCGCGCCGTCGCTGGTGATGGCGTGACCAGTGTCGATGCCAGCGGCGATGCGGCGCACGCCCTGGAACAGAACGCCCGGTGCAGCCAGCACGGGCGCCAGCGCCTCGCGCGGCGCCGTGCCGCCGCTGCCGAGCTGGCCGGCGCCGCCGGCGCCGCTGGCCCACAGCGTGCCGTCCTTGCGCAGCACCAGCGAGAACGCCTGGCCGGCGGCCATGGCGGCGGCGTCGGCGAAGGGCGTGGTCGTGTCGCACATTGCTTGCGCCGGGTGGCCCTGGTTGGGCACGGCCACGGCCTGGCGCGCCAGGCTGATGGGCCCACCGAGCGCCTGCCCCCAGCCCCACAGGCTACCGTCTTCGCGCAGCGACAGCGAGTGCAGGGGCCCGGCGAGCATCTGCGTCGCCGCTGGCATGCCGGCCTTGGCGAGCTGAATCTGCGCATTCAGGCTGGTCGCGCAGCCGTTGTTGTTGCAGACCAGCAGCGAGTACCAGGCGCCGTCGTCGGCTGCCGTGATGGCGGGCAGGGTAAGGACAAGCGCGTTCGCGCCCGGGATGTCGACCCCATTGCGCCGCCACTGGCGGCTCGAATGGAGGCCACTGACCGTGGACATTAGCTTCGGCGTGCTGCCCAGGCTGACGGCGGTGAAGCTCACCGGCTCGGCGCTGAAGAACAGGCTTGCCGGCAGGCTGCTCACCGCCAGCGTGGCCGACGCACTGGTCAGGCCGGCGCTGGCGCCGCGCACGACCACAGCGTAGAGCGCGCCGTTGTCGGAGAAGCTCAAGGGCGCGGTGGTGTAGCTGGCGGCGGTGGCGCCGGGGATGTCGACACCGTTGCGACGCCACTGGTAGCTCAGCGGTGCATCGCCACCCGCCGCCACGCTGAAGCTGGCCGCCAGCCCGGTGCGGACGGTGGCATTGGCCGGCTGCGCGGTAATCGCCAGCGCGGCGCTCACCGGCGCGGTCTTGGCGGTGGCCGCCTGCAAGGTGAAGGTGAAGTTGCCGATGTTGAGCAGCGCCACGTTGACGAAATTGGTGCAGCCCACCAGCACGTCGGGGATGTTCAGCACGCCCGTGCTGCCGTCGTAGCTGGACCCACCCTGGCCCAGCGTGGCCAGCGTCTGCGTGGCCGATTGCAGGGTGAAAACCAGGTTGCCCTGGTGCTTGAGCACGACGTCGACGTAGTTCGCTGCGCCCACGCTCACCGACGGCATGTGCACCAGGCCCGTGGCTTGGTCGAACATCGCCACCTCGGAGCTCGCTGCGCTGGCAAGCGTCACCAAGAGCGTCGCCAAGAGCGTGGTCAGCGAGCTGCGCAGCCAGCTCATCGCTGGCCTGCGTTGACTTGAGGATGCGCGTTCCACAGCATGGCCAGCAAAGGTTTTCATGCGATCGACTCCATGGGAAGCGTGCCGGGCGATTGCCACGGATGCGGCCAATGTAGGCAGACACCGGTGACTGCCGCGTTACCGGCTTGGGCGTTGGCTCAGCTAACGCCGATTCGGCGCTGACAGCCGCGCGGCCTTGCCGGCACGGGGTCTGCCACGTCAGTCTCATCGACGTGAACGCAAGTGCCTATCAGCCTGGCTCACCGATCAGTGCTGCGATCGCCGCGCCCACCACCAGGTCTTCGGCGGCGCCAAAAGCATGCAGGCGCAGCTCGCCACGGCGGTCAATCAGCAGCAGGCTGGGGGTGCCTTGCAGGCCGTAGGCGCGCATGGTGGCCGGAATCGGGTCGCGCATGTCGGCGTCGTGCGCGTCGACACCCACCGGGAAGCTCACC
>JANOJR010000598.1:0-2745 GCA_031418855.1 Rubrivivax sp.
GGTGCGCAGCTGGTAAGAGATCATCGTGTGAGTTCGGTTGAGAAGTTAGCGTCCAAGGAACGTCGGCTTGCGCTTTTCCATGAAGGCACGCCGGCCCTCGGCGTAGTCCTCGCTTTGGAAGCAGGCCAGGATGAGCTCGCGACAGCGCTCGGCGTCGAGCTCGGGTGAAGGCTTCAAGATCTCAGCCACGATGGCCTTGGCGGCGAAGATCGTCAGCGGCGCGTTCTCGCCAATGCTGCGGGTGTACTCCGCCAGCAGCGCGGGCAGGGCTTCGACCGAACTCACGCGCGAGACCAGGCCCAGGCGATGCGCTTCGGCAGCATCGATGCGCCGCGCCGTGAAGAAGAGGTCTTTGGCCGCGCCCACGCCGATCAAGTCGACCAGGTTCTTCAAGGCTGAGTAGCGGTAGCCCAGGCCCAGTCGCGCGGCCGGGATGCCGAAGGTGGCGTCGGCGGCGGCGATGCGGATGTCGCAACTGATGGCCACGTTCACACCCCCGCCAATGCACCAGCCGCGAATGCACGCCAGCGTGGGCTTGTTGAAGTGATGGATGGCCATCAGCGCGTTCTCAGCCAGCGCTTCGTAGTGCGCTACGGCCTCGCGCGCGGCGCGCTGGTCTTCAAACTGCGAGATGTCAGCGCCCGAGACAAAGGCTTTCTCACCGGCGCCGCTGAAGACCACCATGCGCACACGATCGTCGCTCGCGGCCTGGGCGAGCAGTGGCGGCACGGCGCCCCACATGTCGACCGAAAGTGCGTTGTGTTTGGCCGGGTTGTTGAAGACGATGTGCAGCGCGCTGCCCTCCAGGCGCGCCAGCACGCGCGCGGTGGGCGAGACGTAGCTCGGGGTGTCATGCAGCTCGGCCATCAAAAGACCCCCCGTGATTTCATTTGCGCGATGTCGCCCGCGGCCAAGCCCAGCTCGCCCAGTACTTCTTCGGTGTGTTCACCACGGCGTGGTGCGGCGCGTGCTAACACGCTGGGTGTGCGGGTCAGCGTGACGGGCTGGCCGACATGGCGCTGGGGCCCGAGGCGGTTCGACACCACGTCTTGCACCAGCCCCAAGTGAGCGATTTGCGGCTCGGCAAAAACTTCACTCATGTCGTTGATGTGCCCGCAGGCCACGCCGTCCTTGTTGAAGCGCTCAATCCAGTAGGCGCGGTCTTCATGCGCCAGCCGCTCGTTGATGGCGTCGTTGAGAGCGTCGCGGTTCACGCTGCGCCCGGCCTTGTCGACAAATCGCGGGTCCTGGATCCATTCCGGCGCGCCCAGCGTGGTGCAAAAGCGCTCCCAGATCTTGCTGCCGAAGACAGCGATGTTCATGTAGCCGTCACGCGCTTTGTAGACGCCCGTGGGGATGCTCGTGGGGTGGAAGTTGCCGGCTTGGCTGGCCACTTCGCCGTCGACCAGCCAGCGCGCGGTTTGAAAGTCCATCATGCTGACCATCGCTTGCAAGAGCGAGGTGTGCAGCCACTGGCCCTTGCCCGAGGCCTCGCGCTCCAGCAACGCGACCAGGATGCCTTGGGCGGCGAAGATGCCCGCGCACAGGTCCGCAATCGGGATGCCCACGCGCACGGGGCCCTGGCCGGCCAGGCCCGTCACCGACATCAGCCCGCCCATGCCCTGCGCGATCTGGTCGAAGCCCGGCCGCTCGGCGAGCGGGCCGCTCTGGCCGAAGCCCGAGATGCTGGCGTAGATGAGGCGCGGGTGATCGCCGGCCAAGCTGTCGTAATCGATGCCAAGGCGGTGTTTGACATCGGGGCGAAAGTTCTCGACCACCACGTCGGACGTAGCGATCAAACGCTTCAGCGCCGCGATGCCTTCAGGCTCTTTCAAGTTCAGCGTCACCGAGCGCTTGTTGCGGTGCGTGTACTGGTAGTCGCTGCCGTCCTGCCCCCCCAGCGTGTCGTCGCCGCGCATGTGCTCGGGCATCTGCACCTGGATGACATCCGCACCCCAGTCGGCGAGCTGGCGGCAGGCGGTGGGGCCGGCGCGCACTTGCGTGAGGTCGATGACGCGAAAACGCGCCAGCGCGGGCGAGGCGGGCAGGTGAGGCATGGGGGTGTAGCGTGGGTGAGCGACGGGGGCGCGCAGATTGTGCAGGGCCGTCCCGAGCGGCCCTGCACTTGGGTTCATTCGCGCGCCAAGGCATGGGACCGCGGGCAGGCCCGCGGCTCAGCGTTGACTTCTGAGTACATTCGCTGGCCATGGCTGCTTTCCCCGCTTCATTCAATCTGCCGCCCTACCGCTTCAGCGGCACGGTCTACGGCGCGCTCTTGAATCACGCGCCCGAGTTGTTGGCGCTTGGCGCGGCAGTGGACGAAGCGCCCTACAAAGCCGCGCCGCGTGCGCCGGTGTTGCAGGTCAAGCCGCGCAACACGCTGGCGGGGGAGGGCGATGCGATCGAGGTGCCGCCGGGCGTGAGCGCGCTGGTGATGGGCGCCACGCTGGGCATCGTCATCGCACGCACGGCTTGCCGTGTTGACGCATCTGATGCGATGCAATTCGTGGCCGGCTACGCCATCGTTAACGACGTGTTGGTGCCGGTTCCGAACCATTACCGGCCTTCCGTGCGGCTGCGCGCGCGGGACGGTTTCTGCCCTGTCAGCGCCAACGTGTGCGCGCTCAGCGAGCCGGATGCACTTCGCGTTGAAGTGCATATCGACGGCCAGCTCGTGCAGCAAACGACCACCGGTGATCGTGTGCGCCACGTGGCTCAGCTCATCGCCGACGTTAGCGATTTCAT
>JANOJR010000599.1:0-8805 GCA_031418855.1 Rubrivivax sp.
TGATAGCGGTCAACGTTGTTCAGCACCACCATGTCAAACGGCGTCGTGGTGGTGCCCTCTTCCTTGTAGCCACGCACGTGGATGTTGTCGTGGTTGCGCCGCCGATACGTCAGCTTGTGAATGATCGCGGGGTAGCCGTGGAAGGCGAAGATCACCGGCTTGTCTTCGGTAAACAGGGCGTCGAACTCGTGGTCGGCCAGGCCGTGCGGGTGCTCTGAGGGCGGCTGCAAGACCATCAGGTTGACGACGTTGACGAAGCGGATGCGGATGTCGGGCACGTACACGCGCAGCAAGGTCACGGCGGCGAGTGCTTCCAGCGTGGGCACGTCGCCGGCGCAGGCCATCACTACGTCCGGTTCCCAGGCCTCAAAGCTGGCCCACTCCCACACGCCCGCACCCGCCGCGCAGTGGCGCACGGCCGCGTCCATGTCCAGCCACTGCGGCGCTGCCTGCTTGCCGGCAATGATCAGGTTGACGTAGTTGCGGCTGCGCAAGCAGTGGTCGGTGACTGAGAGCAAGGTGTTGGCGTCGGGCGGCAGGTAGATGCGCACCACGTCAGCCTTCTTGCTCGCCACGTGGTCGATGAAGCCAGGGTCCTGGTGCGAGAAGCCGTTGTGGTCTTGGCGCCAGACATGCGAGGTGAGCAGGTAGTTCAGCGACGCGATGGGCAAACGCCACGGGATGCCGTTGCACACCTTGAGCCACTTGGCATGCTGGTTGAACATCGAATCGATGATGTGGATGAAGGCTTCATAACAAGAAAACAGACCGTGGCGGCCGGTCAGCAGATAGCCCTCGAGCCAGCCTTCGCACAGGTGTTCGCTCAGCACTTCCATGACGCGGCCGTGGGCGCTGAGGTGGCTGTCGCCCTCGTCCCCCACACCATCCAGCCACATCTTGCCCGACACCTCGAAGACAGCATCGAGCCGGTTCGACGCGGTCTCGTCCGGGCCGAAGATTCGGAAGTTGGCGGCACCCAGGTTGTGGCGCATGACGTCGCGTACAAACTTGCCCAGCACGCGCGTGGCCTCGGCATCCACAGCGCCGGGCTCGCTCACCACCACGGCGTAGGCGCGAAAAGATGGCATGGCCAGCGGCTGCAACAAAGCACCGCCATTGGCGTGCGGATTGCAGCCCATGCGGCGCTTGCCCGTCGGTGCCAGCGTGGCCAGCTCGTCAAGGAAACGGCCGTCGGCGTCGAACAGCTCCTCGGGGCGGTAACTCTTGAGCCAGCGCTCCAGCAACTGCACATGCCCGGGTGTCTTGAACTCTGCAATCGGCACTTGATGTGAGCGCCAGTGGCCTTCCACCGCCTTGCCGTCGACAAACTTCGGCCCGGTCCAGCCCTTGGGGGTGCGCAGCACGATCATCGGCCAGCGTGGGCGCGTGGGCGGCTGGCCTGGGTCGAGCGCTCGCGCCTCCTTTTGAAACTGGCGTATTTGCACCAGCACCGCATCCAGCGCCGCCGCCAGCGCCTGGTGCACCCGCATCGGGTCGTCGCCCTCGACGAAATGGGGCTCGTGGCCATAGCCGCGCATCAGGTCGGTGAGCTCTTCGCGACTGATGCGCGCCAGCAGCGTGGGGTTGGCGATCTTGTAGCCGTTCAAGTGCAGGATCGGCAGCACCGCGCCGTCGCGCGCAGGGTTCAAGAACTTGTTGGAATGCCAGCTCGCCGCAAGCGCGCCGGTCTCGGCCTCGCCGTCGCCGACAACACACGCGACGATGAGCTCGGGGTTGTCGAAGGCCGCGCCATAAGCATGAGCGAGCGAGTAGCCCAGCTCGCCGCCTTCATGGATCGAGCCCGGCACTTCGGGCGAGACATGGCTGGGTATGCCCTGCGGCCAGGAGAACTGTCGACACAGCCGCTGCATGCCAGCGCGGTTGCGCTCGATCGCCGGGTAGTGCTCGGTGTACGAGCCTTCCAGGTAGCTGTGCGCCACGATGCCCGGCCCGCCATGGCCCGGGCCCATGACGTAGATCATGTTCAGATCGTTGTCCTTAATGAGCCGGTTCAGGTGCACGTAGATCAGGTTCAAACCCGGTGTCGTGCCCCAATGCCCGAGCAGGCGCGGTTTGATATGTTCGAGCGCGAGCGGCACGTCGAGCAGGGGATTGGCTTGCAGGTAGATCTGCCCCACCGACAGGTAGTTAGCCGCGCGCCAGTAGGCATGCATGGTGTGCAGCAGTTTGGGTGAGAGGGGGTCAGGCATCAGCTTCTCCGCGATCAGGTTTGAAGGGTGGACCTTGGGCGCCTTGTTGGCGAGCAGGCACAGGGCCTTGGCCATCAAGATCAAGGCCGGGCCATCGTGGCAATTCGTTGCTCCGGCGGAGACCGGGTCTCAAGCGGATTTGAAACGACAGGGTGCGCGCACTGGCACGGCAGGTCGGTTCGTTAACGCACATAGCGGCGCAGGCTTTCGAGGCGACGCAACGCAGCGTCGCAGAGGTCAGAGCGGTGCCGCTCCAACCCTGGGGCGTGCCAGGGCCGCCGCCATGTTTTGCGCCGCGCTGACGAGCAGCGGAATCAACACGCCGATGCACAGTGCCACCAGCACGTCGGTGGGCCAATGCACGCCAAGCACCAGGCGCGACAGCGCGACGGTGAGTGACCAGACCAGCGCCAGCGCAGTAGCCGGCGTGGCCCAGCGCGGCCAGATGCGGGCAATGCACAAGGCGGCCGCGGTGGCGAAAGCTGCGGTGCTCAAGGTGTGGCCACTGGGGAAGCTCGATCCCCAATACCACTGCGTGTCCCATAGGGCAGGGCACTCTCGGCCGACGAGTACCTTCAAGACGTAGACGAAGAGCGCAGCGCTGATCGACGAGGCGGCCAGCAGCAGGGCCTCGGAGCGCCGCCGCGCGATGCACAGCACCAGGGCCGCCACGGCGGTGGCCGACGTGAGGAAGGCCGCCGAGCCGCTGAGCGTGGCCGCGGCGAAGAAGCCGGTCCACGTTGACGGCACCTGTGCGCGCACAAACCACAGCAGCGTTTCATCGAACGGCCCGGACTCGCGGCCGACCACGTCCTCGATGATCTTGAGAGAACTCAGGATGAGTGTTAGCACCACCAGCCACGGCACCCAACGCACCCCGCGCCGCGGCTGGTGCGCCTTCACACCACCAGCGCCTGCGTGGCCATCGCCAGGCTCAGCCTTCAGTCCAACCGGTCCATGTCATGCATCTCGTGCTGGTGCGTCGCGGGTCCTTCCAGCACGATCGTGCGGCGACCATCGTTGTAGTCGACCGTCACGAAGCGGCGCTCGGGCACGTGCCCGTGGGGCGAAGGAAACAGTGCGAACACGGGGTCGCCGCGATCGAGCGCTATGACGGCCTCGACCACCGGGGCCACGACTTCGGGTGTCGCCCAGTCGTTCTTGCGCGTGTCCACCTTGCCCCAAACCACGGCGGTGACGCGGCCGTCCGCATCCAGCCTGACCCGGGACACCGCGAATGTGGTGAAGTGGCCGGCGGCGCGCCTCGCGCTGGCCGGGACGGGTCGCTGAGTTGCCTCGCCGTCGCGCTGCTCGACGCTGGCCATGTCGGCGAGATCTCGCCCTGGCGAAGGCGCACCGCCAAGCGCGATGCGCGCCGTGCCGTCTCCACCCTGGGTGACCACGAACAAGCGTTCGGGGAGTCGCCGCGCCGATGCCGAGAACACGGCGAGGACCTCGGCGCCGTCGTGAATCGCCTCCACCACCTCGGCTTCGGAAGCCATGACACGTGGCCCGATGTCGTGGTCCGAGGCGGCATCCACCTCGCCCCAAAGCACTTCGCTAATGTGGCCGTCGGCAGCCAGGCGCACCTTCGATACTTCGAAGGTGCGCGCTTTCTCGTTGACTGGCTCGCGGGCCCGTGCTCCTTGATAGGTCATGGCTTAGGTTCCTTGTGTGAACGTCGGTGGTGGATGTCTGGCTGTTGTCGCCACGCGCCGCTTGGCGCATGTACAAATGTGATGGCCAGAGCCTTGGTCTTCTGTTCGTTGCAGCACACAAGCACTGGTTTCGCGCCGCGATGGCGCGGCATCGGCGCCCGCCTGCGCACGGCGGTTCGGCCTACACGCACTGGCGCGGTGTGGGCGCACAGTGGGGTGACATTGACTCACTGGAGATCTCATGTTCAAGCACAGCTTGCTCGCTGCCATCGTGGCAGCCGCGCTTGGCAGCATCGCTGCCCAGGCCGCCGCCGCCCCGGTGGGGGTGACGATCCGAGTCGGCCCGCCCGATCAGCGCTATGAAGTGGAGCCGGCGGCCAGGCGTGGTTATGACTGGGCGCCAGGCTATTGGAACTGGAGCCGCAGCCAAAACCGCCACCAGTGGGTGGCCGGCTCCTGGGTGCGCAGCCGCCCGGGCTACATCTACGCGCAACCAGCCTGGGTGGAGCGCGGTGGCCGTTGGCAGCAGCAGCGTGGCGCGTGGTCGCGCGGCGACCGGGACGGCGACGGCATCAGCAACCGCAACGACCGCGACCGTGATGGCGACGGCGTGCCGAACCGGCGCGATAACGCGCCGAACAATCCGCGGCGCAACTGAGCCTCTCAGACCACCGCGCCGACCCAGGCGCCCACCGCGGCGGTGATGCCCATCGCCACCGCACCCCACAAAGTGACGCGCCAGGCGCTGGCCAGCACCTTGGCGCCACCGGCGCGGGCGGCGATCACGCCGAGCGCGGCAAGGAAGGCGAGCGAGCTCGACGCGACCCACCACAGCAGCGCTGCGGTGGGCGCCAGTGCGGCCACACCCAGCGGCAGCGCAGCACCGACCGCAAAGCTGGCGGCCGAGGCCATCGCCGCTGTCAGCGGCTTGGCGCTCAGCGTTTCAGAGATGCCGAGCTCGTCGCGCGCATGCGCGCCCAGGGCGTCGTGCACCATCAGCTGCTGCGCCACTTGTTGCGCGAGCTTGGGCTCCAGGCCACGCGCGACGTAGATCGACGCCAGCTCCTGGCGTTCGGCACCGATGTCGGCGGCGAGCTCAGCGCTCTCGCGCGACAGGTCGGCCTGTTCGGTGTCGGCTTGGGAGTGCACCGACACGTACTCGCCGGCGGCCATCGACATCGCGCCGGCCACCAAAGCGGCCACGCCCGTCATCAGCACCGTACCCGTGGTGGCGCTGGCCGCAGCGACGCCGACGACCAGGCTGGCGGTGGAGACGATGCCGTCGTTGGCGCCCAGCACGGCGGCGCGTAGCCAGCCGATGCGATCGCTGCGATGCCATTCGCGGTGTGCGCGCGGCATCGCGCCTACGCTTCGGTCATGACGTTGAGCGCCCGGGTCTCGGCGGCCTTGGCGAAGGTCTCGTACGCACCTTCGATGCGCGCCAGCTTGAAGCGGCGCGTGATCACTCGACCCACACGAAGTCAATGAAGCCGCGTTCGACATCGGTAGAGGCGAGCTCGACACGCACACGCTGCCCGATGTCGGGCTCGGCCCCGCGGCCGCTGAGCTTGCCTTCAACAGGCGGCGTGAAGATGCGCACCCAGGTGTTGCCTTTGGAGCGGCCGGTGACGATGGCGTCATAGCGCTGGCCAACGTGCGATTGCAGCAGCAGCGCGGCCTCGCACTTGCGCAACTTGCGCTCGACCTTCTGCGCCGCGTCTTCCTGCTGGCTGCAGTGCGCCGCCAGCGCCGCCAGCTCGGCCCCGCTGTAGGGCGCCGCGCTGGTGGCCAGCACCGCCTTGAGCAGGCGCGCGGTGATGAGGTCGGGGTAGCGGCGGTTCGGTGCGGTGGAGTGCGTGTAGTCGCGCAACGCCAGACCGAAGTGGCCGATCGGCGCCGCGCCGGGCTGCTCGACCACGTACTCGCCCGCGCCCATGAGCTTGACGATCACCAGCGACAGATCAGGGAAGCGCAGCGGATCGGCTTTGCGCCGCCGCGCCAGGAACAGCTCGAGCGCGCGTGGGTCCGGCGCGTCCGGCAAAGCCTCGCCGTATTTGCGCGCCTCCGCCACGATGAGGGCCCAGCGTTCGGGCGAACGCACCACGCGGCGCAGCGACGCTGCGCCGTGCTCGGCCAGGAACTGCGCGGTGGCCCGGTTGGTGGCGATCATCAGCTCTTCAATCAACTGCCGCGCGCGGTTCTGCGCTTGCTGGCGAATGGCCACCACACGCTCACCTTCATACACCGCACGCGGCTGCATCGTTTCGAACTCGAGCGCCCCATCGGCACGCCGGCGCGCGCGCAGGCGCTGCGCGACCTCATCTTGCATGCGCAGCTGCTGCTCAAGGCCGCTCACCGCCGCTGCGGCAGAGGGCAGCGCGACGCCGTCCTCAATCCACGCCGCCAGCGCGTCGTAGGCCAGCTTGGCTTTGCTGTGCACGCGCGCACGCTGCACGCTGGCGTGCGTCAAGCTGGCGTCGGCAGCAATGTCCATCGTCGTCACGATAGCCAGCCGCTCCTGCCCCGGGTTGAGCGAGCTCAGGTCGGTGGACAAGCGCTCGGGCAGCATCGGGAAGATGCGCGCGGCGGTATACACGCTGGTGGTGTTGAAGCGCGCGTGCTCGTCGATCGCCGAGTTCTTTTTTACCACCGCATCGACATCGGCCACGGCCACGAAGACACGCACGGCGCCACGCGCCAGCGGCTCGCAGGCGGTGAGTTGATCGAGGTCACGCGAGTCGTCGTTGTCGATCGAACACCACAGCATGGCGGTCAAGTCGCGAATGCTTGTGTCGGCGTCGCGACCGGGGCCGCGGATCATCGCCAACTCGTCGGCTACGGCCAGCGGGAACTCAGGCTTGAGCCCACGCTCCGTCATCGTCTCGATGGCGATGCGCACCAGGTCGACGTGGCCTCGGGTGGCAGTTCGATTCATGGGCGATGTCCTGGGTTGCGATTCAGAGCGCAGCGTGGCTGCAAATGGTGGGGCGCGTCTGTCTGACAGCGCACAGACCGCCGCAAGCACGGCAGCTTAGCCTGACAGGCTTATGCCCGGCCGCGCCGCTACCACGATCGCCCTGCACCCCTGGGCCTTTGCCGTCCAGACCTTGAAGGCGTTTCGCGCCAACCAGGGCCTGCTGCTGGCCGGGGCCGTGGCGTATTACGCGCTGCTGTCGCTGGTGCCCTTGATGATCCTGGCGGTGATCGCGGTCTCGCATTGGATCGAGCCGCCCGAGCTGTTGGCGACCTTGAGTCGCTATCTCGAATGGCTGGTGCCGGGGCAGTCGCGCGCCATCGTCGCCGAGCTGTCCAACTTTCTGGCGCATCGCGAGCTCATCGGCTGGGTGCTGTTGGCGACGATGCTGTTCTTCAGCTCACTGGCTTTCACGGTGCTCGAAAACGCCATGTCGGTGATCTTCCATCACCGTGTGACCGAGCGCCGGCGCCCTGTGTTGGTGTCGCTGCTGATCCCATATGTGTACATCCTTTGTCTGGGCGTGGGGCTGCTGCTGGTGACCCTGATGGCCGGCAGCCTGCAAGCGCTGGGCAAGGGCAGCATCGCCTGGCAGGGGCGAAGTTGGTCGCTCGCCGGTTTCTCGCGCGTGCTGCTGTACCTGCTGGGGCTGGCCGGTGAAGTCTTCGTGCTGACCTCCATCTACCTGGTGATGCCGGTGGGCCGGCTGTCGCTGTCGCACGCGTTGATTGGCGGCGTCACGGCCGCGGCGCTGTGGGAAGTCTCGCGACACGCCTTGGTCTGGTACTTCGCCACGCTGTCGCAGATCGGCATGGTCTACGGCTCGCTGACGACCGCCATCGCCGTGCTGCTCAGCCTGGAGCTGGCGGCGACCTTGCTGTTGCTGGGAGCGCAAGTCATTGCGGAGTTTGAGCGCATCGGCCGCGAGCCGCTCGTCGTGCCGGCGAAGGTGCTAACGACGTAAGTGCGCTGACGACGCTGACGGTGCGCCACCCCCTGCGCGTGTCTCACAGCGTGGTCTGAATGCAGCTTGCTTGCCGCTGCGCACGCGAGCCTGGCTGGCAGAATGCCCGGCGGCTTGCCGCATCGACCACACCCAAGGGCCCATGACCCAACTGCAACTCTCCATCGCCACCACCGACTACGACCACTTTCGCGACATCCGCTCTGGCGTGGTCAAGCCCGAAGGCATCGACTTGAATTGGTCGCTGATGGGCCACCACGAGTGTTTTGCGCGCTTCACGGCGAACCGCGAATTCCATTTGGCCGAGCTGAGTTTTGCCAAGTTCGCGACACAGGTGACACGGCCTGACAGCGACATCATCGGCCTGCCCGTGATCTGCTCGCGCCTCTTTCGCTTCAGCTCGTTTTACGTCAACAAAAAGAGCGGCATCCGCTCGGTGGCCGACCTCGCCGGCAAGAAGGTGGGCTCGCCCGAGTGGGCACATTCAGCGGCCGTGTACATGCGCGGCTGGATGCACAACGATATGGGTGTGAAGCTGCAAGACGTGCACTGGGTCCAGGCCGGCGCCAACGCGCCGGGGCGCGTGGAGAAGGTGGAAATCACGCTGCCCGAAGGTGTGCTTCTCACACGCGTGGCCGACAAATCGCTCAGCCAGTTGCTCGCCAGCGGCGAGATCGACTGCGCCATCATCGCCCGCCCGCCGACCTGCTTTCTCGAAGGCCACCCCGACGTGGTGCGCCTCTTCCCCGACTTTCTCGACATGGAAGAAGCCTACTTCGACCGCACCAAGGTCTGGCCCATCATGCACATCATCGCGATGCAAAGGGCCGTCCTCAAGGACAACCCATGGGTCGCGCGCAACCTGCTCAACGCGTTTGAAGAATCCAAACGGCGCAGCATCGAGCGGCTGCTCGACCCCGCCGTCTCGCGCTACCCGCTGGCCTGGCTGACGAGCTACGCGCGAAAAATGCGCGACCGCTTTGGCGGCGACCCTTTCCC
>JANOJR010000600.1:0-5395 GCA_031418855.1 Rubrivivax sp.
GGGATGCGGTGGCCACGGCCGCGAGGGCGCACCTCGCGCCGCTGTACGACACCCAGTACATCGGCCTGACCGTGCAGGTGGACGAAGGCCACGAGGTCTTCGACGCCAAGCTCAGCAACCTCCATCCGCTCTTCAATCCAACTTCCAACCCAAGTGCAGGAGCCACGCCATGAGCAGCAACTACCCCCGCCCCGCGCGCTTCAGCCCCGAAGAGTGGGGCGCGCGCGTGCAGCTCGCCGCCGCCTACCGCATCTTCGACCGCATGGGCTGGACCGAGCTCATCTACAACCACATCTCGCTGCGCGTGCCGGGTGAAGATGGCCACTACCTCATCAACCCCTTTGGCCTGCACTACACCGAGGTCTGCGCGTCCAACCTTGTCAAGGTCGACACCAAGGGCAACATCGTGGGCGCTAGTGATTGGCCTATCAACCCCGCCGGCTTCACCTTCCACGGCGCCATCCACGAAGGCGTGGCCAAAGCGCATTGCGTGATGCATGTGCACACCACGCCGACCATGGCCGTGTGCTGCCTCGAAGAAGGACTGCGCTTTGACAACTTCTACGCCGCGCAGCTCTACGGCAAGGTGGCGTACCACGAGTTCGAAGGCGTCACCGTGCACATGGACGAAGGCCCGCGTGTGGTGGCCAGCGCGGCGGGCAAACCCGTGCTGCTGCTGCGCAACCACGGCCCGGTGACGATGGGCCCGACGGTGGCCACGGCCTTCGCCATGATGTGGCTCTTGCAGCGCTCGTGCGAAGTGCAACTGGCCACGATGTCGATGGGCCGCGCCAAGCCGATTGCCGTGCCCGTGCTTGAGAGCTGTGTGCGCGACTCGCTGCAATTCGTGCCCAAGACGGGCGCCGGGCAGGATGCGTTTGATGCCATGCAGCGCCTGGTGGACCGTATCGACCCGTCGTACCGCAGCTAAGACCCATGAGCGACGCGCTGGCGACGCCGACCACGCACTTCGCTGACAGCGACGGCTTCAGCATCGCCTACCAGGTCTTCGGCAGCGGCGCGCAAGACCTGGTGGTGGTGCCGGGCATCGTCTCCCACATCGAAGCCAACTGGCATTACGAGGCCTACGCGGCCATGCTGCGCCGCCTGGCGTTGAGTTTTCGCGTGCTGATCTTCGACAAGCGTGGCCAGGGCATGTCTGACCGCCTGGAAGGCGCGCCCACCCTGGAGCAGCGCATGGACGATGTGCGCGCGGTGATGCAGGCCGCAGGCTCGCAGCGCGCGGTGCTCTTCGCCTCGTCCGAAGGCGGCGCCATGGCCGCACTCTTCACCGCCACCTACCCTGCACTGGTCGATCGGCTGGTGATGTTCGCGACCATGGCGCGCTTCACCAAGTCCGCCGACTTCCCCATCCGGCCCAGCCTGGAGCGCATGCTGGCGGTGGTGCTTGAGACCTGGGGCACGGAGCGTTCGGCACCACTCTTTTGCCCGGGGCGCGCAGGCGACAGCGACTTCGCCGAGATGCTGGCGAGCTACCAGCGCCAGTCGTCGTCGCCCAGCGCCATCAAGCGGCTGCTCATTGCTAACGATCAAATTGACGTGCGTGCGGTGCTGCCGCAAATCCGCCGGCCCACGCTCATCATTCAGCGCCGCGGCGACCGCGTCGTGACCTGCGCCAATGGCCGTTTTTTGGCTGACCATGTGCCCGACGCGATGTACCTCGAACTACCCGGCGCCGACCATTTCGCCTCCGAAGGCGACAGCGAGGCGGTGGTCGACGCGATCGTGCAGTTTGCGCACGCCCGGCCCGCGACTGCGGCACCAGACCACGCCCAGCGCTGGCTGGCCACCGTGCTCTTCACCGACATCGTGGGCTCGACCGAGCGCGCCAGCGAGCTCGGCGACCGCGCATGGCGCGAGCTGCAAGTGCGCTTTCACGCCATGGGCCGCCGCCAGCTCCAAGCCCACCGCGGGGTGGAGGTCGACACCGCCGGCGACGGCCTCTTCGCCACCTTCGACGGCCCCGCACGCGCCGTGCGCTGCGCGCTGGCGATGCTGGCCGAGGCGCAGAGCTTCGGCCTCACCGTGCGCGCGGGCCTGCATACCGGTGAAGTCGAAACCAGCGCCGACAAGGTCAGCGGCCTGGCCGTGCACATCGGCGCGCGCGTGATGTCGCAGGCCGGTGACGGCCAGGTCTGGGTCTCGTCCACCGTGCGCGACCTTGTCGCTGGCTCGGGGCTCGCGTTCGAGGCGCAAGGCGCACGGGGCCTCAAGGGTGTGCCAGGTGAGTGGGCTTTGTTTCGGGCGATGGAAGGCGTAGTGGGTTGAGCGGAGTCGCGTGTGGTCGATCGACCGCATGTGCTGGCCGCCACCGCCACCGCCACCGTCGTCGCGTCAGCGAGACTTAACCGAGTGCTAACGCCGAACCCGTACGCTCACCGCGCCAACCGCGCCGCCGTCTTTCGCGTCGTCGACGCCACGAACAGCTGCAGCTTGGACGCCAGTTCTTTGGCCGGACGCGACAGCGACGGGCTGACTTCATTGACCGCCTGCTGCAAGGCGTCGGGCATCTTGATGGCGAGCGTGGCCGCCTGTCGCAGGAAGAACGTCGGCTGCATGCCCAGTTGCCTGGCCAGTGACTCGACGTGTGCCCGCGTCAGGCGGCCCGGCATGAATTCGCCGTCGATGGCGAACGCGAAGTGCGGCGACAGGCCCGGGTACAAGCGCGTGCACATCAGGTCGTAGAACGGTGTCAGCAGCACGCCCTGGCCGGGCGCGGCATAGAGCGAGAGGTTCTTGGCGTGGCTGTCGTTGTTGCCTACAAAGAGGTTGAACAGGATCCAGTCGACGAATTTGCGCAGGTCCAGCGCCGGCTGCGTGCTGTAGCGGCGGATCAGCGCGGCGCATTGGGCCAAGTCAGGCCCGCCCTCCTTTTCATACTTGCGACCCGACACCGTACCGGCCAGCTGGCACAGGTCGTACTGCACCAGGCGCGCCAGCGTGCCGTCGCTCCGGCTTGTGCGGTCGAAGCGGCGCACGACGCACGACTCGGTGTGCGGCTCATAGAAGACCTCCGCCGTGGGCAGTCCGCAATGGGCTGCGGTGCGCATCACGATGGTCTCGTTGGCGGCCGAGTGCCAGACCTTTGCCAGCCGTTTGATGTTGGGCTTGAGGATGTGCGTCGAAGGCGACGCGCCCCTGGGCAGGCGCGGCACGCCGTCGATAAAGATCGCGAGGCTGGTCTTGTCCTGCGCACCGGCCAGCGAGATGCGCGCGCCTTGGCCGCGCAGGTCGATCGCGGCGGCGGACGTCTTGCGCAGCACGGCGGCAATCGCCTCCCAGGTGCTGGGCTCGTAGCGGGGCGCTTGCGGCGTTTGGCCGCTCGCGAGGATGACGAAGCCGCCGGCGGTGTCGCCCGCCACTTCGAGCAGCAGCGAAAACAGCGTCGACGCCTTGCGCTGCGCGGCCAAGTAGTCGCGCAACTCACCTTCGGGAAGCAGGTTCTCGAAGTAGGCCTGTACCGCCGCCGAGTCCTGGCGCCCCGGCTGCAAGGGGATGGCCGCGATGGCCATCGGCTGGGCACGTGCCAGCCAGGGCGCGGTGTAAGCGAAGGCCAGCGGCGTGGCGTCGTGGACTATGCCGACATGTTCGGCGCCGAAGTAGACGTCGAGCTGGTCGGGGCGCGGCGTCACTGCGAAGGTCCGGTTGAGCGCCCAACCCTTGCCCGAACCACGAGCTCCAAGCCGAGCAGCTCCATGATGTCGAGCACCTTTTGCAACTGCACGGTCGGCTTGCCGCTTTCGAGATCGACGATGAAGCGGTTGCCAGTGTTGCCCAGGCCGGCGATGTCGAGCTGCGTCAGCGCCAGGTGCTTGCGCTGCGCGCGCACGATGGCGCCCAGTTCTGCCGAGGAGCGCAGCGCCGCCGACGAGCCGTTTTGATGCCCGAGCGGTAATTCCTTGGGTTTGGCGAGCATGGCAGCCTCCATAATTACCTATCGGTAATTTTGAGGATCTGCTCGTGATATGTCAAGTTGGAAATTACCTTTCGGTAATTTCCGGTTGGCTCGCTGCGGCAGCGCGCGCCAAGTCCCTTACTTCAGCACCTCGCTGGCCGCAGCCGCTGCGATCAAGGCATTGGCGTCCACCTGAAGCAAGAAGCCTTGCGAGACGGCATACGTGGTCGCCCGCGTCACCGCCGCCACGTAGCCGGCGTTGTTGGTGTAGCGCTCTTCCAGCGAGAGCCGCGTGTCGTTGTTGGCCAGCCGCTCGGCCATGGTCTTGGCAAAAGGCACCATGCCGCCCACGTAGTTGCAGATCTGGTCCTGGTGGAAGGGCCGGGCGCCGCCGGCGGTGATGTTCCAACCCAGGTAGGTGCCCAGGGGCGCATCGGTCAGCACGTTGGGCACACCCCCTACTTCGTTGCCGTCTTTGTCGACGCGTGGCACCAGCATGCGGATGCTTTGCTTGACCGGCGGCGGCGCGTTGGACGGAATGCCCGAAGCGTCGGTGTAGTTGAACTGTGGTCCCCAGTCGTAGTCGAGCACGGGCATGATGAAGCCGGCCTCGGGCACGGTGCTGCGCAAGCCAGGCAGGTTGGGGAATCCCATCGCCGTCTTGTTGGCGTCCACCAGATCGGGCGCCGTTCTGCCGCGCCACGGGGAGTGGCCGCTTTGCAGGCCCGCAAAGATTGCGTCCAGGCCTTCGGGCGGCAAGCTGCCATTCATGACCCAGGCTTGGTAGTTCGTCCTGCTCCAGTTCAGGAAGTCAAACGGGTTTGGGTTCACGAAGGGCAACCACATCCCACCCGGCCTGGGTGCCCGCGTGAAGAGCTTCGGGTACACGCTTGGCGGCGGCAGCGACCCAACCATCACCCAGTTGCGAAAGTGCAGGCGCAGCGCGTTCACCGTTTGCGTGTGCGGCACCGGGTTGGCCGGCAGCACACCGGTGCCGAAGTTGTTGCCCGGGCAGTTGGGCCCGGTGGTGGGCAGGCCCTTGCCGGGCAGGCTGGTGTTGAAGCCGCCGGCGCCACCACCATGGGAGGAGCTGGCGATGTAGTAGCGGCGCACGTTGGCGGGCAAGGGGATGTCTTGCGCGGCGTCGGTGCCCACCCATTCCGGCGTGAGCTTCAGCGCCCAGACCTCGGCCGAGCCGAAGTGCTCGATCACCTTCGGGCAGGTGCTGCTGATAGTGCAACGGTCCAGGATGCTCGCGGGCGGCAAGCCGCGCACGGTGTCGGGGTGTTTGACCCACCACTGCGGGCCTTCACTGCCGGCTTGGTACAGCTCCAGCACACCGTCGGGCTGGGCCCAGCGGAAGTTCAAGGCAATGCGCCGGCCGGCGATGATGGGCCACATGCCGTCGTGCACACGGCGGCCGTTTTCAGCTTGGTTGAAGTCCATGTGCAACCAGCCGCGCAAGAAGTTGCCCGATTG
>JANOJR010000601.1:0-9125 GCA_031418855.1 Rubrivivax sp.
CACGCCGCCACTGGCGCTGGCGTTGTTCAGCGCGCGCGCTGTGCCCGCGCTGGCGGAGGTTTGATCACTGGCCACCAGGCTCATGCTGGCGGGGATGACTGCGAAGGCGTCGCCGCTGCATGCCGTGACGCTTTCGCTGCCACTCGTGTAGTTCATCCTCAGGCGCATCACGCGTGTGCTGGTGGCGGGTGGTGTCAGCGCGACGCTAACTCTGGAAGTACCTGCAAAGTTGGCGCTCCCAGCGCTGCCAAGACTGAGCCAGCTGGCGCGGCAGCTGCCACTCACCGCACCGCTGTCGCTGCGCGCGTCGAGCCAGCTCAGGCTGACCGTGCCGGTGAAGCCGGGGTGCAGGCCGCCACCGCTGGCGGCCAGGGCGACGATGTCCACGCTGGCGGGCGCACCGGCCACGCGTGTGCGCAGTGGCCCGCTGGTGGCGTTGGCGGCGGTGTCGGCCTCGAAGGCGTCGAAGCCGGCGGGTGTCAGGCCGGCCACCGTCGTCGTCGCCCGGTGGGGGCCGAACTCGCTGGTATTGCCTGCGGCGTCGGTGGCGGTGGCGGTGATGCGATCGCCCACGCTGATCAAGCCAGCGGCAAAGACCACGGTGCCGTTGACTTGGCCGTTAGCGTCGACGGTAAGCGCGCCGAGATAAACCTGGCCTTCGCCGTAGCCACTGTTGTCGGCGGCGGCCTTGAAGATCTCCACGCGCGCGCCCGCAAACGCCGCCTGGCCGCTGCCCGTGCCCACAAAGCCGTAGACCGTCATCGACGTGCCCGAAGGCGCAATGCCCGCGGCCGTGAACACCGGGTGGTCCATGCTGAGGTTGGCCGTGCCCGCGCTGGTGAGACCGTCGTTGCTGTTGACGCCGCTCGTGCCCAGGTCGATGCCTAGGCCCACATTGCTGTGCATGCTGTTGGCGCTGATGCGTACCTGTGTGGCGGTGCTGCCGGTCACCATCACGCCGGCGCCGCCGTTGTAGGCGATGAGATTGCGATCGGCCAGCGCCGTGCCGCCCACCACCACGCTTGTCGCGCTGATGCTCACGCCGCTGCCGCCGTTGGCTGCGGCGCCATCACCCGCCGCGTTCAGGCCGATCCAGTTGCCCACGATGCTGGCGCCGCTGCCGGCCACACTGATGCCGTGGCCGCTGTAGCCTTGCACCACCAGGCCGCGCACGCTGCTGGCGTTGGCGGTGAGCACCAAGCCGCTGGTGCCCGCCGACGTGGCCGCGCCGCTCAGCACGACGATGGGCGCAAAGCTGCTGGCGTTCCAGCCGCTTTGCGTGGTGGCGTCGATGACGATGGCGCGTGTCAACGAAGGCAGGGCGGTGGCCGGTGCAATGACGCAGCCCGCCGCGCCGTAGCCACTGCACGCCGGCAGCGCGAAGCGAATCGTCGGCGTGGGGGCGGCCGCGCTCAAGGCGTTGAGCTCCTGGATCGCCGCACGCAAGCTGCACACGCTGCTGGCCGTGAGGCACAGGCCGTCGCCGACATTGCTGTCAAGCTCGTCGAGCGTGGTGTTGACGACAAAGTCGACGATCAGGCCCGCAAAGTTGGCGCTGAACTCCGAGGTGTTGTTGCTGGTGTCGGTGGCGGTCGCGCTGAGCTTGCTGCCCAAGGCGAGGCCGTTGGCCGCCACCGTGAGCGTGCCGCTGAAGTTGCCACTTGCGTCGCTGGTAAGCGTGCCCAGGTAGCTGCTACCCGCGCCGTAGCCCAGGACATGGTTGTCGCTGACGAAGAACTCCACGCGGCTGCCGGCGAAGAGGCTTTGCCCCGCCGCGCTGCCCACAAAGCCCGCCAGCGTGAGCGTGGTGCCGCTCAGGCTGGCGCTGGTGATGACGGGTGCGTCCATCAGCACATTGGGCTGGCCGCTGGTCTTCGTGCCGTCGTTGAGACTCACGCCGTTGTTGGCGAGGTCGATGCCCAGCCCGGTGTTGGCGCTGATGTGGTTGCCTAACACCGCGTTGCCACTGACAGCGCCGGTGACCACCACACCCGCGCCGCCAAAACTCTTGATCGCCCAGCCCGCCACCATGCTGCCGCTGCTGCTGAGCGTGAATGCGGCCACGCCGGCACCGGCGCTGGTGCCACGTAGGTCCAGCACAGGTGCGCTCACCCAACCTGGCTGTGTGCGTGCGTCCAGCACCAGCGCGGCGCTGACGGCGGGCAGCGCACTCATCGGCGTGATCACCGCCACGCCGCTGCTGAAGAGGTTGACGCTTGCGCGCAGGCCCGCGCCGCTGCTGCCATTGCCGATCATGAAGATCACATGTTCGATGGCGGCGGTGCGCCCGCTCACCGCCAGGCTGGCGTCGCCGGAAAGCGTATTGGCGTTGGTCAGGATCTGGCGCAAGGAGCCCGCGCCGCTGTCGCTCACGTTGACGACGGTGGCGAAGTTGAAGCCGAAGTCCACGCCGCTGGGCGCGGTGGCGCCGGGCACCACCAGCGAGAAAGCCTGCGCCGTGCCGCTCACGCCGGCGCTGAAGACGCCCGTGCTGGTATTGAACACGGCGCCGGTGCTGGCGGCTGGCGCGTCGCCCAGGGCGGGGTTGATGCCGCCGACATGGTCGCTCACCTGCCAGGCGGCGTTGGTGTTCCATTCACTGCGCGCCGTGAGCACGGGCAACAAGGCGGCGGTCGCACCCGTGCGGCTGGCTAACACGCTGGATGACACCACACGCACGGCCCAGGTGCTCGCACTGCTGACGGTGAAACTGTAGTTGCCGCTGGCGTCGGTGGTGGTGGCGCTTGAAAACGTGGCGGTGCCGGCACTGACGCTGTAGAGCTCGACACGCGCGTTCGGTCGCACCGAGCCCGCAGCGGCCAGTGCCGCTCCCTTGCTGCGGCCACCGCCGCCGCCATAGTTGATGTCTTCGTACACCGTGCCGCTGATGGTGACGCGCGGCGGACTCCAGCGCAGCGCGGTCCCGGCCAAGGATCCGATGTTCGTGAAGCTGTACAGCGCGTAGTCGGCAGTGGTGAGCTGCCAGCCGATCTGCGCCTTGCCGCCGGACGGGTTGCTCGAGCTGCCGAACTGGTAGACGAAGTCGCCGTTCTCGTACAGCACGATCTGCAGGTTGAATCTGCTACTGCCCTGGCCCCACTCCCGCACGTTGGTCCAGGTCACGACAAAGCTGCGGTTCGGCGCCGAGCCCCGCGACGCATAGGTGACGGTGCCACCGCCCGACGAGTCGAGGTCGCTGCCGTAGATGCGCATCACCCGCACCATGTTGGCGTCGGGCAGCGGCAGCGTGTAGGTTGGCGGCGGCCCGGTGCTGGCCGTGCCGGGATAGCAGAACGTGTTGTTGAACTGCAGGCGTCCGTTGGACATCACGCGCGCGGTCGTGTAGTTGACGCTGCCGAATCGGAACGTGAACCCGAGCGGGAGTTCGGCCGTGATGTCGTCGTCGACCGAGGCACCTCCGCCGGTGCACGAGGCCAGGTTCCACGTCACGTTGGTGTGCCCGGCGGTCGAAACCCAGGCATAGGGCTCGCTGCTGGCGCTGTATGTCTGCGCGAACGACAGCACCGGACCCGCGAGGGCCAGCGCGATCAGAAGGTTCAGCAGATGTCGGACGATGGGCATGCGTGCGCGGGCCCGGTCATGTTGGAGCCTGCTCGGATGGTGGTGTCCGCGCCAACGCGGTGATGGCCCGATAAACGGGGCATCGGCCGTGCTGTTTCAACGCACAGCCGACGCGTCGCGGGTCGCCCACTTCAGCAAGCGTAGCGGGGCGCGCTGCCGCCCGGGTTCTTGCACACCGTGTGGCGCGCCTCGAACTGGCGCTGCACGAATTCGCCCGTGCCTGCGCTGCCGCTGCTGGCCTGCGCCAGTACACGGTAGCTGGCCAGGCGCATGCCACCTTCGTCGACCCTACCGGCCACCGGGTCGCGTGTGCAGCTGACCTGCACTTGCAGGTCCGACAGGGGCGACGGCAAGATCAGCGTTCGCGTCGCAAAACACGGCGGCAAGGTGTCGCCGGGCAGGCCCAGCATGCCCTCGGTATCGCTGACCTGCCACAGCCCCCATTCACTGCCGCTTTTGGCTGCGGCCAGCGCACGCGCCGCTTGCAGCTGCAGGCTCTGGCTGTGTTGTGCCTGCGTCAGCATCAGCAGGCCCGCCGACAGCATCAGCCCGACGATGACGACGAGGAACACCATCGCCGGCAGTGCGATGCCGCGCGAGTGTGCGCGCCAGGCCGGGTGTCGCAGGCGTCGCGTCATGGTGTGTTGTCCAGCGGCAGCTGTTGCAGGAAGTCCATCGTGGCGCCGCTGCCCGGGGTGCCCAGCGACAGCCGCAGGTTGAGCATGCCGATGTTGGCCAGCGCGCTGCTGTAGCTGGCCGCGCAGTTGGACAGCCCGCCCAGCACCAGCACGCGCGTCGCGGCACCGAGCGTGGCTTCGCTGACGGGTTGCGCCGCCATCCAGCCATAGCTGCTGTAGCGCACCAGGTCCCACAGCCCGTTGCCACCGGGTACGCAGGCCAACGTCAAGGGTGTGCTGACGATGAAGAAGCGCTGCGAGTCGGTGCTCTGCGGCAACGCGGCGGTGGCGCCGAAGTTCAGATGGCGACCTGCCGCGCCCAGCACCAGGCTGGCGCGGCGGTTGTTGCCGGTGTAGACGTCGGCCTCGGGCGTGCCCAGGTTCTGCACCACCAGCTGGCTGCCCGAAGCCAGCGTGGCCAGCGGCGTGCCGATGACGTCGAAGCCGTTGTCACTGGCGTCGCTCAGGTCCAGCACATCGCCGGCGCTGGCGGCCACGGTGTCGGTGCTGCGCCGCCAGCGCGCGGCGTCGCGCACGGGCACCCATTCGATCCAGGTGCCGCCGGCGTTGGCGCTCACGCGCACGCTGTTGGGCAGCGCGGCTTGCAGCTCGTCGGCCACACGCGAGATGGCGGCGTCGGCGGTTTGCGCGAGCGTCAAGCGGTCGCGGTTGGCTTGTTGCGACGAGGCGATGCGCGTCACCAGCGTGGCCGACAGCGACGCGATGAGGCCCATGATGGTTAGCACCACCACCAGCTCCACCAGGCTGACACCCTGCTGCGCCCGCATCGTATTCATCGCTTGGCGCGCCAGGCGCCCAGCAGCAGCGCGCGGCCATCGGGCCCAGTCACGCTGACCTGGATCCACCAGCCCTGGCTCGCCACGATGTCGTTGAAGGCCTGCGGCTGCACGCTGATGATCGCGCCGTAGCTTTGCAGGCCCGGCACGGCCTGGCCTTCGATGTCGCTGATGCCGTTCATCGTCAATCCGTCGTAGTCGCTGATCGAGGCGAAGCCCGTGCGCCCGGGCGTGGCGGCGGCGACGGCCGTGCCCGGCAGTGGCTGCAACTCGATTTCGCGCAAGAGCGACTGCGCGACCGCGAGTTGTTGGCGCGCCACCAGCGGGTCGGCGCTGCGTGTGGAGAGCAGCGTCCAGGCGCTCCAGATCGAGCCCATCACGACTGTGGCGAGCGTCAGCGCCACGATCAGCTCGACCAAGGTCACGCCGGCCTGGCGTGCTAACGGTTTGAATGTGCGCTCAATGCACATGGCCGCTCACGGCTTCGATGCGGATCGCGGGTGACACCACGCTGCCATCGGCGCTGCGCACGTTCAGGCTCAGCGGCGTGGCGAAACTCGGCGCGCCGTCGGCGCTGAAACTGAAGCTGGTGCCTGCGCTGAGCGTGAGGCCTTGCGCGTCGAGCAGCCAGGCCCCGTCACCACCCGGTGCCGCCAGGGGCTGGCTGCACGCAGCGTCCAGGCACACCGTCATGGCGGCAGGGGTGGCCGTCAGTGTCACGTAGACACTTTGCCGGCGTGCCACGGCGCTGGCTTGCGCGATGCGCAGGCTGGAGATCAATTGGTCGGCCAGGCCTTGCACGGCAAAGGGTTCACGGTCGCCAAAACGCGCCATGCCCACGGCGGTGATGATGGCCATCAGCGTCATCACGATGACCAGCTCGACCAGGGTGAAGCCGCGCTGCCCATGCGGGCGTAGGCCGCTTGCTCCATAACGCCACAGGCCGCCCGAAGGCGGCCTGCGCGGCAGCGCGTGCAGCAGCACGGCAGACACCCGTCACGTGCAGCGTTAGCAGCCCGAGACGGTGGTGGCGACCACCGGCGGCGCGTTGACGCTCGCGGCCGAGGTGTAGCTCACCGAGCAGGTGGCTGGTGTGGCGGCGTCGATGAGCTCGATGCTGACCACCGAGCCCGCTGCGGCGGCGCCGGCGTTGGTGGTGGAGATGGCCCAGCTGTCCGCCGCTGCGACGTTGGCGGCGACCAACACGCCGCCGGCAAAGGAGCCCAGCGCTTGCGGGTAGCAATGGTTGAGCGCCACCGAGGCGCCTTCCATCGTGACGCTGGTGCCGGTGGCCGTGCCGCAGGCCACACCGTTGGCCATGGCGCTGGCTTTGACCAGGCCGGTGGCGGCCTTGATCGAGCCGGCCACAGCCTTGACCTTGGCTTCGCGCGCCTTGCCTTGCAGGTCGGCATAACGCGGCAAAGCCACGGCGGCGAGCACGCCCAGGATCAGGATGACGGTGACGAGCTCCACCAGCGTGAAGCCGCCTTGGCGGCTGGCGCGGCGCTGAAGTTGGATAGACATCTTGGGTACTCCGAGTGGGGTGGTGTGTTGAACGTGTCGAAACGCTGCGGCTACCTTGAAGTCGCTACCGTCTCCGCCATTCTTTTCGACACCGTAACTTATGACTTGAGTGAAAAGAGGTGCGAATCACGTGCTGATTTGCACGCGTGTTGCGTGCACTGCCGCGCAGGCGCTCAGCGTATTTGCGTGCGCCCCAGATCCCACATCGGCATGAACACCCCGAGCGCCAGAATCAGCACGCCGGTGCCCAGGAACCAGATCAAGATGGGCTCCAAGGTGGCCGACAGGCGCTTGACGGCGTAGTCGACCTCGCCCTGGTAATGCAGCGATATCTCGCGCATCAGCTCTTCGAGCGAACCCGATTCTTCACCGATGGCGAAGAGCTGCAAGAGCGTGGACGGCAGCACCGCCATATTGCGCGCTGCCGCCGTGATGGACGTGCCACGCGCGAGCTCGCCGCACATCTGCATCACGCGGCTTTCATACCAGGTGTTGCCCAGCGTGCGGGCGGTGACGGCCAGCGCGTCGGTGATGGTCAGCCCGGCCTTGATCGACGATGACAGCGAGGCCGTCAACCGCGCCAGCACGATGCCCTGCAGGATGGGGCCAACGATGGGCAGCTTGAGCTTCTTGCGGTCCCACCACATGCGCCCGCGTGGCAGCGCCAGCCAGCGCGTCCAGCCAAAGACTGTGCTGCCGACGCCGACGATGAGGTAGGGCCAGCCTTGCAACATGACCGTGGACATGCCCAGCAAGACCTTGGTCAGCATCGGCAGCTCGGCACGGGCTTGCGCAAAGACTTTGGCGAACGACGGGATGACCCAGATGTTGACGACCACGATGGCGATCAACACCGTGAGGATCACGAACATCGGGTAACGCAAGGCGGCACCCACCTGCTCGTTGGTGGAGCGCGCAAACTCGCGGTGGCGGTAGAGCTCGGCAAAGGCTTCGGGCAGGCGCCCGGTTTGCTCGCCGACTTGCAGCATGGCCACGTCGTAGTTCGAGAAGAGGCCGCTGCTGCGGTGTTCGCGCTCGGCGGCGGCCACCAGGGTGTGGCCGTTGTCGAGGTCGCGTGTGATGCGCAGCAAAAGCTCGCGCACGGGCGCGTCGCCACTGGAATCGGCGGCGAGTTGCAGCGAGCGCATCAAGGGCACGCCGGCGCGCAGCAGGGATGCAAGTTCACGCAGCACCATGCCCAGGTCTTGCTGCACACGCTTGGCGTTGGGGCGCGTGAGGCGCTCGCGCCAGGCGGCAAAGGCGCTGGCTTCAGCGTTGCCTGCCGGGCTGGTGACAGAGGCAGTAGCGGCAGTAGCGGCGCTGCCAGGTGCGGCTTTGGCCGGCGTGCCCGCGCGCACGTCCAGCGCCACCATGCCTTGGCTGGCCAGCTCGCGCGCCACCGCAGCGGCCGACGCGCCGGGCAACACACCCTTGCGTTCGGTGCCGCCGGCATCGCGCGCACGGTAGGCAAACGTGGCACTCATGTTCGCCGTTAGCCTTGGCGCAGGCCGATGCGCATGGCTTCGTCTACGGTGGTGTGGCCGGTGACCGCGCTGCGCGCGCCTTCGACGGCGAGACTTGCGCCGCTGAGCGTCTGGCGCGCGGCGCTGGCAAAGCCGGCCATGTCGTTCTTCATCAGCGTGCCGATCATGTCCTGGTCCATGGCCAGCACTTCATAGAGGCCATGACGGCCTTCGAAGCCCGTACTGCGGCAGCGCGCGCAACCGCGCCCGCGCTTCAAACCCGTGGCGTCCCAGCCGTTACGGCCGAGTTGCATATCCAGCCAACTGCGCTGCGCCACGGTGGGCTCATTCGGTTCAGCGCAACTGCCGCACACGCTGCGCACCAGGCGCTGCGCAATGATGAGCTGCAGCGCCATGCCCACCATGTAGCTTGGCGCGCCCATGTCGATCAAACGCGCAGCGGCCGAAGCGGCATCGTTGGTGTGCATGGTGGACAGCACCAGGTGGCCGGTGACGGCGGCGCGCATGCAGGTCTCGACCGTGTCTTGGTCACGCATCTCACCGATGAGGATGGCGTCGGGGTCTTGCCGCAGCGCCGCGCGCAGCACCTGCGAAAAGCCCAGGCCCACACGTTCGTTGACGTTGCACTGGGTGATGCCGGCCAGGCGGTACTCCACCGGGTCTTCGGCCGTGATGATCTTGGTTTGCGCGGCGTCGAGTGAGCCCAGCGCGGCGTACAGCGTGGTGGTCTTGCCGCTGCCCGTGGGGCCCGTCACCAGCACCAGGCCGGCGCCGTTGGTCAGCGCTTCACGCAGCGCCGTCAAACCGCGCACGCCAATGCCCAGGCGGTCCAGCGAGGCCAGCATCGGGTCTTTCAGCAGCAGCCGCATGACCAGCGATTCACCGTACTGGCCGGGCAGGGTGGACAGCCGTATGTCCACCGTTTGCTGCCGCACCTGCACCACAAAGCGGCCGTCTTGCGGCAGGCGGCGCTCAGAGATGTCGAGAGCGGCCACCAGCTTCAAGCGCGAGGCCAATGCGGGCGCCAAGCGCGTGTCGAATTCCGTGTGCGGGCGCAAGTG
>JANOJR010000602.1:0-18115 GCA_031418855.1 Rubrivivax sp.
TGCGGCGACTGCTTGGCAATGCGCCCGGAGATCACCGCCAGCGTGCCGCGACGCAGCTGCGCGTCAAAGCGGCCTTGGCTGGTGGCCGCGTCGAACTCAAAACGCTCCAGCGCCAGGATGCTGTTGGGCCCGGCCGAGAGCAAGGAGTTGTCACGCATGGTGATGCCCACCGAGCCGTCGGCGCCGGTCTTCAGCACGTCGGCAGCTTCGAGCAAAAGGCCGACCGCGCCAGGTAGTGCCTGGCCCTGGCGCTCGACGCTGACCTGGCCCTTGGCGGTCTTGATCTGGCCGACATCGGCGTGCGCCGGCGCGCAGGCCAGCGCGGCCAAGCCCAGCGCCAAGAGAGTCATCGATCTTGTGTGTGACATGAGGAATCCCCGAAGGTGGGCAGCTCAAACCCGAGCCGGCGCAAGCTTACCGCGCGGGCGGGCTAAGGCGCCATGAACATCGATTCGCGCGCCCGTTTCGAGGCCAGCATGGACCATCTGCTGCGAGCCATCGACTTTGTCGAAGCCTTTTGCGCGCAGCAAGGCTTGCCCGCCGACGACGTCATGCGCCTGGTCTTGATCGTCGAAGAGCTCTTCACCAACACCGCCACGCACGGCGTGGCGTTGCATGTCGGCGAGCAGCCGGTGCTGATCGAGATCACCCTGACCTGCGACGCGCTGCAGCTAACGCTCAACTACGCAGACAGCGCGCCGCGCTTTGACCCCTTGGCGCAATTGCAGCGGGCCAGTGGTGAACTCGACACCGGGCTCGAAGGCCGCGTCATCGGGCATATGGGTTTGCCTTTGGTGCTGGCGATGGCGAGCAGTGCCGACTATGGCTATGACGGCGGACTCAACCGGCTGGTGCTGCGCCTACGTCGATGCATGTAGCCCCCTCCCCCTGGCAGGGGGAGGGAGTGAGGCGATCCACTCACCCCGGCGCAGTCCCCGGCAACAAGATCGACCGATCCACGCTGCCGATCTTCGTATGCCCACAAAACGCCATCGTCACATCCAACTCCTTGTGGATGATCTGCAGCGCCTTGGTCACGCCCGCTTCGCCCATCGCACCCAGCCCGTAGACCATGGCGCGGCCGATGTAGGTGCCGCGCGCGCCCAACGCCCAGGCTTTGAGCACGTCTTGGCCGGAGCGGATGCCGCCGTCCATGTGGACTTCGATCTTGTCGCCCACCGCCGCCACGATGGCCGGCAGTGCTTCGATGCTGCTTTGCGCGCCGTCCAACTGGCGCCCGCCGTGGTTGCTAACGACCAAAGCGTCGGCACCGCTGTCCACTGCCAGGCGCGCGTCTTCCACGTCCTGGATGCCTTTGAGGATGAGCTTGCCGCCCCATTGCTTCTTCACCCACTCCACATCAGGCCAGCTCAGGCGCGGGTCGAATTGCTCGTTCGTCCAGGCAGCCAGCGAGTTCATGTCGCTGACATCTTTGACGTGGCCGACCAGGTTGCCGAAGCTGCGCCGCTTGGTGCCCAGCATGCCTAAGCACCAGCGCGGTTTCATGGCCAGGTTGATGAGATTGGCGATCGTGGGCCGTGGCGGTGCGGTGAGGCCGTTTTTCAGGTCTTTGTGGCGCTGGCCGATGACCTGTAAGTCCAGCGTTAGCACCAGCGCGCTGCACTGCGCGGCGCGCGCGCGTTCGATCATGCGCACCATGGCGTCGCGGTCGCGCATCATGTAGAGCTGGAACCAGAACGGTGCCTGCGTGGCCTGCGCGATGTCTTCGATTGAGCAGATGCTCATCGTCGACAGCGTGAAGGGAATGCCGAACTTCTTCGCCGCGAGTGCGGCCTTGATCTCGCCGTCAGCGCACTGCATGCCTGTCAGCCCCACCGGTGCGATGGCCACGGGCATGCTCACCGGCACGCCGACCATGGTGGTGGCCAGGCTGCGGTTTTCCATGTTCACGGCGACGCGCTGGCGCAGCTTGATCTTCTGGAAATCATCGCTGTTGGCGCGGTAGGTGCCCTCGGTCCACGAGCCCGAATCGGCGTAGTCGTAGAACATGCGCGGCACGCGCTTTTGGTACAGGACACGCAGGTCTTCGATGGTGGTGATGACGGGCATGGGGTCTCGGGCTTTGTGTCGATTGGCAGCGATGGTAGGGCAGGGGGCGACCTGCACTCGCGCCAGCACGCCAATCCTATGGAGCGGCATGATGGCCATGCCCGCGCACGAGCTCCGCCCCAATGATCACCTGACGCACGCGCAGCCGCCGGACTGGTCAGACCCGGCCGTGCAGTTTCAGGGTGAGGGGTTTGTGCACCAGGGGCCTTTTGTCGAGGGCTGGTGTCAGTGCACCGCGCCCGGAAACACCAGCTGAAACGGCGCGACCTCGGCCTCGAAAGGCCGCGCGTCCTCGGTCATGCAGAAGAAGGTGCCGCGCATCTGGCCGTGCGGTGTGTCTAGCCGGGTGCCGCTGGTGTACTCGAAGCTTTCGCCAGGCTTGAGCAAAGGCTGGTGCCCCACCACGGCGAGGCCGCGCACCTCTTCTTCGCGGCCATGCGCGTCGCTGATGAGCCACTGCCGCGCCACCAGTTGCGCGGTGACCTTGCCGCTGTTGCGGATGGTCACCGTGTAGGCAAAGCTGTAGACCGCTTCGGTCGGATTGGACTGCTCGGGCAGGTACTGCACACGCACCGTGCAGGTGAATTCGGGTCGGGCCATGCGCGGCATTGTAGGTAGCGCCGCTCGCGCGCTTGGCTCCTAAAATCTCGCCCCCATGAGCACCTACCGCATCGCCCCCAGCATCCTTTCAGCCGACTTCGCGCGCCTTGGCGACGAGGTCAAAAGCGTCATCGCCGCTGGCGCCGACTGGATTCACTTCGACGTGATGGACAACCATTACGTGCCCAACCTCACTTTCGGCCCGATGGTCTGCCAGGCGCTGCGCAAGCACAGCACCGTGCCCATCGACGTGCACCTGATGGTGCAGCCGGTGGACGCGCTGGCCACGGCGTTTGAGCCGGCCCGCGCCGACCTCATCAGCTTTCACCCCGAGGCGAGCGCGCATGTCGACCGCACGCTGCAACTTATCAAGGGCGAAGGCTGCAAAGCGGGCCTGGTTTTCAACCCCGCCGCGTCACTCGACGTGCTCGAGTGGACCATCGACCGGCTCGACCTCATCCTCATCATGAGCGTGAACCCGGGCTTCGGCGGGCAGAGCTTTATCGAAGGCGCGCTGAAGAAAATCGAGCGCGTGCGCAAGCTCATTGATCAGAGCGGGCGCGACATCCGGCTGGAAGTGGACGGCGGCATCAAGCTTGAGAACATCCGCCGCGTGGCCGACGCCGGCGCCGACACCTTTGTCGCCGGCAGCGCCATCTTTGGCCAGCGCGACTACAAGGCGGTGATCGACGCCATGCGCGTGCAGCTAACGCGTTAGCTGCACGGCGCGGCGTTGCACGCGTTTACCCAGAACGGTCAATGCGCGTGGCCAGCACCACGGCGGTGGTGGTGCGCGTGACGCCCTTCATCTCGCCGATTTCGTCCAACAGCGCGTCGAGCCGACGTGTCGACTCAGCGCGCAGCGTGGCCATGTAGTCGAACTCGCCGCTCACCGAGCACAGCTGCTTGAGTTCGGGCAAACGGCCCAAGAGGCGCAGCGCCTCGCGCGCTGCCTTGGGCTCGACGGTGATGCCGACAAAGGCCTGCACGCCCTGTTCGCCCTGGTCATGCGCGAGCCTGGCGCTGTAGCCCACCACCACGCCTTCGCGCTCCAGCCGCGCCATGCGCGCGATGACGGTGGTGCGCGCCACGCCGAGCTTGCGCGCCAGGTTGGCAGTGCTCTCGCGGGCGTTGGCTTGCAGCTGCGTGAGTAGTTTGCGGTCCAGGGCGTCAGGGGTCATGGGTGTGGCTGGGTGGCTCGGTGGGCTTGCTGATCGCTATGGCTCGCCATCAGGTGAAGGCCAGCCCGCTCTCGGCCAGGCCGACGAGGTTGATGTTGCTGGCATTGAGGTCCAGGTTGGCTGCGTACCAGGCCAGGCTGACGGGGGTGTACTGGCCGGCGGCCACGGCCCCGGTCCAGTGATTCAGTTCGTCGACGTTGGGCTCCACACTAACCAGGTTGCGGTAGAGCAGCCGCACCATGTCGGCCACGCCGAAGTTGGCGCCCAAACGCGCGTCCAGGGCCAGCTGCATCAGCGCGTCGCGTGGCGTGCCGGCGTCGAGCTCACTCAGGCCGATGCCTACGTAGCGGGTATTGCTCAGCGCTTCGCGGCCAAACACCGCGCCGAGAATGCGCGCGGTGGTTCCGGCCGCACCGTCGACATCAAACGCCAGGTTGAGGCCACTGAACTGCACGCGCTCGACGTTTAACAGCACGGCAGACGTGCCATTGCCAGCCAGTGTCGTGACCGAGGTGCCGCGCGGCGCCACAAGGTAGTCGGCACGGGCGAGCTCAAAAATCGCGGTGTCGATACCCGGCCCGCCATCCAAGCGGTCGGCCCCGCCACGGCCGGAGAGGCGGTCATTGCCGGCCAAGCCCATCAAGCGGTCGGCGAAGATGGTGCCAATGAGTTCATCGGCGCCCGCGCTGCCGGTTTGCAGGCCGATCACGCTGGCGCTGGCGCTGGACGCGACAGATTCCGCCGTGCCTTGGCCGTCGGTGTAGCGCGCCAACGCGCGCACGAGCTGGCCGACCTGGGCAGAACCCAGCGTGAGGCTCCCTGAGTTTGCGCCCGCGATGGCCGACCACGCCGTGCCCTGGGCCGACGACTGCCACTGGTAGGTGACGACCCCCAGGCCGTCGACATCGCTCAAGGTGTGGCTGGCCGTGAGCACTTGGCCTTGTTCGGCAAGGCCGGCGATCATCACCGTGCCGCCCGGCGCATCGTTGCTGTTGAGCACGCTGGCCGTGCTGGCGCTCGGCACCGACTCGGGCGTGCCCTGGCCATCGACATAGCTGGCCACGGCGCGCAAGCGATGGCCCACCTGCGCCTCGCCCGGCGTGAACGTCGCGTTCGTGGCCGTCGCGACGTCGCTCCACACCTGGCCATTCAGCGACGACTGCCAGCGGTAGCCAATGCTGCCCAGGCCGTCGGCGTCGGTGATGTTGTGGGTGACTGAGAGCACGCGGCCCTGCTGCACGTCACCCGACACCAAGACGATGCCCCCAGGCGCGTCGTTGACGTTGGCGACCGCCGACGTCGCCGCACTCGCCACCGACTCCGCGTTGCCCTGGCCGTCGGTGTAGCCGCCCACCACGCGCAGCAGCAGGCCTACGTGGGCTTGGCCCGGGGTGAAGCTCGCGGCGGTGGCTGCGGCGATGTCGGCCCAGGAGGCGCCATTGCTGGACGACTGCCAGCGGTAGCTCAAGGTGCCCAAGCCATCGGCATCGGCCAGCGTGGTGATGACGCCAAGAGCCGAGCCTTGAGCGGGTGTACCCGACACGGCAAGCGCGCCACTTGGCGCGGCATTGCCACCCGACTGCAGCGTCAGGGTCTGGTCCAAGAAGCGCGCCTTCTCAACGCCGATGAGGGTGTCCACACCATCCGGGCCGCTGACCTGAAAGCCGCCCGCCACCGAGGTGACTGTGTACAGCGCACGGTTGGCGCTGAAGCGCGCGGTGTCGCTGCCGCTACCGCCGGTGATGTGGTCGTTACCCGCGCCGCCTTCAAGTACGTCGTCGCCGCCGCCGCCACCCAGCGTATCGCCTTGGGTCGTGCCCACGACAAAGCGGCCGGCCGTGCTGTGGCCCAACAAACCACCCAGGCCGTCACCACCGTAGAGCCACATCAGGGCTGCGATGTCATAGGCCTGGTAGCTGCTGTAGGGGCCGCCCGACGCGGTGTATGACAACAGCGTGTTGGCGGTGCTGTCTTGCGCCGGCGGTAGCGTCACGTTGCCCTCGAAGGGATGCTTCAGGCCCATGGCGTGGCCCAGCTCGTGCAGCAAGATCTGAAAGCCGGCCGTGCCTTGCGTGGGGTTGCTCGTGCTTGCGGCGAACTCGGCGTTGTCCAGGTAGATCCACGCGTCGGCTCGGTAGTCGCTGACCGTGTTGCCTGAAATGCTGTAGCCCGTGTTCCAGCTGCACAGGCCGGCCACGCCCGCATCGGCCACATTGGCCGCACCGAAGTGGAGGTCGGCTGTATTGCCGTCGCCTGTGGCCACAAAGCTGATACCCGTGACCGCCGCCAAGTGGCTCAGTGCGCTGACGACAGCAGCCTGTTGCGCGGCATTGAATGTGCTCACCAGGCCCGATAGCTTTGGCGCGTCGGCTGCGTTGGCGGGGGCCAGCGCGAAGGTGTAGTAAAGCGTGGTGCGCGTCGGCGCCAGCCAGTTCCAGCCCGGTCCGCTGGACAGCAGTGCATCGACATGGTTCATGCCCGATGCGGGCGTGGCGGAAACTTCGGCAAGTGTGGCCATGGGGGGCTCCGTGCGCGCGCGATGAAGCGGGTCATCCTACGCGTGGCGCAGGTGTGGCGTACGCGTGAAGTAGGGGCGAAATGGGCGCGAAAGTGTCACGAATCATGAACTTCCAACGCTCGTGTCGGACGGGTTCAGCCCGGGCGTCGTGAGGGCGTTCTCGTCATATCGTATTGTCGATGTGTCGAAAAGTCTCATCAATGAATATTTACGACGAACTCATGCTTTCTTTCGATTCACACCTTGCCTAGACTGCCGGCTGTCTTCTTGAGGAAACGCACCATGCGCATTGCCCTGCTCGGCGCCGGACACATCGGCCACACCATTGCCAGCTTGCTTGCCGACAGCGGCGACTACGAGGTCACCGTCGTCGACCGCAGCGCCGAGGCGCTGGCGAAGCTCAACATCGCTAACGTCAAGCATGTGCTGACCGACACCAGCGACGCCGCCGCCTTGCGCGGTGCGCTGCGCGGCCAGCAGGCGGTGATCAACGCGCTGCCCTACCACCTGGCCACGCTGGCCGCCACGCAAGCGCTGGCCGCAGGCTGCCACTATTTCGACCTCACCGAAGACGTGGCCGCCACGCGCGCCATCAAAGACATGGCGCAAGGCGCGGCCACCGCCTTCATGCCGCAGTGCGGCCTGGCGCCGGGCTTCATCGGCATCGTGGCGCACCACCTGGCGCAAAGCTTCGACACGCTGCAGGAGGTGAAGATGCGCGTGGGCGCGCTGCCGGCCTTCCCCACCAACTCGCTGAAATACAACCTGACCTGGAGCGTGGACGGCCTCATCAACGAGTACTGCCACCCCTGCGAGGCCATCCGCGACGGCCAGAACATCGAGGTGCTGGCACTTGAAGGCATGGAGCACTTTTCGCTCGACGGCACCGAGTACGAGGCCTTCAACACCAGCGGCGGCCTGGGCACGCTGTGCGAAACGCTGGCCGGGCGCGTGCGCACGCTCGACTACAAAAGTGTGCGCTACCCTGGGCACCGCGACTTGATGAAACTGCTGCTCGAAGAGCTGCAATTGAAGGACGACCAAGAGACGCTGAAGACCATCATGCGCCGCTCGATCCCGAGCACCATGCAAGACGTGGTGCTGGTCTTCGTGACGGTGAGTGGCATGCGCGGTGGCGCCTTGGTGCAAGAGGTCTTTGCGCGCAAGATTTTTGCCGACCGCAGCGAGACGCGGCCGCTCTCGGCGATCCAGATCACCACCGCCGCGGGCATCTGCGCTGCGGTCGATCTGTTCCGTGAGGGCCGACTGCCGCAGCAGGGTTTCATTAAGCAAGAGCAGGTGGCGCTGCCGGACTTCTTGGCCAACCGCTTTGGCTCGGCATACCAGCAGTCGCGGCAGGTCGAGAGCATCGGGTGAGGTGGCGCGGCGGTGACAATGGCGGCCGCTACGAACCGCCACCACCCGCCATGCCCAGCCACAGCCTCGACATCGCCAGTGCCACCGCGCGCCAAACCTCACCCGAACACAAGCGCTTCCAGTCGCTGCTGGGCAAGATCGAGAAAGCGCGCGCGCGGCTTACCGCCTGGCAGCAACAGTTGCCGCTCTTCGCGCAGGTGCACGAAGAACAGGTTGCGCCGGTCCTGAAGAAGTTGATGGGCACGCGGCTTGAGTTCGCTTTCGAGATCGAGCACGTGCTGAACTCGCAGCGTTGGTCCAAAGCCGACGCGGCCAGCCTGTCGCAAATGATCCGCGACACCGCCAGCGCGCTGATCGACGCCGGTTATGCGGGCGACGATGGTGAGGACGAGCTCAAGGCCCTCTTCAACCGGCACTCGCAAGTCGACTTCGACAGCGCCGATCAAGACGAACTCGACGTCTTGAAAGGCATGCTCGAGAAAGTCACCGGCGTCGACCTCGGCCGGGACGCGGCGGGTTCGGCCGACGAGCTCTTCGCGCGCGCCCATGAGCACATGGCCAAGCAGACGGCACAACAAGCCCAGGCCCACGCACAAGCGCATGCGCAGCGGCACAAAGCCAAGAAGCTGACCGCCGCCCAAAGGCGCGCTGAAGAAGACGCCGCGCGCATCTCGCAAACCGTGCGCGAGGTCTACCGCAAGCTGGCCAGCGCGCTGCACCCCGACCGCATCAGCGACGCCACCGCGCGCGCGCAGGCCACCGGGCAGATGCAGCGTGCTAACGCCGCCTATGAGGTGGGGGACTTGCTGGCGCTGCTGGAGCTGCAACTGCAGATCGAGCAGATCGATATCGCGCATGCCAGCGGCATCACCGCCGTGCAGGTGCGCCACTTCAACAAGGTGCTGGCCGAGCAGCTGCGCGAGCTGGAGCAAGAACTCGATGGCCGCCAAGACGCCTTTTGCATGAGCTACGGCTTGCTGACCGCGCAGCGCCTGGACCCGACCAAACTGGGCCTGTTGATGAAGGATCAAATGCGCGAGCTGGCGGCCGTGCAATACCAGCTTGACCTCACGCGGCGCGAGCTGCGCGGCGGCGCGCCCGCCGTCAAGCGTTACCTCAAAGCCTGGCGTGCCCAGCAGCGCTCTGACGCCTATTTCGACGACTTCTTCTGACCGATAATCCGCCACCCCTTTTCACCCGTGAAGCGCGTGTGCCGAGGCGCCGCAAAAGGTCCGCATGCTCAACGTCTTCACCCTGGCCAACGGCCGCCTGTTTCAGGAAGAGATCGACGCCGCCACCGAGCTCACGCATGTGCTGCCGGTGTGGGTCGACCTGGAAGCGCCCACCGAGGAAGAAAAGGGCTGGATCAGCGCGCGCTTTGGCCTGACGATCCCGGGCGACGCGGTCGACGACGACATCGAAGAATCGGCGCGCTTTTACGAAGAGGACAACGGCGAGCTGCACATCCGCTCGGACTTCCTCATCGACGCCGAAGACGGCCCCGACGGCCGCCCCGCGCGCAACGTTCGCGTGGCCTTCATCCTGCACCAGAACGTGCTCTTTTCGGTGCACGGTGAAGACCTGCCGGTGTTTCGCCTGTTGCGCCTGCGCGCGCGGCGCATTCCGGCCCTGATCGAAGACGCGAAGGACGTGCTCTTGAAGCTCTACGACGCCGACGCCGAGTATTCGGCCGACGCGCTCGAAGGCATTTACGACCACCTGGAAGCCGTGAGCGCGCGCGTGCTCAAAGAAGACGTGAACGACAAGATGGCGGCCGAGGCGCTGGCGGCGATTGCACGCGAAGAAGACTTGAACGGGCGCATTCGCCGCAACGTCATGGACACGCGCCGCGCTTTGAGTTTCATGATGCGCAGCCGCATGCTCAACGCCGACCAGTTCGAAGAAGCGCGCCAGATCTTGCGCGACATCGACTCACTCGATTCGCACACCGCCTTCCTCTTCGACAAGATCAACTTCTTGATGGACGCGGTGGTGGGCTTCATCAACATCAACCAGAACAAGATCATCAAGATCTTCTCGGTGGCCAGCGTGGCGCTGCTGCCGCCCACGCTCATCGCCAGCATCTACGGCATGAATTTCAAGTTCATGCCCGAGATCGACTGGGCCTGGGGCTACCCGTTTGCGCTGGCGCTGATGGCGGCGTCGGTCGCAGCGCCCTTTATCTACTTTGCGCGCAAGGGCTGGTTGCGCTGAGCTTGGGTGTTGGCTGTTAACGGTTCGCGCGGCGTTTGAGCCAGCGCATCAGCGCGCCGATGAGCGGCAGCTTCTCGTACAGCTCTTCGGCCGCGTCCCAGTAGTCGCGGTGCAGGCTGATGCGCCCGTCGGGTGCGAAGCGCAGATGCGTGCTGCCGCGAATGACTCGTGGCTCGGTCGAGAAGCGGCGCATGCGGAAGTGAAAGTCCCAGGTCAGCATGGCCTGGTTGCCTTGGGCGATGGCGTCGGTGATGACGAAGCGCGGGCCGTCCAAGGCGTTGAACATGTGGCGGAAGATGCCTTGAATGGCCGGCACCCCGACGACGTCGTTGAACGGGTCTCTGAAGCGCGCGGCTGATTGGTAGAACGCGTCCAGACGGGCGATGTCACTCTCGCTGAGCGTCTCAAAAAGTTCGATCACGCGTTGCACGCGGGGGTCGACGTGATGTGTCATCGCAAAGTGCCTTCAAAGCCCCGTGACCGCGCGCACCGCGCGAAAGTAGACGCTCGGCGCGAGGTGGCTCAAGGCGCGCACCCATAGCGTGAAGCGTTTGGGGAAGTGCATCGCAAAACGGCCCGCCTGCCACCCGCGCACGATGTGCTGCGCCGCTTCGTCGGCACTGATCAAGCCCGGCATGCGGTAGTCGTTCTGCTCGGTCAGCGGCGTGTCGACGTAACCCGGGCACACGACAGAGACGCCGATGTGGCGGTCGGCCAGGTCGAAGTACAGGCACTCGGCCAAGTTGTTCAGCGCCGCCTTGGTCGGCCCGTAGGCCAGCGCCTTGGGCAGGCCGCGCCAGCCTGAGACACTGCTCACCAGGCTGATGTGGCCACTGCCCTGGGCCAGCAGCGTGGGCAGCACGGCGTCAAGCATGTGCAGGGCGCCCACAAAGTTCACTTGCTCGTGGCGCAGCGCGTCGTCGAGATCAAACGCGGTGGCGCGCATGGGTTTGTAATAGCCCGCACAGTACACGGCCATGTCGATGCGTCCGTGGCTGGCCTTGATGCTGGCAGCAGCCTCGCGCATGGCGTTGCGGTCGCTAACGTCCAAGGTGATGGCCGCGGTTCCTGGGTGTTGGCCAGCCATGCCCGAGGCTGGGGAAGATCCTCGATTCGACCGTGGATGTCCGAAAAAAGCGCGTTTGAACCGACTATTCTCAACTTCCCATCACCAGGCAAGGTAGCCCCGTGGCGCGGATGCCGCGTTGACGGGGGTCAAGCTTGGGCCCGTCGAGTCGCCACGGCGTTGCTCCTCGTCCGCAAGCAGGCGGGATAGCCCCGCGCACCCGATGATGTCTGCGCTGGAGAGCGCTTCGATGCCCGGGCTGCGGCCGATCTGACCCGCCCGGCGACGCCAGCCCTGTGCAGCGCCCCCCAAACGGGGGGGGGGCGCGACCAGTGAGTCTGGTACAAAGAGTGTTGTGTTACCAAGCGTGTACGCTCGCATCTCTTGGTTACGCCCAGCTCAATCACTCAATCACTGGAAATTCCCATGCAACTGATGTTCTCGAACATGCTCTTTCGAGCCCGACACGTCGGCGCATCCCGCCTGTTGGCGGTGGCCCTGGCCGCGGCGTCTCCCGGGCTGGTGTCAGCCGGCGTCGCTGGGGTGTTGAAAACCGACGTCAAAGCTCTCTCGACCGAGGTGACTTACTCGTCGATATCCAGTAAGGGCGTTCCCCTGGTGACCTACATCGGCTATGAACTGACGACAAGCTACACCGGTACGAACACCACCAACAACGTACAACTGGTGGGCGAGCTCACGATCACCGACCCAGCCGAGGTGTCAACGCTCGTGTTCGACACCGCGAACTCGGATAGCGCCTGTTCCGCGCAAACGCTGGCCAGCCCCAACCGCGTGCGGCTGACCTGCAATGTCGGCACACTGCGCCAGGGGTCTGGAGCCAAAGTCTTCCAAGTGTTCTTCAAGGCGCCGAGGAAGGAGATAAACGGTGTCGCCGACGGTGACCTCACCGATTCGGTGACCTTGACCGGAACCACGCTCTACGCTGAACAGAGCGACGGCGCGGGCAATACGAACAATGCTGTCGCCTGGAACGGGAACGTGCCGGTCGCGGTCACGCTCGGGACAACGGTCTCCGGCAGGATCAAGTCGGTGCTCCCGAAGTCGGGGGGCAAGCTGTTCTCGGGCAACGGCGGCATCGCCTCTGGCGGCGACGTGTTGGGAACCAGCGTCACGGTGCCCGCCTTCAGCAGCTATGTGACCACCGAGATCGTCGAGACCGTGACGACGTTAGGTTGCATCAATTCGGTGTTGAGTACGGGGCAGTGCCTTCGAATCGATCTGACGATCAACGACGGGGCTGACGCCACGGTCATCTTTGCGAACAAGCTGTCGATCACGATCAGCATCGATCAGAGCATCCTTCCGCAAAGGTTAAAGCCCCAGGAAGTGATTGTTAAGTACGACGGGGAAGTGGTGGGCAACTGCCAGGCAGCAGGTGTGCCACGCACCGACGGCAAGCCATGTATCAATAGCGCGGTACGGATCAAGGACTCGAAAGATCCGGATCGCAATGGCGACATTGAGATTGAGTTCCTGAACTACAGGAACGGGAGCTTCAGCATCGGTGATGCCTGAACGAGTGAACCGACGTCGCCGAGGCGCCCCGCGCCTGTAGAGGCAAGGGCACTGCTTCAGGTGGTTGACTCGATGGGCCGGTGGAGCCGAGTTACTCTCGGCGCCACTGCTCGCCCAGCGCGTCGGCTGATTTCGCCGACACCTCGTCGCACTTTGATCTGTACAGGGCCAGAGCCTCGTTCAGCTGATCGAATGCGTGCGTGACTTGGCCGACGGATTTCAACACGCGGGCCAGTTCGACGAGCGCATCGGCCAGAAGGCCCGGAGCCTCGGTGCGTCGGGCCAGTTCTACGGCTTTGCGCGCCATGTCTTCGGCTTCGGGGCCGCGGGCGGCGCGGGCCAGAATAGGCGCGCGCACCATGCGCCACAAGGCGCCAGACTCCAAGTCGTCGTCAGAGGTGGCCTTTTCAGCCGCCACGGTGAGTTCCAGCGCCTCGGCCTCACGGCCCTGGTCGCGCACCAGCCGCGCCAGCAAGGCCGCCATCGTCGACAAGAAGTAGGTCTCGCGCTTGCTGGCGAGGTAGGCGTAGTCCGCGCGCAACTCATGTTCGGCAAGCGCCAAGTCGCCGCCGTGGAGTTCGACGCGGGCGAGATAAATTCCTGTCGCCGCCGCCTGAATGCCCTTGCCCAGGTCGCGCAACTGTTCCCGGCCCTTGCGGTACAGCAGGCGTGCGACTTCCAACTCGCCCTGCATCGCCCTCAGTTGTGCCAGCGCGCACAGGGCAATGGCTTCGACCTGGCGATCGCTTTGGCTGTCAGTCACGAGTTGCTCGCACTGCGCGATGGCTTCCGGAACAGGCAGGGGCCCGAGCACGGCGCTGACGGCCAGCACGACCCCGTTTCGCGAGATCAGGGTTTGGTTCCGCGCGCGTTTGGCGTGGGCGATTGATTTCTGTACCGCCCCTGCCACCAGGCTGTAGCGACCCGCGATACCGTGCACCAGGACGATGAGCCGCCACGCGATGGCCAGCTCCTTGTGCGCGTCCTCGAACTCCAGCGCCGGGATCGACTCGTTGGCCAGTTCCAGGGCCTGCTCGCTCCAGGCACCCTTCTGGTCGCCGCTGAACAAGCGCACCAGCATCAGGTTGAGCCTGGCCGCGTACAAGACCCGCAAATTGCCGCCAGCGTCGGCTCTCGAAACCGCATCTTCGAGTGCCGCCTTTGCACCGGCGAAGTCGCCCACGCCGGTCAGCGCCTCGCCCAGGGACGGCAAAAGCTCCAGCCGTTGGAGGTCGTCCGGGGTGTAGAGCGCGATGGCTCGCCGATACAGATTGGCCGCGGCATGCACGTCGCCTCGTGCCGAAGCCCGTCGGCCCGCGGAGGACAAACGCTTCGCCGCGTCGCGGCCGATTTCTTCGCCCGTCAGCCCCAGTGGCCCCAACTCACCGAAGTAGCGGTAGGCCTGCTCCAGGTGGTAGCCGAGGATCTCTTCATACTCAAGCCCGCGGTCGCTCTCGGCGTTGACGCGGTCGGCCCAGCGCACGTACTCCAGATGCAGGTTGGCGCGGGCGCGCTTGAGCAGTCCGTTGTAGACGGTGTCGCGAACCAGGTAGTTGTAGAAACGAAAGCGAGGGTCCGTGCTGTGGGCCGAAGCCGGGCTGATGAACTGCTTGCTCGCCAGCGCCCCCAGATGGCTGCCCAGCGCCCCGCGCACGGCCTCGGGCGCCAGCGAGGCCAGCGCCGACTGCACGAACTCCAGCCCGATCACCGCCGCGGGCTCGACCGAGGCGCGCTCGGCGCGTGCCAGCTTGTCCAGCCGGGCCTCGAGCAGGGCGTGGATGGTCGGCGGCATCGCGATTTCGACCGACTCGTCGGCGCGCACCCACTGCTCGCCTTCCCTGCGCAGCGAGTCGTTGTCGATCAGCATCGACAGCATCTGCTCAGCGTAGAGCGCGTTGCCTGCTGCGGCTTTCACGATGCGCTGCACCATGTCCGGCGCCAGCGTTGCCGGCGCGGCCAGGTTGCCAACCATGACGGTGGCTTCCTCGTCGTTCAGCGGCCGCAGTTCCATCCGCAGGGTGCCGGGCTGGCTGCACCAGGTCGGCCGGTCCTCCAGCAGGTCCTGGCGCGCGGTGGTCAGGATCAGCACGGGCGCGTCGCTGATGGTCTGCTGCACATGCTCCAGCAGGTCCAGCATGCCGGGCTCGGCCCAGTGGATGTCGTCGACGAAGACGATCACCGGGCTGTTCACCGCCCAGCCCTCGAAGAACTTTCGCGCCGCCCAGTTGATCTCGCCAAGCGGGAAGGCGGCCTTGATCAGCCCGGCGGCGCTGGCCAGGCGCTGGGCGACGTCGCGCTCGCCCACCGTGGCCATGAGCTTGACGCGGGCGACGTCGGGGGTGTCGCTGTCGAAGATGCTGGCGGCTTCGCGCACCATCGTCAGCAGCGGCCAGAAGGTGATGCCGTCGCCGTAGGGCAGGCAGCGGCCGGCCAGCACGCGCGCGCCGGTGGCGATACGCTCTATCACCTCGCGCACCAGGCGGGTCTTGCCGAAGCCGGCGTCGCCCAGCAGTGTGACGGTGCGCGCCACGCGCTGGCTGCAGACCTCGGCAAAGACCTGCTGCAGCTGCGCCAGATCGGTGTCGCGGCCGACCAGCGCCCGGTCATGGCGCCGCACATGGCCGTCCAGGCCCGGCACCGACACAAGCTTGAAGGCCGGCACCTTCTGTGCCTTGCCCTTGAGTTCGAGCGGCTCGACGGCCTCGACCTCGACCGCGTCGCGTACCAGCCGGTAGGTGGACTCGCCAAGGTAGATCTGGTTCTCTGGTGCGGCCTGTTCCAGCCGCGCGGTGACGTTGACGGCGTCGCCGGTGGCCAGCTTCTGGTCGGCCGTGGGATCGTCGTTGACCACCACCTCGCCGGTGTTGACCCCGGTGCGGTTGGCCAGCGTCACACCGTAGCGCTCCATCAGGTCGACGTTGAGCTGCTCCAACGCGTTCTGCATGCCGTGGGCCGCACGCACGGCGCGCAGGGCATCGTCCTCGTGCGCGCGCGGCAGCCCGAACACGGCCATGATGGCGTCGCCGATGTACTTCTCGATCTTGCCGCCATGGCGCGTGATCTGCGCCGCCATGGTCGTGAAGTAGCGCTCCTTGACCTCGTGCAGGGCCTCGGAGTCGATGCGTTCGCCGAGGGCGGTCGAGCCCTTCAGATCGACGAAGATGAAGGTGACCGTCTTGCGCATCTCGCGCACCGGCAGGCCCGCCGCGGCGGGCGCCAGGGCCACGCCGCAATAGCCGCAGAGACGGAATTTGGGCGGGTTCTCCTCACCACACCCGGGACATTTCACCATCCATCCAGTTTAGCGGATGGTGCGTCCCGGGCTTGGGCCGGGAGTGGGCATCAAGGCTGGGACCGCCGCGCCGCCGCGCCGCCGCGGCGTTGCGCCATGTCCGCCGACACGTGAGCCAGAGCTGCGCCGTCAATGCGCGAGCGCGCTGTCGGGAACACGGTCTCTTCTTCGGTGCGCAGGTGATCACTGCGCAACCCCTGCAACGCCGCGGCAAGGGTCGCATCGTTGCCGTCGGCCAGCACGGGAAAGACATGCCGTTCCTCGTCCTCATGGTGCAACGGCGTAGCCAGGTCGAAGTAGCGCAGCACGTCAGACGCCGCCGAGCGTGATTGCGCGTCGTGCCCCTCGCGTTGACATGGGCCAGCAGCCGGTCGAGCAGCGCGAGGCTGCGGCGCACGCGGTCGTGGCAAGCGGCGAGCATCTCGAAGGGCAGCTCGAAGACCACGGCCGGGGAGTCCAATCCGGGGCAGCGAAATCGTCATCCCGACCTACTGAACCAGCGGCGTGTCGGCCGCGTCGAGCTCGACGCCCTCGACCTCAGCCTGCCCCGCCAGCCGTCAGGCACTGGCGCAGCGCGGTCACCCAGGCCTGCTGGCGCAGGGCCGTGCCCACCGCGCCTTGCACGGCCTCGAAGGGTTGCACCTAGCCGCCCTAACGCTGCAGCACCTCCACCACGTGCAGGCCAAAGCGGCTGTGCACCAGGCGGGGCAGCACGCCCACTTCGACCTGGCCGAAGAGTTCGCGTGCGAACTCGGGAGGATAGGCTTTTCAAACGCCCTCTTTCGTTCCCCATGGCAACCCGGACACGACAGAGCACGGCGCTTAGTGGGCTTGAATCTGTCTTCGGAGGCGGCTGCAGTCTGTTGAGCGTTGACGCCGCCGCCGAAAATCGTCCTTCTCAGCCGCCGCTTGCGGGTTATCCCTGGTCACCACGGCAATTCCACAGATCCCGCAACCCCGCGGACGCAGCCGACTCCAGCGGCCCGGGGTGCTGGTTCGCCTGAACGGTCACGGTTGGGCAGCATCAGGCCGCATGCAGCGCCTGGCCACGGGCTGACGCCCGCGGTGGTGCCCGGGCCTGCAGTCCAAGATGCGTAAGGATCTTCTCGATCACCGGCGCCTCCAGGATCGCTGCAATGATCGTGAGCCCACCGCCGCAGTTCGGGCAGCGCTCCATGTCGATCTCGAAAGCGAAGCTTCAGCGAAGACTAACTTGTACTCAAGTTACGTCGCAGCTAAGACGCGCTTGAGCAGCTTGGCCCAGCTCAGCCGCACCGGGCGGTGGTGCACACAGCCCGCCTCGCACTCGGCGGGCTTTGCCTCCTGGGCGGGCGGCTCGGGCTCTTGCGGCACCACCAACGCGCGCAGCTTGGCGCTGGGTGCCAGCACGCCCTGGAAGCGGATCAGATGCAGCCTGGGCCGTGGCACCAGCGCTGCCAGGCGTTACATGAACTCCAGCGGCGACAGGACCAAGTGCGTTTGAGGGCTTTCGCCAACGTCAAGCTGTGGCACGCTGCTTCAGCCAGCGCATCAGCGCCCTGACCAAGGGCAGCTTCTCGTACAGCTCTTCGGCAGCGTCCCAGTAGTCGCGGTGCAAGGCAATGCGACCGTCAGATGCAAAGCGCAAGTGGGTGCTGCCGCGAATGACCTGTGGCTGGGTCGAGAAGCGGCGCATGCGGAAGTGAAAGTCCCAGGTCAGCATGGCCTGGTTGCCTTGGGCGATGGCGTCGGTGATGACGAAGCGCGGGCCGTCCAAGGCGTCGAACATGTGCCGGAAGATGCCTTGAATGGCAGGCACCCCGACGACGTCGTTGAACGGGTCTTTGAAGCGTGCGGCAGACTGGTAGAACGCGTCCAGGCGGGCGATGTCACCCTCGCGCAGCGTCTCGAAAAGCTCGATCACGCGTTGCACGCGGGGGTCGACATGCTGTGTCATGGCCTTGCCTTCAAAGCCCAGTGACGGCGCGCACCGCGCGAAAGTAGACGCTCGGGGCGAGGTGGCTCAAGGCGCGTACCCATAGCGTGAAGCGTTTGGGGAAGTGCATCGCAAAGCGGCCCGCCTGCCACCCGCGCACGATGTGCTGCGCCGCTTCGTCGGCACTGATCAAGCCCGGCATGCGGTAGTCGTTCTGCTCGGTCAGCGGCGTATCGACGTAGCCCGGGCACACGACAGAGACGCCGATGTGGCGGTCGGCCAAGTCGAAGTACAGGCACTCGGCCAGGTTGATCAGCGCGGCCTTGGTCGGCCCATAGGCCAG
>JANOJR010000603.1:0-6110 GCA_031418855.1 Rubrivivax sp.
CTGTGGGACGGCTGAACGCAGGCTACGGCGAGCCCGTTACCAAGCGGTTACTGCAAACGCGCCGGTCGTGTTGCGCGCGCCCTATTCGCCCAGGTACGCCGCCCGCACCTTCGGATCATTCAGCAGCGCATTGGCCTCGCCACTCATGGTGATCTCGCCCGACTCCATCACGTAGCCGCGGTTGGCCAGGCTCAGCGCGCGCGAGGCGTTTTGCTCGACCAAGAGCACGGTGGTGCCGCGGCTGTGGATGTCGGCCACGACCTCGAAGATCTTGTCGACCATGATGGGCGAGAGGCCCATCGAGGGTTCGTCCAACAGCAGCACCTTCGGGCGCGCCATCAGCGCGCGGCCCATCGCCAGCATCTGCTGCTCGCCCCCGCTCATGGTGCCGGCGAGTTGCGTGGCGCGCTCTTTCAGGCGCGGGAAGATGGCGAAGACCTTGTCGATGTCGGCATCGATCTCGTCGTCATTGCGCACGAACGCGCCCATCTGCAAGTTCTCGGTGATGGTCATGCGCGTGAAGACGCCGCGGCCTTCGGGCACCATCACCAGGCCTTGTGTGACGAGGTCCCAGGCGCCCTGGCCTTTGATGGGCTTGCCCATGAATTCGATCTCGCCGCTGGCCACCACCTGCGTGCCGGTGATGGCCTTCAGCGTGGTCGTCTTGCCGGCGCCGTTGGCGCCGATCAGGCACACGAGTTCACCTTGTTTGACCTCGAAGCTGACGCCTTTGACGGCCTGGATGCCGCCGTAGGCGACCTTCAGGCTGCTAACTTTCAAAAGGGTGGTGCTCATCTCAGTGCGCCTTGTGTCCAGCACCGAGATAGGCCTCGATGACTTTCTCGTTGCGCTGCACGTCATAAGGCGTGCCCTCGGCGATCTGCTTGCCGTAGTCGAGCACGGTGACGCGGTCGCACAGGCCCATCACGAGTTTGACGTCGTGTTCGATCAAGAGGATGGTGCGGCCGTCTTTGCGGATGCGGTCGATGAGCTCGCGCAGCACGACTTTTTCGGTGGCGTTCATGCCGGCAGCGGGCTCGTCGAGGGCGATGAGCTTGGGGTCGGTCGCCAGCGCGCGTGCAATCTCTAGCCGGCGCTGGTCGCCGTAGCTCAGCGTGCGCGCTTTGTAGTGGCCGAACTTGCCGATGCCTACGTAGTCGAGCAGCTCTTGCGCGCGCTTGGCGATACCCGCTTCTTCGGCCTTGAAGCCGGGTGTGCGAAAGACCGCCCCGAAGAGCCCCGAGCCGGTGCGCACATGGCGGCCGACCATGACGTTTTCCAGCGCCGTCATCTCGGCGAAGAGGCGGATGTTCTGGAAGGTGCGCGCGATGCCGGCCTTGGCCACTTCATGCACGGCGCTGGGTTTGTAGGGCGCGCCGCCGAGCTCGAAGGTTCCAGAGTCGGGGCTGTAGAGCCCGGTGATGACGTTGAAGAAGGTCGTCTTGCCGGCACCGTTGGGGCCGATCAGGCCGTAGACCTGGCCGGGCTCGATGGTCACGCCGACATCGGACAAAGCCTGCAAGCCGCCGAAGCGCTTGCTGACACCTTTGACGTTGAGTACGCTGCTGCTCATGGCGCGTATCTCCTTAGTTAGCCGCTGGCGTGGCGGTTGGGGCACTTGCGGTAGGCGCCGGTGCCGCCTTGCCATGCTCGCGTGCCGGCCACAGCCCGCGCGGGCGCAGCAGCATGATGACGATCATGGCCAGCGCGATGAGCAGCTGGCGCAAGATCGACGCGTCGATGCGCCCGCCCGTCATATGCTGGATGTCACCGGCCACATAGCGCAGCACCTCGGGCAGCGCGGCCAGCATCACCGCACCGAGGATCACACCTGGCAAGTGGCCCATGCCACCGAGCACGACCATGGCCACGATCATCACGCTCTCCATCAGGCTGAAGGACTCGGGGCTGACGAAGCCCTGGAAGGCCGCGAACATCGAGCCCGAGACACCGCCAAACGCCGCGCCCATGCCGAAGGCCAGCAGCTTCATGTTGCGTGTGTTGATGCCCATGGCCTTGGCGGCGATCTCGTCTTCGCGAATGGCCATCCAGGCGCGGCCGATGCGCGAGGTTTCCAGCCGGTGGCAGATGACCACGCTGACGACCACGAGGGCGAGGAAGAGGTAGTAGTACAGCGTCACCGAAGGGATCTTGAATTCGCCAATCATCAAAGGCTTGGCGAAGTTGACACCCATGACCTGCATCGAGTCGATGCGATCCAACCCACGCGGCCCGTTGGTGATGTTCACCGGGTGCTCCAGGTTATTCATGAAGACGCGGATGATTTCGCCAAAGCCGAGCGTCACGATGGCCAGGTAGTCGCCGCGCAGCTTGAGCACGGGCGTACCCAGCAGCACGCCCGCCGTGGCCGCCAGCACGGCGGCCAGGGGGATCACGGCCCACAGTGGCGTGTGCAGACCATCGGGAAATGTGCGCGCGATCCACGCGAAGTTCTCCCACAAGTGCGGGCTGGCCAAGAGCGCGTACATGTAGGCGCCGACGGCATAGAAGGCCACGAAGCCGAGGTCGAGCAAGCCCGCGTAGCCGACCACGATGTTCAGCCCTAACGCTAGAAGTACGTAGAGCAGCGCCAGCGCCATGATGCGCACCCAGCCCTGGCCAAACTGCTGCGCGAAGAGCGGCAGCGCGATCAGCGCCACCGCCGCAATGAAGAAGATCAGGATCTTGTTTTTCATGGTGGGTGCTCCCGGCTCAGGCGCGGTCGGCGACGCGTTCGCCAAGCAGGCCTTGCGGCCGCAGCGTCAGCACCAGGATGAGGGCGACGAAGGCGAAGATGTCGGCGTAGTGGCTGCCCAGTACGCCGCCTGTGAGCGCCCCGAGGTAGCCCGCTCCAAGTGCTTCCACCAGGCCCAGCAAGACGCCACCCACCACCGCGCCGGCCAGGTTGCCGATGCCGCCCAAGACGGCGGCCGTGAAGGCTTTGAGCCCCGGCAGGAAGCCCATCGAATGCTGCACGGTGCCGTAGTTGGCGGCCCACATCACGCCGGCCACCGCCGCGAGCACGGCGCCGATGATGAAGGTGGCCGAGATCACCATGTCGGGCTTGACGCCCATGAGTGCCGCCACGCGCGGGTTCTCGGCCGTGGCGCGCATCGCGCGGCCGAGTTTGGTGCGGTTCACCAGGTACATCAGCGCGGCCAGGATGACCACCGTCAAGCCGAGGATCAGGCACTGCACGACGCTGATGACGGGCCCGCCCAGGTTGATGGGCTCGTTGGGCAGCAAGATGGGATAGGGCTTGGGGTTGGGCTGCCAAATGATCATCGCGATCGTCTGTAGCAACAGGCTCATGCCCATGGCCGTGATGAGTGGCGCCAGGCGTGGCGCGCTGCGCAGTGGCCGGTAAGCCAGCTTCTCGATCGCGAAGTTCAGCGCGGCGCACACCACGAGGGCGCACACGAGCGAGATGAGCATCAAGAGCCACCCCGGCAGCCCGGTGCCGGCGAGCACGGTGACCACCGTCCAACTGGTGAGCGCGCCGAACATCAGCACCTCGCCATGCGCGAAGTTGATGAGATTGATGATGCCGTAGACCATGGTGTAGCCCAGGGCCACCAAGGCGTACATGCTGCCCAGCACGAGGCCGTTGATGATCTGCTGGAAGAAGGTTTCCATCGTGGCGGCTCTCTCAAAGCGGGGCCCGGCAAGAGATGTCGCCGGCTCAATTTCATTCTAGGAGCCGCTCTTTGCCGGGCGGGGCCGGGCTTACCCCCTTGGCAGCCGCAGACGAGCGCTAGTCAGCAGCGTCGCCCTTGCGCCGGCGCGCGTCGCGCTCGCGCCACTCGGCGAGTTTTTCACCGATGCGCAGCTCCAGCCCACGCGCGCTGGGCTCGTAAAAGCGCAGCGCCTCCAGGCCTTCGGGCAGGTAGGTCTCGCCGGCCGCGTAGGCGTCTTCTTCATCGTGCGCGTAGCGGTAGTCGCGGCCAAAGCCCAGGCCCTTCATCAGCTGCGTGGGGGCATTGCGCAGGTGCAGCGGCACCGCGCGTGTGCTGTCGTTCTTGATGAAAGCACGCGCGGCCTTGTAGGCGGTGTAGACGGCGTTGGACTTGGGCGCCACGGCCAGATACACGACGGCCTGCGCGATGGCCAGCTCACCTTCGGGCGAGCCCAGGCGCTCGTAGGTCTCGGCGGCGTCGAGCGCCAGGCGCAATGCGCGCGGGTCGGCCAGGCCGATATCTTCACTGGCCATGCGCAGCACGCGCCGGGTGATGTAGCGCGGGTCGGCGCCGCCGTCGAGCATGCGCACCAGCCAGTAAAGCGCCGCGTCGGGGTCGCTGCCACGCACGCTCTTGTGCAGCGCCGAGATGGTGTCGTAGAAGTGGTCGCCGCCCTTGTCGTAGCGGCGCAGCATCTCACCGAGTGTGAGCTCGAGCGCGGCGTCGTCAAGCTCGGCGGCCTGCCCATGCGTGGCGGCCAGCCGCTCGTAGGCGTTGAGCAGCCGGCGCGCGTCGCCATCGGCCCATGCCAGCAGCTTGTCGCGCGCGCTCGTGGTCAGCGGCGGTGCCTGTTCAAGCGCCTGCGCACGGTCGATCAACAGCGCCAGATCGGCCGGCGCTAAGGTCTGAAGCACATGCACCGTGGCACGCGACAGCAGCGCCGAGTTGACCTCGAAGGATGGGTTCTCGGTGGTCGCGCCGATGAAGGTGAAGAGGCCCGACTCGACATGAGGCAAGAACGCGTCTTGCTGCGACTTGTTGAAGCGGTGCACCTCATCCACAAAGACGATGGTCGAGCGACCACGCCTGCGCATGGCCTGCGCTTGCTCGACCGCGTCGCGGATGTCCTTCACGCCGGCAAGCACCGCCGAGAGCACCACCAGGTGCGCGTCCATGCCACCGGCGAGGATGCGCGCCAGCGTCGTCTTGCCCACGCCCGGCGGGCCCCACAAGATCATCGAGTGCAGGCGTTTGGCCTCGAACGCCGCACGCAAGGGCTGGCCTGGGCCAAGCAGGTGCGGCTGGCCGATGACGTCGGAGAGCAGGCGTGGGCGCAGCCTCTCGGCGAGCGGCGCCGCGCCGGTCGCAGTGGTTGACGCCGCGGCACCCGGCGTGGATTCGAAAAGCGATTCCTGATCAGTCATGTGCCGGGTCTTGTTGCCAGCCGGCGGCCGCCGACTAACGCGCGAGAAGCTTTGACTCGCGCATGACCACGCGGTGGTAGCTGTCGGCCTTCTCCAGCCACTCGACGAAGGGCTGGCCCGAAAGGCTGGTGGTGTTGAAAGCGCCTTGCGCCATCAGCGCCTGCCACTCGGGCAGTGCGCGCAGCCGCTCAAAGAGCCGCACGTAATAGGCCACTTGCGCGGCGGTGGCGCCAGGCGTGGTGAACATGCCGCGCAGCATCAGGTACTGCGCCGGAATGCCCTGGGCCATGCAGGTCGGAATTTCGCTCCACGCGCGGCCGTTGGACAGCTTGGCCGGATAGTTCAGCGGCTTGGCGTCGAACACACACAGCGGGCGCAGCTTGCCTTGGCGCCACAACGCTTCGGCCTCGATGGGGTTGTTCACGGTCAGGTCGACCTCGCCTGCGGCCAGCGCCTTGGCCACGTCGCCGCCGCCCTTGAGGGGCACGTAGCGGATGCGCCGCCCCGCCGCGGTTTCGATCAGCACGTTGATGAGCTGGTCTTCTTGTTTGCTACCCGTGCCGCCCAGCGTGAAGGACTCATGCGGCCGCTGCTGCAAAGCCTGCATCAAGTCGGGCATGTTTTGGTAGGGCGCACTGGCGTTGACCCAGAGCACGAACTCGTCAAGGGCGAGCATGGCCACGGGTGTGAGGTCGCGCCACTTGAAGTCGATGCCCGTGGCCAGCGGCGTGGTGAACATGCTCGACAGCGAGATCAGCAGCTTGTGCGGGTTGCCCGCCGCTGCCTTGACGTCGAGCATGCCCTCACCACCCGAATTGCCGGACTTGTTGACGACCTGCACGGGCTGGCGTGTCAGCTGGTGCTTGGCCGCCATGGCCTGGACAAAACGCGCCATCTGGTCGGCACCACCGCCTGTGCCCGCAGGCACCACGATCTCAATAGGCTGGGTCGGCTCCCAGCCTTGGGCGGCAACGCCGCCGGCCGTGCCAAGCAGCCACACCATGGCCAA
>JANOJR010000604.1:0-5460 GCA_031418855.1 Rubrivivax sp.
TCGCTCCTTCCCCCTTCAAGGGGGAAGGCTGGGATGGGGGTTGAATGCTGACCGCGCCACGCCTGCATTCGACCCCCTCCCCAACCCTCCCCCTGCCAGGGGGAGGGAGCAACGCAGGCGCATCGTTTCTCCGCGAACGCCTGGCGCCGCCAGGGGCCTGGGATGCTCTCAGGCCGCCCGGACCTCGTCGAGTAGGTCAGGGTGGCGCTCAAGCACCTTGAGCAGCTTCACCAGCGCCAAGGTCGGTTTGGTTTTGCCGTTTTCGTAGCGCGAGAACGCGTTGACACCGCCGCCAAAGATTTCTGCGGCCTGGCGTTGATCCAGATCGAGCTTCTTGCGTACCTTGGCGATGAAGCCAGGGTCAACTAAGGCCGCATTCACCTGGCGCTGGAACCGCCCCAGTAGCTGGCTGTAGCGGTCGCCATGTTCGCGGTTGAGAACGACTTCACCGCAGACCGGGCAATAGTCGCCGGTCACCGCAGGAAGGGTCGTCGCTTCGCCTTTGTAGACGTAGAGTATGTCGCGGGTGTCGTGGATCAGCTTGGCCGCTCCGCAGCTGGGGCACTTCATGGTCAAAGCTCCTTGAAAGAAACAATCAGCACGTCGTCGATGACGGTCAACTTCATGTACACAACCGCATGCTTGCTAGAGCGCGGACCTTTCCGGCCCCAACCAAGGCTTTCACGGCCGGCAACTTGCAGTGCGGAGTACCTTTCTCCACGCATGAACATTAACCTACTTGGTGTTTTCATCGAGAAGGTTCATTCCACAAAATTCGCAATGCGTGACAAGCAGTTAACCCCGGTGCGATTCCCACCCTTTTGATACGTGCCCCGCGCCGGCCCCGCCTATGCTGGCCGCCGTGCCTACCCACCTTCTGCCCGCACACGGCCACAGCGTGCTGCCCTCGTTCCTACCCACGGAGATCGGGCCACCCTCACTGACCAGTGAGCTCACCCCCGACGCCGCCGCACCCGACACCGACATACCCGACGTGTTGACCGACTTCGGCATTGACAAGCCCGGTGACGACCAACAACTGGCCGCCCTGCCCACGCTGTCGCACATCGGCCGCTACGCGCTGAAGAGGCGCCTGGCCGAAGGCGGCCTGGGCGCGGTGTTTGAAGCCTGGGACCCGCTCTTGTCGCGCACGGTCGCGGTGAAAACGCTGCACTTTGATGTCGACACGCCGTCGCGCTTGTCACTCGACGGGCTCTTCCTCAACGAAGCGCGCACGGCCGGCGGCCTGAACCACCGCTACATCGTGACCGTGCATGACGCTGGCCTTTCTGCGCAGGGCGTCTACATCGCCATGGAGCGGCTTTACGGGCAAGACATGCGCGACGCGCTGGCGCAAGGCTGGCGCCCTGCGCCGGAGCGCGCCGCCCTGCTAGTGCGGCGCATTGCCGACGCGCTGGCCTACGCCCACGCGCGTGGCGTGGTGCATTGCGACATCAAGCCAGCTAACATTTATCTGACACGGCGTTGGCGGCCCAAGGTGCTGGACTTCGGCATCGCGCGTGCTGCCGGTGCGGCCTCACCGGCGCTGGAAGGGCTGGTCGCCGGCTCGCCGCATTACCTGGCGCCTGAGCAACTGCGCGGCGAAGAGGTGGATGCGCGCACGGATGTCTATTCGCTGGGCGTCGTGTTCCATGAGCTGTTAACTGGGCGCAAGGCCTTTGACGGCAACACCCTGGACAGCATCATCGGCGCCGTGCACGCGGGCATGGCCAAACCTGCACACCAGCAGGTCAGCGCGGTGCCCCTGGAGCTTTCTGACATCGCCGCGCGCGCGATGGCGGCGCGGCCGCAAGACCGCTACGCCTCGGCCACCGAGTTCGCCAACGCGCTGCGCAGCTGGGTCGACCCCAGGGTCGTGGCGGCACGCGCGAAGGCGCAGGAAGCGCAGCAGCGCACGCACCAGGCGTCGCGTCGGCGCTTGGCCTTGACGGTGGCGGCGGTGACGGCAGCGGTGGTGGCGCTGGTGGCCAGTTTGGCGTTTCACTCGCCCGCCCCACCGGCGGCTGCGACCATTGCCGACGTGACGACGTTGGCGATCGCGCCGCCAGCCCAGCCTGCGACATTGACAACGAACACGCCCGAGCCTGTGGCCACCGCTAGCGATGCCGTCACCGCCCCGCCGGTTGCATCGGCAGCGCCGAGCGCGCTGCCCTTGCGCGGTAGCCGCACCTCGCGCACGGCGATCGACGAGCGGCCCGCCGCAGCCACCACCACAGCGCCCGCCGCACCGCTGGGAAACGGCGCCGTGCAGCTGGCCATCAGCCCCTGGGGCCAGGTGGAAGTCAACGGCGCAAGCGTCGGCACCACGCCGCCGCTCACGCAGCTGACGCTGCCTGCAGGCCAGCACAGCATCACCGTGCGCAATGCCGACTTCCCGCCCTTCACGGCCACCGTGCAAGTCAGCGCCGACAAGCCCGCCGTGCTGCGGCACCGCTTCGGTTCATGACACGGTGTTGGCGCGTGCCTTTGGGCATCGGCCTTCTGGCGCTAACGCTTCAGATAAGCGGCTGCGCGATTCCCGAAACGGCGCCCACGCCGCCGCCAGGTGGTCTGACCGAGCTGCTCGAACGCACTGCTGAGCGCGCGCTGTTTGATGCCCTGCGTGCTTACGACGACGGCCAGTACGGCACCGCCGAACTCGCCTTGCGCAGAGCCTTGAGCGAAGGCCTGCGCAGCCCACGCGACCGTGCCACGGCGCACAAGCTGCTGGCCTTCATCAGCTGCACCAGCGAACGCTTGGCCCAGTGCGAGGCCGCCTTTCGCGCGGCGCGCGCCGCCGACGCCAACTTCGCGCTGAGCCGCCCCGAGGCTGGCCATCCTGTCTGGGGGCCGGTGTACCGCCGCGTGCTGGCGCCCTGATCGACATCACCGCGCTGACCCGGCACCGCAAAAGCGCCGCCGCATAATCGGCGCGCCCATGCCAGTGCCCAGCGAGCCCACAAAAGTCCCCTTCCAGTTTCACCTGAGTGTCTACTGGGAAGACACCGACGCCGGCGGCGTGGTTTTCTACGCCAACTACCTGAAGTTCTTCGAGCGCGCACGCACCGAGTGGCTGCGCGACCTGGGCTTTTCGCAGCACGCGCTGAAGTCCGACACCGGCGCGATGTTTGTCGTCAGCCAGACAGGCGTGCGCTACCACCGCCCGGCGCGGCTGGACGACGAACTGCGCATCACGGTGGCGCTGCGCGAGGCCGGCCGCGCGAGCATGCTGGTCGCGCAACAAGCCTGGCGCGGTGATGAACTTGTGGCCGAAGGCGAGATCCGTATCGGCTGCGTGGACCACGCGAGCTTCAAACCCAGGCGCATTCCTGCGCCCATCATCCTGGCCATCACACCACCATGAGTTCAGACTTCTCGATCATTCCCCTGGTGCTGGGCGCCACGCTGGTGGTGCAGCTGGTGATGGCCGGCTTGTTGTTGGTATCCCTCGTGAGCTGGACGGTGATCTTCGCCAAGGTCTTCGGGCTGCGCCGGGTGAAAAACCGCAACGACGGCTTCGAGCGCGAGTTCTGGTCGGGCAAAAGCTTGACCGAGCTGAACCAGGCGGCACAAGCCAAGGCCGACAGCTCGCCGCTGGAGCGCATCTTCGCCAGCGGCATGCGCGAATTTTTGAAGCTGCGCGAAAGGCGGCTTGACGCCGGCACGCAGCTCGACGGCGCGCGCCGAGCCATGCGCGTGAGCTGCCAGCGCGAGCTCGATGTCGTCGAGAGCAACCTGAGCTTCCTGGCGACGGTGGCTTCTGTCTCGCCCTACGTGGGCCTGTTCGGCACGGTGTGGGGCATCATGCATGCGTTCGTGGGCCTGTCGAACTTGCAGCAGGTCACGCTCGCCACGGTGGCGCCGGGCATCGCCGAAGCGCTGGTGGCCACGGCCATCGGGCTCTTTGCAGCCATCCCTGCGGTGATTGCCTACAACCGCTTTGCGCGCGACATCGACCGCATCGCCACGCAGCTGGAAACCTTCATCGAAGAGTTCTCCAACATCCTGCAGCGCAACGCCAGCCTGCCTGTGGTCGCCGCCGCAGGCAGCGGGGGCCACTGATGGCGGCGCTGGCCAGCCGCGGCCACCGCCGCCGCCGCGCCATGAACGAGATCAACATGGTGCCCTTCATCGACGTGATGCTGGTGCTGTTGATCATCTTCATGGTCACCGCGCCGCTCATCACCACCGGTGTGGTGGACCTGCCCAGTGTGGGCAAGAGCAGCCAGCAAGCGCCCAAGGTGGTGGAGGTCATCGTCGCTGCCGACGGCAAGCCGCGCCTGCGCATCGACGGCAAGGAAGGCAGCGCGCTAACGCTCGCGCAGATGGGAGCCCAAGTGCTCGCGGCGCAGGGTGGCAAAGCTGACATGCCCGTGGTCATCAGCGCCGACCGCAAGGTGGCTTACGAGCGCGTGATGGACGTCATGTCGGCGCTGCAAAAGCTGGGTGTGCAGCGCATCGGCCTGGCTGTCAAACAAGGCCCCTGAGACCGTGGCCGCGATGCATGCCGTGGCGCGATGGGCCGACCCGCTGCAAGCGCGCAGCGCCGACGGCTTTGGCCCTGCGGCCGTGCTGGCCGGGGTCAGCCATGTCGCCTTGATCGCCGCACTTGCCTTGGGCGTGCAGTGGCGCAGCCAGCCTGCGCAGGTGGTGGCGGCCGAGTTGTGGGCGGCTGTGCCGCAAGTGGCCGCGCCCGCACCCGAACCGCAGCCCGAACCACCGGTGAAGGTACGGCCAGCGCCTGAACCCAAGCCCGCGCCGGCGCCGGTGAAAGCCGCTGAGCCCGACCCGCAGATCGCCATCGAGCGGCGCAAGCTCGAACGCGAAAAGGCACGCCTGGTGCAGCAGCAAGCCGAGCAGGCCAAGCGTGAGCAGCAGCAGCGTGACGAGCGCGAACGCGCGGCGGCCGACGCAATCAAAGAAGCCAAAGCCGCCAAGCAGCGCGAAGAGAATTTGAAACGCATGCTCGGCCAGGCCGGCAGCGGCGCCCAAAGCGGTACCGCGGCGGTGGACGCCGCGCCCTCACGCGCCTACGCCGCGCGCCTGGTGGCGCTGATCAAACCCAACATCGTGTTCACCGACACCGTGAGCGCTAACCCCATGGCCGAGGTGGAGGTGCGCGTCTCGCCCAGCGGCAGCGTCATCGCGCGGCGCATTCAAAAGAGCAGCGGCATCAAGGAATGGGACGAGGCCGTGCTACGCGCCATCGACCGCACAGGCACGCTGCCGCGTGACGTGGACGGGCGCGTGCCGCCGCTCTTGATCATCGGGTTTCGGCCCAACGATTGAGCCGCCTCAGGCGGCGGCGTGGTGGTTCTCATACTAAGTTGCATTCAAAGATATAGAAGTTATCCATTTGAAGCCTGTCATCGACTGGGTTCGTTTGGGGTTCGCTTCGAGGGCGCGAATGCCTGCGATGAGCGCGTGCTCGACAGCGTTCAGGTTGGCGAAGACGTGGTT
>JANOJR010000605.1:0-4352 GCA_031418855.1 Rubrivivax sp.
TCGGCACGTATTGACCGACCCAAGCCCCGACCCACGCACCGACCCACGCCCTTGCATGCGCCGCGCCCACCCCATCCACCTGCTCGCCTTGGGCATCGCCATGCTGTGCCTTGCGGGCTGCAGCGAGGTCGGTGCCTGGACCGGGGTTGACGCCGCCTGGCTGCACCAGCAGCAGCTCGTGCTGGTGGGTTGGCATCAAGCCTCGCCGCTGCCCTTTGCGCTGGGCTACTTCGTGCTCTTCACGGCGCTCTCGGCGCTGGCCTTGCCCGGCTGCGGCTTGCTCGCGCTGTGCGCGGGTTTGTGTTTTGGCTGGTGGAGCGGCACGGCGCTGGTGGTGCTGGCGTCGACCTGTGGTGCCACGCTGTCGTTCCTCTTCGCGCGCCATGTCGCACGCGCTACCGTGCAGCGGCGCTTTGGCGCGCGGCTGGCGCCTATCGAGCGTGCGCTGGCGCGCGACGGCGTGCTCATGCTGCTGGCGCTGCGCCTGGCGCCTGTCATCCCGTACTTCGCCGTCAACCCCTTGATGGGCCTGAGCTCGATGCGCCTGCGACGTTTTTTCTTCGCCAGTGCGCTGGGCATGCTGCCGGGCAGTGCGGCCTACGTGCAGGCCGGCACCGATCTCGCGCGCTTCAGTCAGGGCGGGCCGATGCTTTCGCCGGCACTGCTGGCCGCACTTTTGAGCCTGTCGCTGCTGCCGCTGGCGGCGCGCTGGTGGTGGCGCCGGCGTGAGGCCGCGTACGTCCATGAGCGCACGCCATGAAGCGCATCGGCGCGCTTTTCAACTACGACTGGGACGCGCTGGCCACGGCCGACGTGCTGGCACGTCACCCCGGCACGTATGCCATCGACGAAGCCGGCTTTGACCTCTTCTCCTTCCCCAGCAACGCCCATCTCATCCACTTCGACCTGCGCCGTTTTGCCGCGCGCCAGGCACGCCGTGGCGCGCAGCGTGGCTGGGCCGGCGTGGTCTCGCACCACGAACAATTCGGCGCGCTGGCCGCCGCGCTGGTCGCTGAAAAACTGGGCCTGCCCGGCGCAGCGCCCGAAGCGATCTTGGCCGCGCAACACAAGCTGCACGCGCGGCGCGTCTTGCAGCAGGTCGCACCCGAGGCCAACGTCGCCTTCGCCGAGCTCGATGCGCGCTATGGCGAACCGGTGCCCGTTGGCCTGAGCTACCCGCGTTTCGTCAAGCCCGTGAAGGCAGCGTTTTCGGTGCTCGCGCGCGAGGTCAAGAACCATGCCGAGCTGCATGCCCACACACGCTTTGGCCGGCGCGAACTATGGGTCATTCGCCGCCTGGTCGAGCCCTTCGAGCAGGTGCTGCGCGAGCGCCTGCCACAGGCCGGCAGTGCGCACCGCTTGATGCTTGAGGAGCCGCTTCCCGCCAGCGTGCCGCAGTTCAACCTGGACGGCTGGGTCTTCGATGGCGAGGTGCATGCACTGGGTGTGGTCGACGCCGTGATGGTCCCCGGCACGCAGGCCTTCATGCGCTGGCAAACGCCCACCAAGCTGGGGCTGGACGTGCAGGCACGCGCGCTGGACGTCGCGCGGCGCTTCCTCGGCGCCATTGGCTTCACGCACGGCTTTTTCAACATGGAGTTTTTCTTTGACGCGGCCACACAGCGACTGGCGGTGATCGAGTTCAACCCGCGCCTGGCCTCGCAGTTCTCAGACCTCTACCGGCGCGTGCTTGGGGCCGATGTGCACGCCATGACGTTGGCGCTGGCCCTCGGGCAAGACCCGCGTGAGCTGCCGCGCGAAGCACCCCGCGCCGGTGCGGCGACCAGCCTCGTTTACCGCGCGTTCCCTGGGCAGGCCGCACCCGCCATGCCCAGCGCCGAGGCGCGCGCGCGCTTCGCGCAGAGCTACCCCGACGCCTTGCTGTTTGTCTACCCACGCCAGGGCCGCGAACTCGCGCGTGACTACAAGTGGCTGGGCAACTGGCGCTATGGCATCGTGCACCTGGACGGCCGCGACGAGCAGCATGTGCGCGAGCGCTGCCTTGCCGCCAGCGCGCTCTTGGGCTGGACAGCGCCCTATGCCGACCAGCTGCAACACTCCCTCACCGGCGGCGCATTTGCCGCCAACGCCTTGCACACCACGACACCCCACCTCGGAGCTTCATCATGACACGACCCACCTCTTCTTGCTGGTTAGCGATGCGGCGCGGCGCGCTCGCGTTGCTGACGGTCACGGTACTGGCCGGCTGCTCGGCCATGAACGCGCAGAACCCGGCCTCGACGCTCAAACCCGTCAACGCCGTGAACGAGGGCGACGCGCGGCTGATGCTCTTCGGCCACGACGTGGTGGCCTACTTTGCGCAAGGCACGCATGCCAAAGGCCAGCCGCAGATCGCCAGCGTCTACGAAGGCGTGACCTTCCGCTTTGCCAACGCCCAACACAAGGCGCTGTTCGACGCCGAGCCGAAGAAGTACATCCCACAGTACGGCGGCTTCTGCGCCAACGGCATCGCCTACGGCATTCCCTGGGGTGGCGACGCTGACAGCTGGCGCATCTTCAACGGCAAGCTCTACATCTTCGGCGGCGCCGGCTCGCGTGAAGCCTTTTTGCTCGACGTGCCGGGCAACACCGCACTGGCCGACAAATACTGGAAGGATGAAGTCGCCGGCAGCAACAGCTTCGTGCAGCGCAGCTGGCGCCTGGTCAACCGCGTGCCGCACTACAAGAGCGGCGAAGAGCTGGCCAAGATGGTGGCCGCCGCCAAGACCACCAAGCCTTGAGCGGGCGCTTGAGCGGGGGTTGACGCGGCGCTACTTCGGGTAGCCCAGCGCGGGCTGGCCGAAACCTTCGGCAGCGCGCCAGCCCGGGGGTTTGAGCACCAGGTTGTTGACCATGCCACCGGGGTCATACGCGGGCCAGGTCTGGCCCGGGTTCTTGGCCTGCCACATCGCCTTGATCTGCGCGCCAGTCAGGTAGTGCGGCACCTTGTCGGCATAACGCATGAGTGACTGCGCGCGCCAGCCGCGCGACCGCATCTCGGGCCACAGGCGGTCGGCATGGGCGACGTTCCACGCCGGGTCGACAGCCCAGGCCGACTTGCCGATGACGTCGCCAAAAATGAAGAGCCGGCCGTCGACGATTTGCCAGGCCGTGGGGTCGCTGCCGAGCTTGATGGCAAAGGCCGCGCCGCTGGCGCAAAAGCCGCCGTACTGCGGCTCGTAGCGCTTCGGGTCGGCTTCGAACAGGGCCTTGTGCGCGGCACTGGTGAAGTAGTAGCTGCGCTCGGGCAGCGCCACCTCAAGCTCGGGCCGCCCGCGCATAGGCTGGCCCTGCGTGAAATAGGCCACCGGGTCGTAGCCGAGCAGCATCACCGGTGCGCCGCGAGCATTGGGCACCGTGGCATAGGGCGTGCCGCAGGCACCGAGCAAGCTAATCGCCACTAGGCCAAGCAAAATCCAGAGCCTTCGCATCACCATTCCTTATGAAGCCACCTTGGACCCCGGTTGTGCCACACATCGTCGCAAACACAAACCAAGCCTCACGGCGAAGCCTGCTGGCAAGCGCGGTCGCACTGGCGCTGACGGGCTGCTCCGTCAACCCCGACAGCGACCATCACGGCGCCGACGCGCCCAGCACCGCGCCGCTGGCGCGCACGCCGCGTGTGGCCTGGGTCCTGAGCTCGGGTGGGCCGCGAGGCTTTGTACATGTCGGCGTGCTCAAGGCGCTGCACGAGCTCGGGCTCAAGCCCGACCTCATCGTCGGCGCGTCGGCCGGTGCGCTGGTGGGCAGCCTGTTTGCCGCGCGCATGCCGATGGCGCAGCTGGAGCGCACTGCGGTCGAATTGCCGGCGTGGAAGTTGGCGCGCCTGAACCTCGGCAGCGGTGAGCGGCTTTCGGGCGGCGCGCTGGCCGACATGGTGCGCGAGCTGGTGCAAGCGCACGCCGGCACGAGCACGCTTGAGCGCTTGCCGACCATGATGGTCATCGCGGCGCAGCGCTTGGCCGACGGCGTGGTGGTCGGCTTCAACCGTGGTGACGTGGGCCTGGCGGTGCAGGCCTCTGCCGCCATCGAAGGCCAGTTCGCGCCGGTGCGCATCCGCGGCCAGCGCTACGCCGACGCCGACCAGCGCATGCCACTGCCGGTGCGCCTGGCGCGCGCGCTGGGTGCTACGCGTGTGCTGGCGGTGGACGCTTCGGCGTTTGAGGACAAGGCGCCCGCCGGCACCGAGCGCTGGCGCGAGGGCGACCTGCGCAAACGCGCGCTCACCGCGCCCGACGCCAAGCTCGCCGATGTGCTGCTGCACCCCGACATTGGCTACTACGCCAGCGTCTCACGCGAGTACCGCGAACGGGTCATCGAGGCCGGCTACCGCGCGACGCTGGCGCAGGCCG
>JANOJR010000606.1:0-4190 GCA_031418855.1 Rubrivivax sp.
CGGGCAGGCTCGCCTCGGACGGTAGCGGAAGTGAATGCCCCTAGGCTTCAGGGACTACCCCGACCACCGTCACACGCGCGACAGCGTTCAGCCGCGCGATCTGGCGAGCGCCGCCTTCACAATCGCGCCATGAACGCGCCCGATGCTTTGCCCGTGATGACCGACACCAGCCCACCCTGGGTGCAGGGTGGCTTCATGCGTGGCCTGGGTGCGCCTTTTGTGGTGGCGCAAATGGCCATGCCGCTGCCCAGCCCGCATTGGGTGGCACGCAACCATGAGCTTGCGCGCAGCCTGGGCGTGGCGGCATGGCTGCAAAGTGCTGCGGCTTTGGCCAGCCTGTCGGGACACGCCGCCCCGCCCGGGGGCGCGCTGACCAGCGTCTATTCCGGCCACCAGTTCGGCGTCTGGGCCGGGCAGCTCGGTGATGGCCGCGCCGTGCTCTTGGGCGAGTGGCAAGCACCCGACGGCGGTGTTGAAGTGCAGCTCAAGGGCAGCGGCCTGACGCCGTATTCGCGCATGGGCGACGGCCGCGCGGTGCTGCGCTCGTCCATCCGCGAGTACCTGTGTTCCGAAGCCATGCACGCCCTGGGCATCCCCACGACGCGCGCGCTGGCGCTGGTGGGCTCACCGCTGCCAGTGCGCCGCGAGACGGTGGAAACCGCCGCCGTCGTCACCCGTATCGCGACCAGCTTCTTGCGCTTTGGCCACTTTGAGCACTTCACCCACAGCGCTGAAGACATCGGCGCGTTGCGATTCTTGACGGATGCAGCCATCGCGCGCTACTTCCCCGAGCTGCAAGGCAGTGCACAGCCCTATGCCGCGCTGCTGGAAAGCGTGACGCGCCGCACCGCCACGCTGATGGCGCAGTGGCAGTCGGTGGGCTTCTGCCACGGCGTGATGAACACCGACAACATGTCGCTGCTGGGCCTCACCATCGACTACGGGCCCTTCGGTTTTCTCGACGCCTTCGACCCCGGCCACATCTGCAACCACACCGACACGCAAGGCCGCTACGCCTATGCGCGCCAGCCCAATGTGGCCTTCTGGAATTTGCATGCGCTGGCGCAGGCACTGATGCCCTTGATCGAAGACAGCGATGTCGCACTCGCCGCGCTGGAGCCCTACAAGACGGCCTTCCCCGCAGCCTTCATGGCCGCCATGCGCGCCAAGCTCGGGCTGCTTACGCGCCGCGACGAAGACCGCGAGCTCATCGACGACGTGTTGCGCCTAATGGCCAAAGACCGCGCCGACTTCACCATCACCTGGCGGCGACTTGCCAGCTTTGTGCCCGCTGGTTCCAACGACACCCAACGCGACCTCTTCATCGACCGCGAAGCCTTCGACGCCTGGGCCGCGCGCTACGCCGCGCGCTTGCAAGCCGAAGGCAGCGTCGGCAATGAGCGCGCCGTGCGCATGCGCGCCAGCAACCCGAAGTTCGTGCTGCGCAACCATCTCGTCGAGACAGCGATCCAGCGTGCGCAGGCGGGTGACTTCAGCGAAGTCGAGCGTCTGCACAAGGTCTTGCAGCGGCCCTTTGACGAACAACCCGAGCACGACGCCGACGCCGGCTTCCCGCCTGCCTGGGCCCAGCAGCTCGAAATCTCCTGCTCTTCTTGAGCCATCAGCCATGCCACACGAACCCCACGACCACGACGACCCCAAGTACCCGGTGCGCAAGAGCGACGCCGAATGGCGCGCGCAGCTCAGCCCGATGCAGTTTGAAGTGGCGCGCCACGCCGCCACCGAGCGCGCGTTCAGCGGCACCTACTGGGACCATTTCAAAGACGGCCGCTACCTCTGCGTGGGCTGCGGCACAGCGCTCTTCGAGGCCGACACCAAGTTCGACGCCGGCTGCGGCTGGCCCAGCTATTGGGCGCCGATCAACAGCGAAGTCATCGAGCGCGTGGTCGACGCCACACACGGCATGGTGCGCGTGGAGGTGCGTTGCAACCAATGCGGCACACACCTGGGCCATGTCTTCCCCGACGGGCCCGAGCCCACGGGCGAGCGCTTTTGCATCAACTCGGCAGCGATCGATTTCAAACCCTCGACATGACACGATGAAGCTGCTCTTCGACTTTCTGCCCATCCTGCTGTTCTTCGCCAGCTTTCGCTACGCCGAGTCGCACAAGGATTGGGCCGCAGCACTTGCGAACGACCAACTTGCGGGTTTGATGCCTGGCGGCACGGTGGGTGTGGACCAGGCACCCGTGCTGCTGGCCACGCTGGTGGTCATCGTCGCCACCATCGCGCAGGTCTTGTGGCTGAAGGCGCGCGGCAAGCGCGTGGACACCATGCTGTGGGTGAGCCTGGCGCTCATCGTCGTGCTGGGCAGCGCCACGATCTACTTCCGCAACGAAAACTTCATCAAGTGGAAGCCCACGCTCCTGTACTGGGCGATGGGTCTGGCCTTCTGGCTCAGCCCCCTGCTCTTCGGCAAGAACCTGCTGCGCGCCTTGCTGGGCGAGCAGTTCCAGGCGCCAGCGTTCGTGTGGCGCAACCTGAACTTCGCCTGGATCGCCTTCTTCTCGTTGATGGGCCTGGTCAACCTGTGGGTGGCCTTCAGCTTCAGCCTGGACACGTGGGTCAGCTACAAACTCTTCGGTGGCCTGGGGCTCTTTCTGGCCTTCAGCGTGGCGCAGGCTTTCTACCTGGTGCGCTACGCCAAAGACGAGGTCTCGACGAGCGAGATAGCGAGCAAGACAGCCAGCGAGAAACCATCCTCACCATGAACCCAGCACAGACCATCGAGACGCGGCTGCGTGAAGCCCTGGCACCGCAAGAACTTGCCGTGCGCGACGACAGCCACCTGCATGCCGGCCACGTCGGCGCGCGTGAAGGCGGGCACTATGCCGTGCGCATCCGCAGCACGCGCTTCACGGGCCTGGCGACCCTGGCGCGGCATCGCCTCGTTTATGATGCCCTGGGCCCTCTGGGGCCACTTGGCATCCACGCTTTGGCCATCGACGCCAAGCCTGCCGGTGACGACTGAAGCCCGCCACCTCTGTTGCGCCACCGAACCACGGCGCTGCCTTTTTCCTCCACTGCAAGCACCCATGAAGACACCGACATTCACCGCGCGCGCCGCACTCATCAGCCTCGTCTTGGCCGGCGCCCCGCTGGCCGCGCTGGCGCAAAACATCGCCATCGTCAACGGCAAGCCCGTGCCCAAAGCACGGCTGGACATGCTGGTGCAGCAAGCCGAGCGCAGCGGCCAGAAAGTACCGGCCGAGATGATGGGCCGCGCCCGCGACGAAGTGGTGATGCGCGAGATCTTTGCGCAAGAGGCCGAGCGCCGCGCGCTGCAAACCAGTGCCGACTACCAGAACAAGATCGCTCTGGCGCGCCAAAGCATCCTCATCGGCGAGCTCTTCGAAGACTTCCGCAAAAAGAACGCCGTGGGCGACGCCGAAGCCAAGGTCGAGTACGACAAGTTCAAGGCGCAAGCCACGGGCACTGAGTTCCGCGCCAGCCACATCCTGGTCGAGAAGGAAGACGAGGCCAAAAGCCTGATCGCGCAGATCAAGGCCGGCGGCAAGTTTGAAGACCTGGCCAAGAAGCACTCCAAAGATCCGGGCTCTGGCGAAAAAGGCGGCGATCTCGACTTCGCCAAGCCCGACTCGTATGTGCCGGAATTCGGCAAGGCGATGTCAGCGCTGAAAAAAGGCGAGATGACGCAAGAAGCAGTGAAGTCGCAGTTCGGCTATCACATCATTCGGCTGGACGACACGCGCGAAGCGGCCTTCCCCGGCTTCGACGAAGTCAAAGGCCAGATCGTGCAGCGGCTGGAGCAGGTGAAGTTGCAGCAGTACCAGGACGGTCTGCGCAAGGGTGCGAAGACGGATTACAAGTTTTCGCAGTGAGTTGACTTCACTCCCTCCCCCTGCGAGGGGGCGGGTTGGGGTGGGGGTTGAGTGGTTGAGCCACCACGTCTTGTCGGTTAGCTGGCGAACATTCGACCCCCATCCCAGCCTTCCCCCTTTCAGGGGGAAGGAGCGAAATCAGTGGGCCTCGTCCCAGTTTTTGCCCAGCCCTAACTCGGCCAGGAGCGGCACCTTGAGTTGCGCCACGCCGGCCATCAGCGCCGGCACGGCCGTACGCACCCACTCGACCTCGGCCTCGGGCACCTCGAACACCAGCTCGTCCTGCACCTGCATGACCATGCGGGTAGCGCGCTGCTCTCGGTCGAG
>JANOJR010000607.1:0-1533 GCA_031418855.1 Rubrivivax sp.
CGGCGTCAAGGCCACCTGCACACCACTTGCGGCCACCGGTGCGGCGACGCTGCGCAGCCGCGCCAACAACTTGCGCGCCACCATCGGCGAAATGGGTGAGGCGCCGTGCTTGATGTCGATGATCACCTGCGCCACATCGGCAGGCTGCGAGTCTTTATGGATGTAACCCACGGCGCCAGCCTCGACGCAGGCGAGCACGCTGTCTTCATCGCCGAACACCGAGACCACCAGGATCTCACACGCCGGCTGCTGCTGCGCCAGTTCACGGATCAAGCTGAGGCCATGGCCGTCGGGCAAGGAGAGGTCGCACAGCAGCACGTCGGCCGTGTCAGTCTTGAACCATGCGCGCGCCGCCGCCAGTGTGGCAAACGACGCCGCCAGGCGCAGGCGCTCATGCGCAGCGACGCAGGACTCGAAGAACTCGCGCGTGCGCACGTCGTCTTCCAGCAGGGCCACGCGCCACGCTGGCGATGTCGATGTCGATGTCGATGGGGTCGATGTCAATGCAGACGATGTCATCGGCGTGCGCGTTCCGTGGTCAACACAGGGGGACTAGCTTACCCGCGCGCACCCCCTAAGTAGCGTGCGCAGACGCGGCTCTCAGATGTTCATGGGAGGCGCGCATGCGCTCAGCCCGCTACCGTGCAGCGCGTTCACACCCCACCACGAGGACACCATGCACACACCTCCCAAACAAGACAGATGGCTGCAGCTGGCGCGCTCCGGCATAGCCTGCTTCTTCAGCCTGCTTTGGGCCATGTCAGCGGCCCAAGCGCAGCCCATCATGGTCATCAGCGACGCCAGCATCGTTGAGGGCAATGCTGGCACCCGCATCCTGAGTCTGGCGGTGAATTTCTCCGGGCCGCAGACCGGCACCGTGACGGGCACGGTCTCGGCCATCGGGCTGTCCGGCGCGTTCTTCAACCCGGCTACGGGCGGGGCAACCTGCGGCGCGGCCGGTGTCGACTTCGAGCAGTTCTCGGGCTCGGCGTTCTCCATCCCACCCAACACACCGAATGGCACGCTCACCGTCAACATTCGCATCTGCAGCGACACCTTGAGCGAGGGCAACGAACACATTTTTGTCTCGCTTGACGGGGTGGTCGGCGCGCAATGCCTGGAGGGCACCTGCAACGCCATTGCCACCATCGTCAACGACGACGCCGCGCCCACGATGTCGATCAATAACATCACCACCTCCGAGCCCGCGTTCCTGACCAAGACCACGAGCTTCACGGTGAGTCTGAACCGGCTCAGCGAGCTACCCATCGCGGTGAACTTCGTCACGCGCAACGGCACTGCGCGTGCGACATGCCCCTTCTGTTCACCGCCCATCATCAGCGGCGACTACGTTGGCCGATCAGGCACCTTGCAGATACCGCCCAACACGCCATCGGCCACGATCGCCATCACCATCAACAGTGGCGTTAGCAACGAGCCTGACGAAAACTTCTTTGTCGACCTGTCGGGGGCCGTCAACGCCAGCATCGCCGTGGCCAGTGGCCGCGCCACCATTCGAGACACCACACTCAG
>JANOJR010000608.1:0-2610 GCA_031418855.1 Rubrivivax sp.
CTACTGGCTGAACCGGCGGCTGGGCGAATCGCACAGCGTCGCTTGTCCGTCAGCCCTGATCGGCGCGAGCAACTTCTTCGAGCTGGCGGTGGCGGCGGCCATCAGTTTGTTCGGCTTCGAGTCGGGGGCGGCTTTGGCCACTGTGGTCGGCGTGCTGATCGAGGTGCCGGTGATGCTGCTGGTCGTCAAGATCGTCAACGACAGCAAGGGCTGGTATGAAGCCGGGCAGGCAAAGTCTTGAGCGACGCAAATGACGCCACCATGACGGTCTTCCACAACCCGGCATGCGGCACCTCGCACAACACGCTGGCATGGAACAGGCCCGTTGTCATGACACCGCTGGCCTCGCGCCTGTGCCGTCCGTCGGAGGCGGTGCTCGACATCCCGCTGTCGCCGCAGCTCGCGCCCTTCGTCAAACAAGACGGCAAACCGGTGATCGACATGAAGGGTCGCCGTGTCGCTTGTTGACCTGAGCCTACCCAACGTTGACAGCGCGCTGTTCAACCCGAAGGCCGGGGCACGCTTCGCAGGCGCCGCAACGTCGTCACACGCCCCGCGCTACCTTCTCCTCTACGGCTCGCTGCGCGAACGCTCGTACAGCAAGCTGCTCACGCTCGAAGCGGCGCGTCTGCTGATCGCGATGGGCGGCGAGGTCCGGGTGTTCGACCCGGCGGGACTGCCGCTGCCAGATTCCGCGCCAGAGACACACCCCAAGGTGCAGGAGCTGCGCGACGCAGCGGCCTGGGCCGAGGGCATGGTCTGGACCTCGCCAGAGCGCCACGGGGCGATGACCGGCATCATGAAGGCGCAGATCGACTGGATTCCGCTCAGCATCGGTGCAGTCCGGCCCACGCAAGGCAAGACCCTGGCGGTGATGGAAGTGTCTGGCGGTTCGCAGTCGTTCAACGCGGTGAACCAGCTCCGTGTGCTGGGACGCTGGATGCGCATGATCACGATCCCGAACCAGTCCTCGGTCGCGAAGGCCTTCCTGGAGTTCGACGACGCCGGGCGCATGAAGCCGTCGGCCTTCTACGAGCGTGTCGTCGATGTGATGGAGGAACTGATGAAGTTCACGCTGCTCACGCGCGATGTGGCGCCCTACCTTGTGGACCGCTACAGCGAGCGCCGCGAGAGCGCGGCGGCGCTGTCCGAGCGGGTCAACCAGCGCGTGATTTGAAACACATTCCCAACTGCCTGCCATAGGCGGCGTGACGACCTGCCGAGTGAAAAAGCTTGTTGAGAGAGCCGAATCGAATCGCCCCTTTGCCGGCAAGCGGGGATTGCGATCAGCCGTCGGCACGAAGGCCGTAGCGCTTGCTCTTTTCCCACAGCGTCTTGCGTGAGATGCCCAGCGCCTGCGCGGCCAGTCCGACACGCCCGTTGAAACGGGCCAGCATCGCGGCCAGGTATTCTTTCTCGGCATCGGCCACGAAGGTTTCGAGTGTGGGCAGTGCGGCTGCCGGCGCTGCTGCCAAGCGCTCTTCGAACAAGTCGGCCGCGTCCACTTCACCCCGCTCGCTCATCACCCAGGCGCACTCGATCCGGTTGTGCAACTCGCGCACGTTGCCAGGCCAGGCATGCCCCAGCAGCGCCGCGCGGGCGGCCGCGGTCAGCCGCCGAGGAGCCTCGCTTCTTTCTCGGGCTTGGTCGAGCAGGAAGCGCTGGGCCAGCCACAACACGTCATCGGGGCGCTCGCGCAGCGGCGGCACACGCAGGTGCACGACGTGGATGCGGTAGTACAAGTCTTCTCGAAAGCGCCCCTGCTGCACCAGCAGTTGCAGGTCGCGATGGGTAGCGCAGATCACGCGCACGTCGATGCTCAGCAGGGCCTCCGAACCCAGCCGTTGGACCTGACGGTCTTGCAAAACACGCAGCAGCCGCACCTGCATGGCGGGTGTCAGCTCTGCAATCTCGTCGAGAAACAGCGTGCCACCGTGTGCCTGTTCGACGTAGCCGCGCCGCTGCCGGTCGGCCCCCGTGAAAGCGCCGCGCTCGTGGCCGAACAGGGCAGCCTCGATCAACGTGTCGGGAATGGCGCCGCAGTTCACGGCGACGAAGGGTGCGCCGGTTTGCGGATGTGCCAACACGTGTATTTCGCGCGCCAGCACCTCCTAGCCGGCGCCGCTCTCGCCGGTGATGAGGACGGTGCGGGCGCGTGCTGCAACCCGGCCGGCTTTCAGGGCCAGCGCACGCATGGCGACCGATGTGCCGAGCGTGCTGCCGTCTGCGTCTGCGTCCGTCCCCGCTGCGGGCATGACGTCGTCAGGCACGCCGACGGCCGTGCGCACCTTGTGTACCAATTCGGCGATGTCAAAGGGCTTGGTCACATAGTCGCGCGCGCCGGCTTGCAGCATCGCCACCGCACGATCGACCGATGCGAATGCGGTGATAAACAGCCACGGTGGCGCGGGCCCCGCCGTCTGCAGCCAGCTCTCGAAGAGCCGCTCTCCCGAGCCGTCGGGCAAGCGCACATCGCTCACCACGGCGTCGAAAGGTGATGCATCGAGCAAGGCCGCAGCCTGTTCGAGGCTGCGCGACCACTGCACGCCAAAACCTTCGAGCTCGAAGCGGTCGAGCAGCGATTCGCCCATGATGGCGTCGTCTTCAATC
>JANOJR010000609.1:0-9153 GCA_031418855.1 Rubrivivax sp.
TGGCCATCCATCACGATGCGGCCGTCGCTGCACGGCTCAAGGCCCGCCACGGCCCGCAAGAGCGAGGTCTTGCCGCAGCCGGAAGGCCCCACCAGCACGCCGATCTGGCCACGCGAAAGCGCCAGCGTGGCGCCTTCCACCGCAGCGTGCCCGCTTTGCGAACGCGCATAGCGCACGCTGACCGATTCAAGGCTCAAGAACATGGGCGATGATGATAATCGCGCCATCGCGAATGCGGATAGTTCGCATTTGGCGTCAATTCCGGGGAGATTCAGGTTTGATTCGGCGTGGTTTGCTGTCCGCTTTGCTGTCTTCTTTGCTAACCGGCACGTGCCTGCTGCTGGCCATGCCGGTGCTGGGTGTGCTGGGCTCGTGGCTGGCGACCGACGCCGCCGCGCTGGCCACATTGCGCCACCAGGCGCAGACAGTGCTGCCGGGTTACGCGGGCCAGTCGCTGCTGCTGGCCCTGGGTGTCGGCCTGGGCGTGGTGGTGCTCGGCGCGGCCACCGCCGCCGCTGTGACGCTGTTCGACTTCCCCGGCCGGCGCCACTTCGAGTGGGCCTTGCTGCTGCCACTGGCCATGCCGGCCTACGTGCTCGCCTACGCCTGGACCGACGCATTGCAGTTCGCCAGCCCCCTGCACCAGGCCCTGCGCAGCCTGCTCGGTGCGCAAGGCGTTTTGTGGCCTGACGTGCGCAGCCTGGGCGGCGCGGTGCTGCTCTTCATCCTGTGCCTCTACCCCTACGTCTACCTGCTTACCCGCGCCGCGCTCGGTGAACGCGCCGTGCAGTTGATGGAAGCGGCGCGGTTGCTTGGTGCGGGCATGCGCCGGCGTGTGTTTGAAGTTGCCTTGCCCCTGGCACGCCCGGCGGTGGCGGCCGGCCTGGCGCTGGCCTTGATGGAGACGCTGGCCGACTACGGCGTGGGCTCGTACTTTGGCCTGGCCACCTTCAGCACCGGCATCTTCAAGGCCTGGTTGTCGATGAACGACCGCGTGGCGGCGGCACAGCTTGCGTCCGTGCTCTTGCTGGTGGTGGGCCTCTTGCTTTTGATCGAGCGCCGGGCGCAGCGGCGGCTGCGTTTTGCCAGCAACCGCAGCGGGCTGGCGGCCGCCACCACGAGCACCGAAGCGCGGCCCGTGCGCTTACTTGGCGCAGCGCGCTGGCTGGTTTGGCTGCTGTGCGCGCTGCCGGTGCTGCTGGGCTTTGTGCTGCCGGTGGGGTGGCTGGCGTGGATGCTGTGGCAGGAAGCCATGCACTCGGAATTCGGCCTGCCGCTGGCGCGTTTCGCCGGCTGGGCCTGGGCCAGTCTGCGCCTGGCGGGCTTGGCCGCACTGATAGCCACGGCGCTGGCCTTGATGCTGGGTTTTGCGCTGCGACAGCAACGTGCGCCGGGCCTGCATGCTGCCGCGCGCCTCTTGTCGCTGGGTTACGCCGTGCCCGGCGCCGTCATCGCCGTGGGCGTGCTCTTGCCCATGGGCTGGCTGCAAGCGCGTTTCCCTCAGCTGGCCATCTCAGCGCTGGTCACCGGCACGGCGTTCGGTGTTCTGTATGCCTACGTCTCGCGCTTTTCGGCGGTGGCCTTGCAGTCGGTGGAAGCCGGCTATGCGCGCGTGCCGTTGGCCATTGACGAGTCGGCACGCATGCTCGGTGGCGGTGCCAAGCGGCTCTTCTTCAGACTCCACCTGCCGCTCTTGCAGCGCTCGGCTTTTGCTGCCGCGTTGCTGGTTTTTGTTGACGTCATGAAAGAGCTGCCGGCCACGCTGGTGCTGCGCCCGTTTGGCAGCGACACGCTGGCGGTGGTGGCCTACAACCTTGCGCGTGACGAGCGCTTGGCCGAAGCCGCCTTGCCGTCGCTGGCCATCGTCGCCGTGGGTTTGATCCCGGTGCTGCTGCTGTCCCGCGCCATGCGTGCGCCGCCTAACATCACGCCATGAACCACAAGACCCTGTTCGGCTTTCACGCTGTCACCGTGCGCTTGAAGACCGCGCCCCAGAGCGTGATCGACATTCACGTCGACCCCAGTCGGCGTGACGCCCGCATGCGCCAGTTTGTCGAGCGCGCCCATGAGGCCGGCGCACGCACCATCGAGAGCGACGACACGCGCCTCACGGCCATGGCCGGCAGCTCACGCCACCAAGGCGTGGTGGCGCGCGTCAACCCACTGCCGCAGCTGCATTCGCTCGATGACCTGCTCGACACGGTGGTCGGCGACCCGCTGCTGCTGGTGCTGGACGGCGTGACCGACCCGCACAACCTGGGGGCCTGCCTGCGCGTGGCCGACGGCGCTGGCGTACACGCCGTCATCGCCCCCAAAGACCACGCGGTAGGCCTGAACGCCACCGTGGCCAAGGTCGCCAGTGGTGCGGCCGAGACCGTGCCTTACCTGATGGTGACGAACCTGGCGCGCACGCTGGCTGAACTCAAGGAGCGGCTGATCCACGTCGTGGGCGCCGCCGACGACGCACCGCACACGCTGTACCAGGGCCGCTTATCTGGGCCGTTAGCTTTTGTGCTCGGTGCTGAAGGTACGGGCATGCGCCAGCTCACGCGCAAGCACTGCGACGAGCTGGTGTCGATTCCGATGCGCGGCGCGGTCGAGAGCCTGAACGTGTCCGTCGCCTCAGGCATCTGCCTGTACGAGGCCATGCGCCAACGCGGCGCTTGATCAGAAGCGTTTCATCCATCCGAGCATGCGCCGCATGAGCGGTGAGTAAGGCGGCAGGAATAGCTTCATGCCGTTCAGGCGCGACTGGTACAGCACCGGCTTGATCTTGCTGAAGGTCTCAAAGCCCCAGCGCCCGTGGTAGTGGCCCATGCCTGAGGCGCCCACGCCGCCAAAGGGCAGGCCGTCTTGGGCGATGTGCAGCAGCGTGTCGTTCACCGTGACGCCGCCGGCATGGGTGTGCTGTAGCGCGTGCGCGGTGCGCTCGCTGTCATGGTCAAACCAATACAGCGCCAGCGGCCGTGCGCGGGCATTGATGAAGGCCAGCGCTTCGTCGGCGCGGTCGTAGGGCACCAGAGGTAGCAGCGGGCCAAAGAGCTCGTCCTGCATCGCGGGTCCGCTGCCTTGCGCGTCGACGATGAGGTGCGGCGCCAGGCGATGTTTGGCGTCGTCACGCGCGCCGCCGCTGAAGAGGCACTCTACGCGTTGGCCCTGGTCGGCCGACTGTTGCAGCAAGCCCGTGAGGCGCGCGTATTGGCGTGGGTTGATGACGCTGCAGTAGTGCGCCGCAGCCAGCCCCTCGCCGTACGTGCGTGCCACCATCTCGCGCGCTGAGGCAATGAACGCGTCGACCTCGCCGCGAGGCAGCAGCACGTAGTCCGGTGCGATGCAGGTCTGGCCGGCGTTGATCAGCTTGCCCACCATGATGCGCTCAACCGCATGCGCGATCGGATAGCCCGGCGTGATGACCGCAGGCGACTTGCCGCCGAGTTCCAGCGTCACCGGCGTGAGGTTGGCAGCCGCTGCCGCCATCACCTTGCGCCCGACCATCGTGCTGCCGGTGAAGAGCAAATGATCCAGCGGCAGCGCACTGAATTGCGCCGCGACCTCGGGGCCGCCCGTCACCACCTGCACTTCGTCGGCGGAGAAATGTTGCGCCACCAGCTTGGCGAAAAGCTCGCTGAACGTCGGCGTGAACTCCGACATCTTGATGAGCACGCGGTTGCCCGCCACCAGTGCCGCCGCCAGTGGGCCCACGGCCAGAAAGAGCGGGTAGTTCCACGGCACGATGATGCCCACCACCCCCAGCGGCTGCGGCAACAGTTGCGCGCGCGCTGGCAAGAACCACTTGCCCACCGGGCCACGGCGCGGCTTCATCCAGGCACGGCCATGGCGCAGCGCGTCTTTCACAGCGGCCAGGCTGGGGAAGACCTCGGCCAGTTCGGTCTCAATCGGCGGGCGCCCGCCGAAGTCGGCATCGATGGCGCTGGCCATCTCGGCTTCGTGGGTCTCAAGCAGCAAGCGCAGGCGCTTGAGCCGGTCGGCGCGCTCAGGCCAGGACGGATACGGCGCGGCCAGTGCGGCCTGGCGTTGGCGTTCGAACATCTGGTGCAGTGCGGCGGGTGCGTCGTCGGGTTTCATAGTGGCTCCTTGAGCGCAAGACGTTGCGCGTCACATCCCTGCGTAGTTCGGCCCGCCGCCACCTTCGGGCGTAACCCACACGATGTTCTGCGTCGGGTCTTTGATATCGCAGGTCTTGCAGTGAACACAATTCTGCGCGTTGATGACCAGGCGGTCTGCGCCGTCATCGGCCTTCACGAATTCATACACGCCCGCGGGGCAGTAACGGCTCTCGGGCCCGGCGTAGCGCGCCAGGTTGATGGCAACGGGCACGCTGGCGTCTTTCAGGGTCAGGTGCGCGGGCTGGTTCTCTTCGTGGTTCGTGCTGCTGATGAACACGGAGGAGAGCCGATCGAACGTGATCACGCCGTCGGGCTTGGGATAGCGCACGGGTTCCACCTGCGCGGCGGCATGCAGCCGCTCGTGGTCAGCCAGTGTGCGGTGAATGGTCCACGGCGGGCTCTTCAGCCCGAGCTTGGGCAGCAGCCACTGCTCGATGCCGGTCATCAGCGTGCCCACCGTGTTGCCTTGTTTGAACCATTGCTTGAAGTTGCGGCTTTGGTTCAGCTCGTCATAGAGCCAGCTGGCTTTGAAGGCGTCGGGGTAGGTGCTCAACTCATCGTGGCTGCGCCCGGCCTGCAAGGCCGTCGCCGCCGCTTCAGCCGCCAGCATGCCGGTCTTCATCGCCGCATGGCTGCCTTTGATGCGCGCGGCGTTCAGCGTGCCAGCGTCGCACCCCACCAGCGCGCCGCCCGGGAACACGAGCTTGGGCAGCGACAACAGGCCGCCCGCCGTGATGGCGCGCGCGCCGTAGCCGATGCGCTTGCCGCCTTCAAGGTGCGCACGGATGGCAGGGTGCGTTTTCCAACGCTGCATCTCTTCAAACGGGCTCATCCACGGGTTCTGATAGTCCAGGCCGGTGACGAAACCGAGTGTGGCCTTGTTGCCTTCCAGGTGGTAGAGAAAGCCGCCGCCGTAGCTGTGCTCGTCCATTGGCCAGCCGGCGGTATGCACCACCAGCCCGGGCTTGGCCTTGGCGGGGTCAAGCTCCCAAAGTTCTTTGATGCCGAGCGCGTAACTCTGCGGGTCGCGGCCTGCGTCGAGCTTGAAGCGAGCGATAAGCTGCTTGCCCAGGTGGCCACGCGCGCCCTCCGCGAATACGGTGTACTTGGCTGTTAGCTCCATGCCGAGTTGAAAGCCGCTGTGCGGCTCGCCGTCTTTGCCGATGCCAAGGTTGCCCGTGGCCACACCGCGCACGGCGCCTTGCTCGTCATACAGCACTTCGGCGGCGGTGAAGCCGGGGAAGATCTCCACACCCAGCGCTTCCGCCTGTTCGCCTAGCCACTTGCACACCGCGCCAAGGCTGATGACGTAGTTGCCTTCGTTGTGGAAGCACTGCGGCACCAGCGCGCCCGGCACTTTGCGCGCACTCTTGGCGTTAAGAAACAGCACTTCGTCAGCGGTCACGGCTTGGTGCAGCGGTGCGCCGCGTTCCCTCCAGTCGGGGAACAACTCGTTGATGGCCCGCGGGTCCATCACTGCGCCCGAGACGATGTGCGCGCCGGGCTCCGAGCCTTTTTCGAGCACCACGACGGACAGCGCTGGATCGATCTGTTTGAGGCGGATCGCCGTGGCCAGCCCACCCGGCCCGGCACCGACGATCACGACGTCGTAGTCCATCGTTTCGCGCGGCCCGTAGGTGCTCAAGATCTGTTGCGGCGTCATCGGTGCATCACTTTCGGAAGGGGCGTGTTCGAGGCTTGTTGCAGCCTTGAATTCTATGGGTGCGTGCTATCGTGCCCTGGCACTTCCAACCAAGGGCGGGACATGGGTTACGACATCGATCTTTCAGGCCGCGTGGCCTTCGTGACAGGCGCTTCCAGCGGCCTGGGCGCGCAGTTCGCGCGCGTGCTTTCGCGCTCTGGTGCAGGTGTCGTGTTGGCAGCGCGGCGCATGGAACGGCTCAAGGCCTTGCGCGCCGAGCTTGAAGCCGAAGGCGGCGACGCGCATGTGGTGGAGCTCGACGTCACCAGCCCGAGCAGCATCCGCGCGGCGGTGGCGCACGCCGAGACCGAAATGGGTGCCATCGACATCCTCGTCAACAACTCCGGCGTGGGCTCGACGCAGAAGCTTGTGGACGTGACGCCCGACGACTTCGACTACGTCATGGGCACCAACACACGCGGCGCATTTTTCGTGGCGCAAGAAGTGGCCAAACGCATGATCGCGCGCAGCAAAGGCACGGCGCCGGGCACCTTCACCGGCGGGCGCATCGTCAACGTCGCCTCGGTGGCGGGGCTGCGCGTGTTGGGGCAGATCGGTGTCTATGCCATGAGCAAGGCAGCGGTGATCCACATGACCAAGGCCATGGCGCTGGAGTGGGGCCGCTTTGGTATCAATGTCAACGCGCTGTGCCCGGGCTACATCGACACCGAAATCAACCACCACCACTGGCAAACGGACGCCGGCCAAAAGCTCGTGCAAACACTGCCGCGCAAACGCGTGGGCAAGCCCGAAGACCTGGACGCCGTGCTCATGATGCTGTGTGCCAACCAGAGCCACTTTGTCAACGGCGCCGTGATCGCGGCCGACGACGGCTATGGCGTCTGAAGCTCGCTGACGATGAGGGCCTTGTCACCGTTGGAAGCACGCGTGCTTGGCGTGTTAGTCGAAAAGCAGCACACCGTGCCCGACAGCTACCCGCTGTCGCTCAACACACTCGTGCTGGGCTGCAACCAGAAGACCGCGCGCTCGCCCGTCATCGAGACGAGTGACGCCGAAGTGCAGCTGGCCCTGGACGGCCTCAAGTCCCTGTCGCTAACGTTTGAAGGCAGTGGCAGCCGGGTCGTCAAGTACGAACACAACATGGCGCGCGTGCTGGGCCTGCCGGGTGCCAGCGTGGCGATCCTCACGGTGCTGATGTTGCGCGGCCCCCAGACGACGGCCGAGCTGCGCGTGAACTGCGAGCGGCTGCACCGTTTTGCCGACCTCTCGTCGGTGGAAGGTTTCCTCGACGAGCTGGCTGGCAAGGTCACGCCGATGGTGGTGAAGCTGCCACGCGCGCCAGGCGCGCGTGAGGCGCGCTGGGCGCACCTGATGTGCGGTGACGTGCCCCCCGAGTGGCTGGTGGCTGCGCCTGGTGCGGGTGGTGACGCCGGCGGTTTCAGCATGAGCCTGGGTGAAGTGGCCGCGCTGAAAGTGGAGCAGACGCGCATGGCCGCTGAACTTACCGTGCTGCGCGAGCTGGTGCACCGTATGGCCGCCGAGCTCGGCATCAAGGTCGAAGGAGTTTGACGATGCGCTTCACCGTGCCTGAACAGAAGCTGTTGACACATGAGATGGTGATCCCCATCCGCTGGGGCGACATGGACGCCATGGGCCATGTCAACAACGCGACCTACCTGCGCTACTTTGAGATCACGCGGCTGGAGTGGCTGTACAAGATCGGCGCGCCGACTGACCCCGCGCGCGGCAGCGGGCCCATCATCGTCAACGCTTTCTGCAACTACCTCCGCCAGCTCGAATTCCCGGGCGACTTGCTGGCGCGCCACTACGTCGCCAACCCCGGTCGTTCCAGCTTCGACACCTACATCACGCTAGAGCGTGTCGACCAACCCGGCGTGCGCTATGCCGAAGGTGGCGCCACCACCATATGGACCGACTACGCCGCGCGGAAGTCGGCGCCGCTGCCCGACTGGTTGCGCGCATTGATCACGGCGCCTGCATGAACGCGGTCGCCACCTGCCTGCAAGACTTTCTCGACCAATGCCGCACGCTCACCGGCGAGCAGCATTCCGGCCCAGCCTGCGTGCGCGCCGCGTTGCCGCTGATGCAGCGCCTGCTGCCCCAGGTCGGCGCCGCGCTCGGCCCCGCACATCGCCGAACCGACCCCGCGCACTACACGCGCAATGCCGTCCTGATCGAGCCCAATCTCTCGCTCTATGCCCTGGTGTGGCTGCCCGGGCAATGGACGCCTGTGCATGACCACGGCAGCTGGGGCGTGGTGGGCATCGTGGAAGGCGTGCTCTTCGAGCGCGCCTACCTGCGCCCCGACGCGCTGGCCGGCTGCGACACGGGCATCGTCATGAGCGAAGGCGGCACGGTGGCGCTGAGCCCTGGCAGCGTGAGCAGCTTCGTGCCCAACCCCGACCACATCCACGTCACCGGCGTACCCGTCGACGCCGCACCCGCGCTAACGCTGCACTTGTACGGGCGCAACATGGAAAGCTTCCATATCTACGACCTGGAGGCGGGTACGCGCAAGCATGTGCGGGTGGCGCATAACGAGAGCTGAGCCTGTGATGTTGCGCTGCTCAAAGCAGCGCGTACGTGGTGGTGGCGTGTGCGCACAAGCGCCCGTCGGGCGTGCTGATCTCGATCTCGCCAAAGACGAGGCTCTTGCCCTTGCGAAGGATGCGGCAGCTGATGTGCACTTCACCCGCATCGGCCGGCACCGGGCGCATGAAGCTTGTTTGCAATTGCACCGTGGTCATCGGCCGAAAGCCGCCCAGCGCGGCCGAAGTGGCCGCCACCATGGCGGTGTCGGCCGCCGCCAGCATGGCCTGGCCGCAAAGCACGCCGCCTCCGTGCACCACCGCCGCGTTGACCGGCATCACGAGCCGGGTGAGCTCGTCACCGGCCTCCACCACGCGCAGCTGCAAGGCGTTGACCCAGGGCGCGGCGCCGGTGGCCAAAGTGGCGTGCAGTTGGTCGATCATCGACATGGTGTTGTTCTCAGGGGGTGGCTGCCTAGGCGATTTTACGTAGGCCCAAGCGGCTCGGGCCCGCCCATTCGGTAGTAGCCTTCGCGCTCATTTCAGCAGGAGCTCCCTCGCAATGAAGAAGATCTATCCCAGCGCCGCTGCGGCGCTTGACGGCCTGGTGCAAGACGGCCAGTTGCTCGCCGTGGGCGGCTTTGGCCTGTGCGGCATCCCCGAAGCGCTGATCGCCGCGCTGCGCGACAGCGGCAAAAAGAACCTCACGGTGATTTCGAACAACGCCGGAGTGGACGGATTTGGCCTGGGCCTGCTCTTGGAGTCGCGGCAGATCACCAAGATGATTTCCAGCTACGTCGGCGAGAACAAAGAG
>JANOJR010000610.1:0-7466 GCA_031418855.1 Rubrivivax sp.
GCGGGCCGACCGGTTGGCCGAGCTCGCGACGGGCATGCTCGAGCCGAGCGTCGAACTGGTCGAGGATCGGGTGCGCCGGATGAAGACGGTGCAGCAGGTCTTCGCCGAAGGCGACTGGATCGGTGCCGAGCAGATCAACGCACTGCAGGCCGTGCCGCCAGCGAACAAGTCGCACCCGGCGAGCGACTGGAAGCGCTGCGGGCGCATCTTCAGCGTCAACTACGGCGGCAAGGAATACTTCCCGCGCTACCTGTTCGACGCGCTGTACCAGCCGCTGCCGATCGTCAAGGACATCCTCAGGGCATTCGGCACGGTGGCCGACCCGTGGGTGCTGGCGGCCTGGTTTCATTTTGCGAACGGCTGGATCGCCAAGCCAGGCAGTGGCGGCAACGAGTCGCTTGCTCCGAAGGATGCGCTGAACCAGCGTGACATCGTGTTGAACGCCGCAGTGCAGAGACAGGCCAGCTACGTAGCATGAGCTGCGGCCTGCCGGTCCCGGGCCCGACCGAAGACTTCACCATCCGCCCGGTGACGTCGGAAAACGTCGGCGTCTGGTACCACGTGTAAAGCACCCTCGGTCACCCCGGCACCACCGCTCTCACATTCGCCGAGGGCTGGGGGAGCACGCGCTTCGCCCCCATCGCCCAGGCTGACGGCACGCCGATGCACACCTACTACGTCGCGAGCACGACCGAAGCGGTCTGCATGGAGTCGGTGCTCCACGACTTGGCATTGTCCCCGCCCGGCATCTTCGAGGTCGACAGCCTCCGGCACTACTACCTCGTGAAGCTGGAGCTGCCGCCGTCCCTGCAGTGCGTGAGCTTCCATACGCACGATCTGCCACGGCTCCAGGAGATATCGAGAGCGCAGATGATCGACAGTCTTCCGGCGTGCTACCCGCAAACCCGCGCATGGGCTCAGGCCGCCTATCTGCAGAGGCCGGACGCGCAGGCCATCAGCTACGGCTCGAAGCGCAACGACTCCGGCCGCTGCCTGATGCTGTTCAAGCAACGGATGCCCGACCCGCCGTTCCAGGTCCTCGGCGTCGAGCCATTGGCCATCGGCGCCAGGCGTGTCGAGGTCCTCGCGCTGGTGCGCAGCCTCAAGCTCCACGAGGTGTAGGACGCTCCCGGCAACGGCAGAGTAGCGACGACCTTCGCGCCCCCAACGAGGACCGCAGCGAGTCGACGAAGCAGGAAGCAGGAGCAACAATCGCCTCGGAATGCGACTCGCTGGAGCAGGATGCCGATAGTGCAGGCTTGAATGCGCGCAGTGAATCGGCGCTCTGCAACGGACGCCTTCGAGTCACCCTGCGTCGGTTGACACCGCCGCGCGTCTCTCGCTAGTGTGGCGCGCTCGAAGTTCCAGAGCTTATGGGCGCCGGCAGGGTCCCCTTTACCCGGGATCGAATTCACACTGCCGGCCATGAGCTGTCCTTCTCGGGCGCGACCCGTGCGACCGCTTCAGACTGTCTGCAGCCGCTCACGTTCGGAAGGTGAACGGCAGCCCGAGCCGAAACCGGTCGCACGATCGTCAGCAAGACGGATGACCGCTGCACCTCCCTGACCGGTCACTCGCGTAGCGCAGCCGACGCGTCGGGCCGCGAATGATTCCTACTGCCCCTGACGACCGGCGGAACCCGACCCATGGCTTCTGTTGACCTGCGGCCAACAGAAGCGTCGAAGGCTGGTGGAGCCCTTCACAATCAAGACCTGACCGCCGATTGTTCGAGATGCCTACCTTTCATCATGGATAAATTCGTGCTGCAGCAGCAGGTGCTGGAACGGCTCGCCGAAGACCTGCTGCAAGCCGAACAGGCAGTGCGGGCGGCCCATGAAGCGGCGACTCACGAAGAAAATGTCGCCGAAAACAAATACGACACCTTGGGACTCGAAGCCGCCTACTTGGCCACCGGCCAAGCTCGTCGCGCCGAAGCCATCCGCCAAGCGATGGCCAATTGGCGCCAATTCCGCCCGAGCCCCTACGACGCCAGCAAAGGTATACAGCTCGGCGCGCTGGTCTGCCTAGTCGGTTCCGACGACACGCAGCAACAGCTCTTTCTTGGCCCGGATGGCGGCAGCATGAAGTTGGTCAGCGGCGCTCAGCTCGTTCAGGTCATCAGCAGCGGAGCCCCTTTGGGCAGGGCCGTGTTGGGTAAATGCGAGGGTGATGAGGTGTCGATACAGGTCGCTCCAATCCGACAGCAGTTTCAGGTGCTGCGGGTGCATTGAGCCGCAAGCAAGTTCACGCCGAATTGATCAGCAGTTACTCGCCCCGACCCCTTCAGGACACTCTGCACAACTCCGGGAGAGCTATGCGGAGTTCGTTCGCGCTCTCGGCCTCGCGCACATCAATTCGCTTCTGTGGCACTGACCGCGAGGCAGGTCAGTGTTTGGCAGTACCAGTTGGCGCCCGAGGTCAGCAGACGCGCGGTGGCGCGAAGTTACCGTCAAGCTGGCAAGGTCAGCAGTACCCAGAAGTCCGACCTTGGTCCCCAGGGCTGTGGGTGGACTACGAGGCGACCACGGCGCAGGGGCCGAACGTCAGCTCCCGCTGTCTGCGAACTGGTGCTGACGACCCACAGCTGCCGATGACCGAGACGGCGTAGGCGTCGGCGATGCAGCGGAGAGCGGCCGGTCGCCTCAGGGCCACTTCGGAGAACCAGAGCCACAAGATCGGCTGCCGGTCAGCGGTCGGTCGTGTGTGCCGGCAATCGACCCAAACGCGACGTTCGCGCGCCTCGATGCCAAACCGCAAAGCTGACGGCCAACATTAGGCGCCCACAAGGCCTACCACCTCGGTAAGCAGTTGCCGTGGGAAGCGCCGTCAACTGCACGCTCTTGGTTGAAGGCCGGCTTGGGCACCGAAGCCGCCATACCGCATTGGATTCAACGCTGACTGACAGGCTTCTCGCCCACGAACTCGCGAATCCTCACACCGTGCTCGGCGGCGAGCATTTCCGCCGCCTTCTCGCCGATCATGATCGACGCTGCGTTCGTGTTGCCGCTGACCACGTTTGGCATGACGCTCGCGTCCGCTACGCGCAACTTGCCAACCCCCGTCACCTTCAGGCGAGGATCCACGACACTCCCGATCCGGCACGTCGACGTAGGGTGGTAGACGGTAAAAGAATAGTGCAGCGCGAGGTCTTCGAGCAGGGCATCGCTAGGCACGCCGCCCTCGACGTGCCCGTGCTTGCCGGCCAGAAACGGCGGAATCAGCAACGGGCCGATCTTGTGGCTTGCCGGCCAGTGCGCCACGATGTCCAGCGCCCGGCGCAGCACCGCGACCATCACTTTCATGTCGTGCGGGTCGCCGAAATAGTTCATGCAGATGATTGGGTGGTCGGCGGGGTTGGTGCTGGCGAGCACGATCTCGCCCTCGCTGTGCGGCTGAACCGGGTTGGCCAGCACGATCACGCTTTCCGCAGCACCTGCCAGTCGCTTGGGCGCATCGTCGAAGTACTGATTCACGTCGACGCACAGGCAGCGCTGCCAGAGGTCGTCGTTGTAGCCAGACATGAAGCAGGCGATCTGTGCATCGTGGCTGTGCAGGTCGCCCAAGCCGGTGGAGTACCAGGCGCCCGCATCGTAGAGCGACGATGAAATCAGGCCGTGCCCGGTCGTCGCCCATTCGGTGATGCGCCGCACGGCCTCCTGCTTCAGCCCTTGAAGTTCGGCGGGCATCTGTGCGTCGTCCTTGGGGTCCGCTGGCAGAGGCCCTGCGGGAGCGCGCAGGGCGTCGGGGCCAAAGGACACGCCAAGCTCGTTCACCGATATCCCGACCCCCGGTGCAGGGAAGAACAGCCCGACATGCAGGTGGTCCTTCAAGTGTTTGCCGACGTGCGGTGCATCGACCTGGCACGCGATGCCTGCGGCCTCGAGTTCCGCTCGCGGCCCGATGCCCGACAGCAGTAGCAGGTGCGGCGACCCGATGGCGCCGCCGCTCAACACCACCTCCTTGCTGGCGAAGGCGGTGTGAGTCTCGCCGCTGTCGATGCGGTACTCGACGCCCGTCGCAACCCGGTGACCCGCGGCGCCCTCAAGAACCACCCGCGTGACTTGCGCGCCCGTGATGATGGTGAGGTTCGACCGCTTCTCGGTCTCGCCCTCGAGGAATGCGTGGAACGTGCTCGACCGCTTGCCGCTGCGCGTAGAGGTCTGGAAGAGCGACACGACGCCGCCTGGGCCACCACGGTCTTGTCCGTTGTAGTCGCCACGCGGGATGCCCGCCGCAACAGCCGCATCGACGAACTCGCGCGCGCCCGGCAAAACCGGCGCACGCACGGACACTCCAAGGGGACCGGCGGTGTTGTGTGCCGACGCATCGATCGAGATGTCCTCGCTCGGCGCAAGCCCCTCGCTCTTTTTGAAGTACGGCAGCACATCGCGGTAGCTCCACCCGCTGGCGCCACCTTCTGCCCATGCGTCGAAGTCTCCCGGATGGCCGCGCACGTACGCCATGTAGTTGATGCCGGATGAGCCACCGAGCATCTTGCCCCGCGGCATCATCATCTGCCCGCCCTTCAGCGCCAGCCCGCACTTGCCGGCATCCGCGGTGTACATCCAGTCCGTCTGCGGGTTCTGTTGCATCGCCGAGCACGCCGCGGGAATCATCTCCTCGACGGGCGGGCGGCCGCCCGCTTCTAGCAGCAACACCCGACAAGACGGATCCTCGGTGAGCCGAGCGGCAATCACCGCTCCAGCCGATCCGGCCCCCACCACGATGAAATCGAAGGTTTCTGCCATGACGATGTCCTTTCCGTTAGGGCCATTGCTGTTGGGTTCGGGTGACTCCTCGGCCTTGTCAACGCAACGTCAGGTGGAACAAGCGAAGCGGCCGCCCTGGGTAGCCTGATGTTGAGCCGAACTTGATCGCTCGGTCGTTGGTGTCAACCCTTTGGAGGGCCATTCTTCTTGGCACGATTCGGGGTGATGGCCGCACCTGCGGGGACGACCCGGAACGCCCGGCATGTATAACTGTCTGCGCCCCGCCGTGCGCTCGGGGACCCGAGCGCGTTCATTCGGTGACGGCTTTCGGTCAGCGAGATCGCCACGTTGATCGGCTCGATTCGACCCTTCAGCGTCACTCACTGCCCTAAGTTGGCCTCCAAGAAGCAGTCGCTGGCACGGGCGTGAAACGTCCACCGCCAACCGCTTCATTCAAGCACCGACGACAGTCGGCACGAGGCCGGCAGGAAGGCCGAAACACCCGCGCAGCAGGCGAAGGCCGCCCAGGCGGTACTGCCGCCGGCCTCAGTTGCCGCACCCCAACGCCACGATGCGGTCGTAGGCCGCCTTGGCCTGCACCAGACCGAAGCCGAAATTGTTGTCTCGGCCGGCGGTGCCCAGATCCCGAGCGGAGTTGTTGAGCGAGTTGCGCAGTTGCGTCGCAGTGCAGCTGCGTCCGGCGGTGGGCGCTGCGGGCGTGAAGTAGCTCCACACCAGCGCCGCCACGGCCGAGACGTGCGGCGTGGCCATCGACGTGCCGTCGTAGTAGGCGTAGTTGGCCAGCGCCACGGCCACGCTGCTGGCCTGGCCCAGCCGGCCGAGCAGGACATTGCCGTCTTCCTGCGCGATCGACACCGAGGGGATGGACGTCACCGTGGTGCCCAGGGTGCCGCTGAAGGCGCCGGGGGCGTTGTTGTAGATGACTGCGCCCGTGCCGCCGCTGAGCTGGCAGTTGCTGACCTTGGTGGTGAAGTCGACCGTGCCGCGCGCGATCAGGCACACCTTTCCGCTGGCGCCTGCGTTGACGACATCGCCGATGCCGAAGTTGAACAGCGCGCCATTGGCCTGCAGGTTGGGCGAACCCTCCATCGGAAAGGCCTCGACCACCAGCCCGCCGACGTCCAGCGAGCCCAGCAGCCCCTTGCCGTTGGGCACGGTGGAGAGCACACCGACGCCCGGCCCCGAGATCTCGACGTCCTTGTTGTACTGCGAGAAGTCGGCCTTCAGGTTGTTGACGTCCACCGCGGCCACGCTCACCACGCTGGCGTAGCCCGCCGGGTACGAGGTGCGGCTGTTGCCGCCGTTGCCCGCCGCGGCGATGGACAGAATGTTGGCGCTGAGCAGCTGCTGGAACTTGGTCTGCTCGGTGCGGCTGGACACCGAGCCGCCCAGCGACATGCTGATGACGTTCGCACCGCCGTTCTGGCAGCGCGTGGCGGCGTCGACCAGCGTCGACGAGTAGGCCCAGGCGCCGCTGTCGCCGAACACGCGGACGATGAAGAGGTTGAGGTTGCCGCCGGCGTTGACGCCCACCACGCCGATGCCGGTGTTGTTGAGCGCGGCGATCGTGCCGGCCACGTGCGTGCCATGGCCGTCTCCGTCCTGCGCCCAGGCCAGGTTGCCGTTGTGGCCACTCACGCGCGAGGTGCCTGGCAAGTCTTCGTGGCCCAGGGAGTAGCCCGAGTCGATGATGCAGACCTTGCGGTTGCTGGTGAGCGCATCGCCTTGCGGCAGCAGGTGGGCCTGCACGGCGCGAATGCCCCAGGGCTCGAGCTGGCCGCTGGCGTACGGGGTGGAGGACGGCGTCGTCAACGCCAGCGGGAAGCGCTTGGCGTCCTCCTCGACGTAGTCGACATTCGGGTTGCGCGACAAGCCGGCGACCGCCGCACTGGGCAACTCCACGGCCACCGCCGCCACCGAAGGCAGCTCGAGCGCAATGCGGCCACGTGCGGCCGCCATGGCAGCGCGTGCGCCGGGTTCGGCGCCGGCCTTGAAGCCGACGATCACGCGGGAAAAGCCCGCTGCGGGCTCCCGGTCTTGCGCCACTGCCGCAGTGGTGCCGAGAGCGGCGCAGGCCGCGACTAACAGGGTCTGGCGAAACTTCGAAGGCATGCGGTAACTCCGTAAGAAGAGTGCAACGCCCGGATTATGAGCGCGCAGTCTGCCAGCCGCCCCCCGCATTTACGGCGGTGTCCACCCGTCCGACCGGGGGCGACGCGCGACTGCCATGGACGGACAGGCGGCGGTTGAAGCGCCACTTTTCGCGCCCGTTGGCGGCCAGACTCGCTCTCGATGCGCTGATCGCGACCTCCAGCGTCGATAGTGGCCTGCTGCGAGCCGGTGAATCCGAGCGCGATCGTCTAGTGAAGAGGTCGTAAACGGGTCCGCCGCTTTGCCTCGGTCCTGCAGGCTTGGGCGCAGCCGCTCGCAGCAGCCTCGGGCGTCGGGCTGCCTGCAGTGCCTGCCTACGCGCACGTAAGCGCGGCAGCGCAGAAGACTGCAGACCCAGGTGCGTGAGGTGTCCACGATCACTGGCTGATCCGGGATCGCGGCAATGACTTTCGGCTCGTCGTGGCAGTTCGGACCGTGCTGCATATCGAGCTCAAACACGGTTTGGAGTCATCGCACCGAGCTGATGCTTGCGAGCTCGCTGTACCGCCCGTCAGCGGCCCGTGGCGGCGGACGGCTTGTGGCCGCGACTGCCCGTTCGCGGTCAAGGATGACAGCAGTCAGTCA
>JANOJR010000611.1:0-3593 GCA_031418855.1 Rubrivivax sp.
GTAGTTGCAGCTTCAGGCGTGCCACCGTGACGGCCAGCCGAGCGGCCTCGAAAGGCTTGACCAAGTAGTCGAGCGCGCCTTCTACAAACGCCTGTACGGCGTACTGCTCAAAGGCGGTGACGAAGACGACGAGCGCACGGCGGTCGATGGCGCGTGCGGCGTCGACACCGTTCATGCCAGGCATGTGCACGTCCAGGAACACGATGTCGGGCGTGTGCTCGTCAAAGAGCTCCGCCGCCTCGCGGCCGTTGCGCGCCTGGGCCACGACCTCGAGCTCGGGCCAGGCAACAGTCAGCTGCGCGGCCAGGCGCTCGCGCAGCAGCGGTTCGTCGTCGGCGATGAGGGCGCGGATCATGCTGTCACTACGTTTTGCATGTTAGCCATCAAGCTTCAGCCGGCAATCGAATTTCGGCATGCACGCCGTGCGGATGGACTTCGCTGAAGTGCAGCGAGGCGGCCGCGCCGTGCATGGCGGCCAGGCGTGCGCGCAGGTTGTTCAGGCCCGTGCCGCAGTGGCCGCGCGGGTCCATGCCCACGCCGGTGTCGCGCACCCACAGGCGCACGCCACCGCCACTTTCAGGTGAGGCGCCGACTTCGATCGCGCCGCCCTGCTCGCTCGGGTCGACGCCATGACGCACGGCGTTTTCCACCAGCGTCAGCAAGGCCAGGGCGGGCACCGAACGTGTGAGCAGCCCAGTGTCGACCTCGATGGCGATGTGCAGGCGATCAGGCATGCGCATCTGCATCAGCTCAAGGTAGGCGCGCACCAGGCCCATCTCGTCGGCCAGCGTGGCGGGGCCACCCTGCAGGCGCGGCACGGCGGCGCGCAGGTAGGCGATCAGGCTCTTGAGCACGTCGGCCGCACGCGGCGAGCCACTTTCGACCAGGGCCTGCACATTGGCCAGGGTATTGAAGAGGAAGTGCGGCTGCACCTGCGCTTGCAAGAGCGACAAGCGCGCGTCCAGCGCCTGGCGCTCTAACTGGCTGCGCTCCAGGTCAAAGCGCAATTGCAGCGCATGAGCTTCAGCCTCGCGCTGGCGCAGCTGGGCGCTCAGCGCGATAAACATGCCCAGCACCAGCGCCGTGCCGGCGATGACCACAAAGCCGGTGATACGCGCCGGGTTGCCGACAAAGGCCGCCACGTCACCGCGCACCGAGAAGAGGTACATGAGCAAGGTGGCCGCGGGTGCCGCCAGGGCCATGGCCAGCAGCGTCAAGGCCCAGCGTGGCAACCAGCGTGGCAAGCGTGTCTCGGGCAGGCGCTGCACGCCCACGAAGGCCAGCAGCAGCAGCAGCGCCACACCCACGCTGCGCAGCAAGAGCTCGACGAACGAGGTCATGAAAAACGACGAGAACATCAGCGCCGCCGTCACGGCAAAGCCCAAGGTGATGCCCAGGCCACCGCTGAAAAGTGAGCCGAGGCGGCGGCGGAGAACCGTTGCCGGCGCGCTTGAACCCTGGGTGTTGTCGCGTTGCATGGCACTCACGATAGCGCCCGTGCCACGCGCTTCCAAGCGCCGCGCGAGCTGGTGCGACGAACGACTGTCAAGCCGGCGTGAAGCACGGCATCAAGCGCGACGTGCCGCCAGACATTCCACCAGACATGCAGCACGACCTGACGCGCGAGGTGGGCCAGGCGCCCGCCGTCGTCACGCGCCCGTGCGCACCACGCGGGCTTGCAAGGCCTGGCGCAGCATCTCCGCACTTTCAAGCAAGTGCGCGCGCGATTCAGTGTCGAGCGTGGCGCCACGCTTGAGCCGCGTGTCGATGCGCGCCAAAAGCGCGATGGTGTCCTGGCGCATGAGGCTGCGCGCGTCGGCGCGCTGGCCCGCAGCGGGGCGCAGCAGCGCATTGCTCAGCCGCACGGCGTGGTCGCGCTGCAGCTCGCGCCGGGGCGGCGTGGTGGCCACACCGTTGCCCAGCTCGCTCCAGACATCGGTCGACAACCGCGTGTACAGCTCGGACAAGCGAAACGCTTCCGCGGCGCGGTCAACCTTGCCCGCGCTGTCGAGCACGCGTGCGGCCAGGTTGTCGCTGAGCAGGTAGGCCAGCACCGCGCGTTGCAAGTCCAGCAGGCGCTGTGGCACGGCATAGTCGGTGGGCATGCCCGCCGATTCCAGCCGGTCCAGGTAGTCGGGCGCCAGGCGCCGCTGCAAGGCCGGCGTGAGCGCCAGGCCCTCGATCGACAGCACCGTGCGCGAGATCAGCGCCAGCGCCGCGCGTTGCACTTCGGCCGTCACCGGCACCAGCGGGTCGCGGCCCGAACCGGGGTAGTCGCGCAGCGTGCGCACGCCGCCAAAGTGGCGCACCAAGAGGCTCACCGAACGGTAGACGTCACCCAGCGCGTAGGACAGCGAGCGGCGCAGCACGGCGTAGTCGCGGTCACCAGGCAGCACGCGCGTTTCCTGCCGCTTGAAGAGGTCTTGCGCGATGGCCAGTCGCTTGGCGGCAAAGGCCAGCGGGTCGGCACCCAAGTCCCACTGCACCGTCTCGGGGTCCAGGCCAAAGAAGCTGTCTTCGTCGGAGCCGTAGGCCAGCAAAGGCTCGGCACTGCGCGAGGCGATGCGCAGCAACTCGATCTCTTCTTGCTCTTTGCTCAGCCCTGTGGCCAGCTGGCGGTAGGCGTAGTCGATGGCCCAGTAGTCGTAAGGCCCAAGCGTGCCCTGAAACGCCTGGCCGACGGCCTGCCCCGGTGCGGCCAGGTTCACGGGGGAGTACTCCATCACCGAGCCGCTGATGCCGTTTTCCTTGGTGAAGGCGGGGTCGGCCAGCTGCGCTTCGCTGTAGGCCCGCGAGGCGCGGAAGTTGTGGCGCAAGCCCAGCGCGTGGCCGATCTCGTGCATCACGGTTTCTTTGATGTGCTCCAGCACGAACTGCTGCGTCAGCGCGTCGCCGCTGTCGGCCTGGCCGCGCGCGTCCAGCACGTCCAGCGCGTAGGCCACTTGCTCGCTGGCGAGCTGGCCATGCATGCAGAAATGCGCCGGCAATGCGGAGTGGCCTTTGACGTCGAAGCTGAAGGCTTGCGCGAAACCCGCTGGCGCAACACCCGGCAATGCGTCGGTGGTGCCTTCGAGCAAACGCCCGGCCAGCACCTGCGTGCGCGCCGTGCGCATGCTGCGCGAACTCATGCTCTCGATGGCGACGTCGGCATCCAGAATTTCACCGCTGCGCGGGTCGACATGGCTGGGCCCGATGGCGCTAAACCACGAGTCCGCGTTGCTCATCCAGCGCACCGAGGCGTAGCCCACGTCCAGGGTATCGAAGCTGGCGTCGTCGCTTTGCTGCTGCACCACGATGGCGTTGCGAAAGCCGATGCGATCGAAGGCCTTGTTCCATTCCAGGACGCCGGCCTTGACCGTGTCGCGGTACTGCAGCGGCACATTGCGGTCGAGCCAGAAGGTGATGGGTTTGACGGGCTCGGAGCTTTCGGTCGCCGGGTCTTTTTTCTCCAACCGCCAGCGGTTGACGATGCGCTTGCGCGGCGTGTGCGCAAGGTCGTCGCTGAAGTCGAGCACGGTCGACGTGAAGTGGCCCACGCGCGCATCGGCCAGGCGCACCGGCATGGCTTTGGCGGGCAGCGGCGAGAGCGAATA
>JANOJR010000612.1:0-2772 GCA_031418855.1 Rubrivivax sp.
CCCAACCCGCGCCGCGTGCTGATGTTCATCGCCGAGAAAGGCATCACCGGCATCACGGTCGAGAACCTGATGCTCAATGAGCAACAGCATCAGAGCCCCGAGCATCTGGGGCGCAGCCCGTTTGCCAAGGTGCCGGTGTTGCAGCTCGACGACGGGCGTTTTCTCTCGGAAACACGCGCTATCTGCAGCTACCTCGAAGGCCAACACCCCGAGCCCAACCTGATGGGTGCAGACGCCACCGAGCGTGCCTTCATCGAGATGACTGACCGCCAATGCGAGCATTACCTGATGGCGCCGCTGGCGCAGTGGATACGCCACGCCCACCCCGGCCTGGCGGTGCTGGAAGGCACGCAGATCCCTGACTACGCGCAGGCGCAAGCCGAGCAGGCCAGGCGTAACGCCCAGCGCTTTGACGAGCGCCTGGCCACTCAGCCCTGGATGGCCGGCGAGCGCTTCACCATCGCCGACATCACGGCCTTCTGCGCTGTCGAATTCGCCCGCGGCTTGATGAAGTTCAAGCTTGACGAAGCCGGCCTGCCCCATCTGGCCGCCTGGCGCGAGCGCGTCGCAGCGCGGCCGAGTGCCGCCGTCGTTTAATAGCCTACAAAGTAAGCATGCAAACGCAAACCTTGGGCAAGAGCCCGCTGCAAATCTCCCGCCTGTGCCTGGGCGCCATGATGTTCGGCGACCAGACCGACATCACTGAGGCCGGCCGCATCGTCGCCAGCGCGCGCGAGCTGGGCGTGAACTTCATCGACACCGCCGACGTCTACACCAAGGGCGCTTCGGAGGTGATGGTCGGCGAGCTCATCAAGGCCGAGCGCCACCACTGGGTGCTGGCCAGCAAGCTGGGCAACGCCATGAGCAAAGCGCCCAACGACGTGGGCTACTCGCGCACCTGGATGCTGCGTGAAGTCGAGGCCAGCCTGCAGCGTTTGCAGACCGATCATCTCGACATCCTCTACCTGCACCGCGACTTCAACGGCATGGACCTGGAAGAGCCACTGCGCGCGCTGGAGCAGATGCTGCGCGACGGCAAGATCCGCTACTGGGGCTTGTCGAACTTTCGCGGCTGGCGCATCAGCGAAGCGGCGCACCTGGCACGCGCGCTGGGCATGCCTGGGCCCGTGGTCTGCCAGCCTTACTACAACCTCTTGAACCGCATGCCCGAGACGGAAGTGCTGCCGGTGTGCGCGCAGCATCGCCTCGGCGTCGTGCCCTACAGCCCCATCGCGCGCGGCGTGCTCACCGCCAAGTACACGCCCGGTGCGCCGCCACCCGAAGGCACACGCGCGGCGCGCAAAGACACGCGCATGATGCAGACCGAGTTCCGCGAAGCCTCGCTGCTGGCGGCGCAAAAGCTCAAGGTCTACGCCGAGTCGCGTGGCGTCTCGCTGGCCCACTTCGCCATCGCCTGGGTGCTGGCCCACCGCGCCGTCAGCGCCGTCATTGCCGGACCGCGCACACTGGCGCAGTGGCTGGACTACGCGCCGGCACTTGACGTCAAGCTGAACGCGGAAGACGAAGCCTTTGTCGACGCGCTGGTGGCACCGGGCCATCCATCGACGGCGGGTTACAACGATCCGGCTTATCCGCTGCCAAGGCGCACAGCGGTGGTTTGATCTACCCGTGCTAGCGCCCATCCTGAGGAGACACCCGTGAACAAGAAATTCTTCATCGCCTGGATCGCCATCTTCATCGTCTGGATGTTCGGCAGCTTCGTCGTGCATGGCCTCTTGCTCAGCGCCGACTACAAGGCGCTGCAATCGATGTTCCGCAGCGAGGCCGACTCGCAGGCCTACATGCCCTTCATGCTCGGCGCCCACGCCATCATGGCTGGCGCCTTTGTGTGGATCTACGCACGCGGTGCCGAGGCCAAGCCTTGGCTGGCGCAGGGGCTGCGCTTCGGCGTGGCGGTCGCGCTGCTGGCGGTGGTGGCCACCTACATGATCTATTACGCGGTGCAGCCCATGCCCGGCGCGCTGGTCGTCAAACAGATCGTGTTTGACAGCGCATTGCTGCTGGTATTGGGCGCGCTGGTGGCGTTTTTGTACCGCGACGGCCGCGCCGCCTGATACCCGCAGCAGGGCCAGGCCGCCAGCTCAAGCCTGGCGCAAGGCGATGACCTTGCGCTCGGCAGGCGCGGCGTTCACATCACGCCCGTGCCAGCGGTCCATCAACTCACCCCAGCGCGCTTGCGCCGTGGCCACACTGGCGAGCTTGACGTGGCCGTAGCCGCGAATGGTCTCAGGCACGCTCGCGATGACGACAGCCAATGGCAGGCGCTTGGCATCAAGACTTGTCAGCAGCTCGCCCATGCGCTGCTCGTACTCGTTGACCAAGCCACGTTCGATGCGCCGCTCTTGCGTATGGCCAAAAACATCCAGCGCCGTGCCGCGCAAGCCGCGCATCTTGGCGAGCACGGCGAACGCGCTTTGCACCCAGGGCCCGAAGCGCATCTTCTTCGGCTTGCCGTCGGGCCCGCGCCGCGCCAGCAGGGGCGGGGCCAGATGGAAGTTGATGCGCTCCCAGCTTTCGAATTGCGCGCGCAGTTGCGCGTCGAACTCGCCACTGCGGTGCAGGCGCGCGACTTCGTATTCGTCCTTGATGGCCAGCAGCTTGGCGAAGTTGAAGGCTACGGCGTGCGTCAGTGCTTGCGAGCTCGTACCCAAGCCCGACTCCGCCGCACGCACGCGCGCCAGCAGCGCTTGATAACGCTCAACGTACGCGGCGCCACCGTAGGCTTGCAGTTGGCGCAAACGGCGCTCGATC
>JANOJR010000613.1:0-5039 GCA_031418855.1 Rubrivivax sp.
GAGCGTCGCATCGCCCTCGGGGTTGGTGGACGTGAAGCCCACCAGATGCATCAGGCCGCCTTCGAAGCGGCCGACCATCGTCGAGTGCCCGCCCAGCAACTGGTTGGCACTGCGCGCGATGGCGTCGAACACCGGCTGCACATCGCCAGGTGAACTTGCGATGACGCGCAGCACTTCGGCGGTGGCGGTCTGGCGTTCAAGCGCGCGCTGCGTGGCGTTGAAGAGGCGCGCGTTTTCCATCGCCACCACGGCCTGGTCGGCAAACATCTCCAGCAGGGCGAGTTCTTTGGCGCTGAAGGCACGGTTCACCTCGCGCGAGACGTTGATGGAACCCAGGCCGACGCCGTCTTTGAGCAGCGGCACGACCGCAATGGAGTAGCTCCAATGGCCGCCGGTGATACGCCGCGCGGCCTTGCGTACGTCGTCCGGTGCGGCAGGGTCATTCAGAGCGTCGAGATAGGTCAGGCTGCGCCCGGCGCGAATGGCCAGCTCGGTGGCCGAGCCCTTGAGCACCGAGGGCCGCGCCTGGCGCATCTGCTGTTCGATGACGTCGACCTGGTCCGCCGAGGGTAAGAGCTTGCGCGCCACCTCGGACAGGCGGAAGTAACCGATGCGTACCATGCCGTCTTCCTCGATCAGCACAACCGAGCTGCCCGCGGCATCGGCAATCAGCTGCTCAAAGCGCACCAGGATGGCCTCGAACACCGGCGCGGCGTCGCCCATCGAGCCGCTGATGACTTCCAGCACATCGGCCGAAGCCTTCTGCTGTTCAAGTGCTTCCTTGGTCTCGTTGAACAGCCGCACGTTCTCGATGGCCACCACCGCCTGGCGCGCAAAGGTTTGCAGCAGCGCCACTTCCTTGTCGGCAAAGAGCCCGACTTCGGCGCGGCCCACGCTCAGCGTGCCGAGCACGTCTTGATCGCGCATCAGCGGTGCGCACAGGATGCTGCGCCAGCCGGCCACCGCCAACACGCGCTGCATCTCGGGCGAATACTCGCCCTGCGCCATGTCCTGCACGTCGGCCACGTTGAGCACGCGCCGCTGGCGGATGGCTTGCGCCGACACCGAGGTACTCTGGTCCAGGGGCTGGGGCCACGCCTGGCGCGCCAGCTCCACCGCCCCAAGGTCGGAACCGTGCATGCTGGCCAGGTGCAAGGCCTGAGCTTCCACGCGGATGACCAGGCCGAAGCGAGACTGCGTCAGCACGGCCGCGCGCTCGGCAATGATGTCGAACACCGGCTGCACGTCTGTCGGTGATTCGCTGATCACCTGCAGCACATCAGACGTCGCGGTTTGCCGCGCCAGCGCCTCCTTCGTCTCATTGAACAGCCGCACGTTCTCAATCGCGATGACGGCCTGGTCGGCGAAACTCTGCAACAGCTGCACCTGGCGAAGGGGGACGTCGCCCGTCTCCGCGCGGAAGACCGCAATCGCGCCGACCACGCGGTCGTGCTTGCACATCGGCACTGCCAGTCCGCTGCGGTAGCCACCCCGCTGCGCCGCAGCCTTGGCCTCGTAGCTCGGATCGGCGAGCAGGTCGGCGACTTGTACGGGCGCACGGTCGCGGATCGCACGGGCATTGATCGAGCCCGAGCCCGAACGCATGGGAAAGGCGGCGTGGGTCACAGCCAGTGCCTCATCGCTGACGCCATCGACAGCCGCCAAGTGCACCCATTCGCCGTCAAAGCGACTGACCCCGCTGACCACCGCGCCGCAAAGCACGCGGGCGCGCTCGGCGATGGCATCGAACACGGGCTGCACGTCCGAAGGCGAGGCCGCGATGACCTTCAGGATGTCGGCCGTGGCGGTCTGCCGCTCCAGCGCTTCCTGGGTCTCGTTGAACAGCCGCGCGTTCTGGATCGCGATGACGGCCTGGTCGGCGAAGGTTTGCAGCAGGCTGATGGCCTTGTCGGGAAACGAGCCCGCCTCACGCCGGGCCACGCCGATGACGCCGATCGGCTGCCCGCCAAGCAGCATGGGCACGGCCAGCAGGCTCAGGTATTGCGCGGCCTGCGCCGCTGCATTGAGTTCGTAGCCTGGTTCACCCCGCACATCCGCAATCTGTACCGGCGCGCGGGCCAGGATGCAACGGCCATTGATCGAACCCCTCCCCGGCTTCTGCGGAAACATGCCCCGCATCACCGCCTCCGCCGCCGATGAGGTTCCGTGGTAGCCCACCAAGTGCAGCAGCTCGCCGTCATAGCGCGTCGTGGCCCCGATCTGCGCGCCGCACAAGACCCGTGCACGCTCGGCGATGGCATCGAACACTGGCGTCACGTCGGTCGGCGAATCGCTGATGACCTTCAGAATCTCCGCCGTCGCAGTCTGCTGCTCCAGCGACTCCCGGGTCTCGTTGAACAGCCGCGTGTTCTGGATGGCGATCACCGCCTGGTCGGCGAAGGTCTGCAGCAGGCGGATGTGCTGGTCGGTGATGGAGCCGGGGTCGGTGCTGGCGACGTGGATCACGCCGATGGCTTTGCCCTCGCTCAGGATGGGAACGAACACGATGCTGCGAAACCCGCGTGCGCGCGACACCTGCAGGCCGGCATCGCTCCAGCGCGGATCGGTCTCAACGTCGGTATACAGCTGGACCTGCCCCGTGCGCACGGCTTCGAGCATGGGTTGCGGACCGTCGAGCGGCATGGGATAGCGTGCTTTGACGAGTTCGTCGGCTGCGGCATCGGTCGATGTGATCGCAACCAGGCGCAAAAGCTTTGACTCGACCCGTGTCACGCTGCAGGAGTTGCCGCCGACCAAGCGCATGGAAGTGCGGGCTATGGCATCGAAGACCGGCTTCACGTCGGTGGGCGAGCGGCTGATCACGCGCAGGATGTCGGCGGTGGCCGTCTGCCGCGCCAGCGCCTCTTGCGTTTCGTTGAATAGGCGCGCGTTCTGGACGGCGATGACGGCCTGGTCGGCGAAGGTCTTGAGCAGTGCGTTCTCGCGTTCGCGTTGCACACCCAGGGTCTTGCGGAACATCGACAGCGAGCCGATGCCGCGGCCGGCCCACATCAGCGGCGCGACGACCATCGAACTGCCGATCTGCGCCGCCGCCTGCACACCAGGTTGCGACCGGTCGCCACCATCGCGCACGTCATGAATGTCGAGCACCGTGGCGCTGGCGATGGCGCGCTCGGTGAGCGTGCCGGCCAGCGGGCGCGGAAAGGCCGCGCGCAAGCGGCCTTCCATCTCGGCCGCCGGGCCAACGCCCAGCTCGGCGCGCGCAGCCGCTGTCATCCGTAACACCGGGAGCGTCACCTGCTGCTGCTCGTCGACAAGCCCCAAGCCAAAGCCGAAGGCGTTGGCCGGGAACAGGCGTTCGCAGCACTCGACGATCTTCTCGAACACCGGCGTCGCGTCGGCCATCGATTGGCTGATGACGCCCAACACCTCGGCGGTGGCGGTCTGGCGCTCCAGCGCTTCCTTCGTCTCGTTGAACAGCCGCACGTTCTCGATCGCGATCACGGCCTGGTCGGCGAAAGACTGCGCAAGCGCGATGTCGGCGTCGCTGAAGGGCACCGTCTTGTCGCGCTGGAAAATGAGCACGCCCAGGGCCTCTTGATCGGTGCCGCGCAGCAGCGGCAGAAGCAGCGCAGAGCGGCAACCCGTCTGGCGCTGGATCAAGCGCTCGTGCTCGGGTAACTCGATGGCCGACCAGTCCGGGATGTGCAGCGCCGCCTTGGTGGCCAGCGCGCGCGACGGGAAGTTGTGCGCCGGGTCCAGCGCAATGCGCTCGACCATGCCCGGCGCCGTGCCATCGGCCGTGGCGTGGCGCAGCGAGACCAGCACCTCGCCCTCACGGCGCAGGAACGCCGTGCGGTAGCAACCCAGCAGACGCCGCGCCGTGCTGACGATGACCTCCACCACCGGCATCACGTCGGTGGGCGACTGGCTGATGACGCGCAGGATGTCGGCGCTGGCGGTCTGGCGTTGCAGCGCGGTTTGCGTCTCGTTGAAGAGGCGCTGCGTCTCGTCGAAGAGGCGGGCGTTTTCCAGCGCCACGCCGGTGCTGGCGGCAACGGTGGACAGCAGGCGCACGGCGGCCTCGTCGAAGGCCTCTTCGCGCTCGATGTTGTCGACCACGATGCTGCCGAGAAAGCGCTCGCCGGAGAACATCGGCGCGAACACCACCGACAGCACGTTGTCCTCATCGCCATCGACCGCGCCAACGCCCATCGCGGCCATGGCCCTGCGGCTGTTCAACACCACGGGCTGGCGCTTGAGTAAGGCCTGGTGCAGCGGCCGGTCAAGGCGCTCGGGCACCGGCCCATGCTGCACGCGCTGGCCCTGGTTGTAGGCGTAGAGGAAATGCACCAGGCCTGCGGCTTCGTCCCGCCAAACGATGGTCAGGATGTCGCTGGCAAAGACCTCGCGCAGCTTGTCGCCCACCAGCTCGACGATGGCCTGGAAATTCAGCTCCTTGCCGACGCCCTGCTGGATGCTGTTGATCACCGCCAGCTCGGCGTTGCGCGCTTCGGTTTCCTTCAGCAGGCGCTGGGTTTCGTCGAAGAGGCGGGCGTTTTCCAGGGCCACGCTCATGCTTGCGGCGATGGTCTCCAGCAGGCGCACGTCGGATTCGCTGAACGCCTTCTCGCGCGTGAGGTGGTTGAGGTCGAGCATGCCCACCACTTGATCGCCGGCGAGCATCGGCACCACGAGCTGCGACTCGGGGAAGGTGCTGCTGGCCGTGACCGGCGTGGAGCCGAGCCGCCGGGCCACGGCCGGGGTGTCGTGGTCGATCAGCAGCGTGCGCCGCGTGCGCACTACCTCGGCACCCAGCCCCTTGAGCGCAATGGGTTCGACCTGCAGGTCGCGCTCCGCATCCTGCCACCAGAACGGGAAATGCATCAGGCCGCTCACCGCGTCGTAGCGGCGGATGCCGACACCGAACCCGGGGAACACCTCGCGCAGCTTCATGCCCACTGCGTCGTACACGCCCTGCAGGCTCAACTCGCCGGCCAGCGCCAGCTGCACGGTATTGATCAGTGCCAGCTCGGTCGCACGCTGGCGCTCGGCTTCGAAGCTCTTGGCGTTGAGCA
>JANOJR010000614.1:0-5033 GCA_031418855.1 Rubrivivax sp.
GCCATCGATAGGCCGGGCTGGAACTGAACTCGATTCATCGCCATGGTGCACCTCTGCTGTGGTGCTGACATCTTCCATGTCAGGTAGCTCACAGAGTGAGCTACCTTCCCGGGCGAAGCTGAACTTGGTGCCTAATCAGGAATTTTGATTGGCGCCGACAGCTGGCGACGCAGAGAGCGGCGGGTGGTCGTGGTGCCAATGACGCCGCCCCCATCATGATCGAACGCGATCCGCTCACGGGCCAGGCCAGCGTGCGCCTGCCGCTATCCGACGCTGCCGTACTGCAGCGCCGGGCCAGGGCGTTTGAGCCCTGGTTGCGCTGACGCGATACGTCATCGCGAGAGGCCCAAGGCGTCCCACAGGAATTGGTAGGAAATTTTGCGCCGACCTTGTTGGGCCGCTTGCTGCGCTTCACCGTCATCAAAACCCCTCTTCCACCAACTCAGCCGCGCGGATCAAGGCGCGCGCCTTGGCTTCGGTTTCCCTCCACTCCAGCTCGGCCACCGAGTCCGCCACGATGCCGGCGGCGGCCTGCACGTACAGCGTGTTGTTCTTGATGATGCCGGTGCGGATGGCGATGGCCAGGTCCATGTCGCCAGCAAAACTCAGGTAGCCACAGGCGCCGCCGTAGATGCCGCGCTGCACGGGCTCCAACTCGTCAATGATCTGCATCGCGCGCACTTTGGGCGCACCGGTGAGCGTGCCTGCGGGGAAGGTCGCGCGCAGCACGTCAAGGTTGCTCATGCCGTCCTTGAGCAGGCCTTCAACGTTGCTAACAATGTGCATGACGTGAGAGTAGCGCTCGACGACAAAGGCCTCGGTGACCTTGACGCTGCCGGTGCGCGCGATGCGGCCGATGTCGTTGCGCGCCAGGTCGATCAGCATCAGGTGCTCGGCACGCTCTTTGGGGTCGCTGGAGAGCTCAGCTTCGAGCGCCTTGTCCTGCTCGGGCGTGGCGCCGCGCGGGCGTGTGCCCGCCAGCGGGCGGATGGTGATCTTGTCGCCAGCGGGGGTGTGCTCTTGGCGCACCAGAATTTCCGGTGATGCGCCGACGATCTGAAAGTCGCCCATGTCGTAGAAGTACATGTACGGGCTGGGGTTGAGCGAGCGCAGTGCGCGGTACAGCGAGAGTGGGCTTTCGGTGTAGCGCTTCTTCAAGCGTTGGCCCACCTGCACTTGCATCATGTCGCCGGCGGCGATGTATTCCTTGGCGCGCGCCACGGCCGCCAGGTAGTCGCTCTTGCTGAACTCACGCTCGACGGCGTATGAGGCGCCGCGTTTGACCGGCGGCGCGGTCACGCTGTAGCGCAGCTGGTCGCCGAGTTCGCTCAAGCGGCGCTTGGCGCGCGAGAAGGCCTCGGGCGCAGACGGGTCGGCGTAGACGATGAGGTAGAGCCGCCCTGAGAGGTTGTCTATCACCGCCAGCTCTTCGGTTTGCAAGAGCAGGATGTCGGGCGTGCCGATGCCGCCGTCTTTCCAGCCCTGGGCGAGCTTGGGCTCGATGTAGCGCACGGCGTCGTAGCCGAAGTAGCCCGCCAGACCGCCACAAAAACGCGGCAGCCCGGGCCGCAACGCGACCTTGAAGCGCTGCTGGTAGGCGGCGATGAATTCGAGCGGGTTGCCATCATGGCGCTCGACGACTGCGCCGTCGGTCACGACTTCGGTGACGAAACGATGCACGCGCAGCAGCGTCTTGGCTGGCAAACCAATGAACGAATAACGCCCAAAGCGCTCGCCACCCACCACCGATTCGAGCAGGAAGCTGTGCTTGCGCCCGCCGGCGAGCTTCAAGTACAGCGAGAGCGGCGTCTCTAGGTCGGCGAAGGCCTCGGCAATGAGCGGGATGCGGTTGAAGCCTTGCGCGGCAAGGCTCTTGAATTCAAGTTCGGTGATCACTGTGGGTCCCCTTGGCCGCAGCTGCCGTGGTTGGCAGCGCATGGGCGGCACCGTGTGGCGGATGGGGTGCTGGGTGCACCCCGCGCGAGACGCTGCGGCTGCGATTTAGGCGCGAGCCAGCGATGTCGGCCAGCGACGCCAGGGCCAGGCTCCCCGGTCCAAGAGACCTGAATCCTGCGGCGCCTTGATTGCACGGGTGGTGACCATGGCGCGCAGTTTATCAGCCGCGTTCAGCGCAGAAACGGGGCCAGAGTCTGCGCGTCCATGCGCTCGATGATGGCGTCGGCGCAGGCGCTCGCAAGCGGCTCGCCGTGGTTGTAGCCGTAGGCCACCAGCACTACGGTGCAGCCGGCCGCGCGCGCGGCCGCCGCGTCGTTGCTGGAGTCACCGATCACCAATACGCGCGTTGGCACCGCGCCCAGCGCTTCACAGGCCTTGAGCACCGGCAGCGGATGCGGCTTCTTTTGCGCAAAGGCGTCGCCGCCGAAGACATGGTCGAACCACGGCGCCAGGCCCTTGTCGCGCAAAAGCGGCCGCGCAAACGCGCCGGGTTTGTTCATCAGGCACGCCAGCTTGAGGCCGGCCCCACGCAAGTAGCGCAGGCCTTCGACCACGCCTTCGTAGACCTGCGCGTAGCGGCCATTCATCGCCAGGTAGTGGTGCTCATAGCGCTGCCGGGCCTCGCTTGCTAGCGCGATATCGCCACCCACATGGTTCAGCGACTGCGCAATGAGGTGTTCACCGCCCTTGCCCACCGTGCGCCTGATGAATTCGCGGCTGGGTGCGGCCAGGCCGAGCTCGGCGAAGGCGGAGACGATTGCCTGCTCGAAGTCGCCCACGGTGTCGACCATGGTGCCGTCGAGGTCGATGATGGCGGCGTCAAAACGCCGTGGTGTCTTAGCGCCGGGTGCTGCTGAAATAGCGCTTGCTCCAAAACAAGGCGACAAGCCCGACCGCCACCGCCAGCAGCAGGCCCGTGGCCAACCAGGCGCCGCCGGGCTTGTGGATGAACGGCAGGGCATCGAAGTTCATGCCGAAGTAGCCGGTGATCAGGTTCAGCGGCAAGAAGATCGCCGTCAGCACGGTCAGCGTGCGCATGATGGCGTTGGTGCGGTGCCCCAGCGCAGAAAAGTGCATTTGCACCGCCGTCTCCGCCGAGTGTTCCAGCCTGCGCACATGGCTGAGCACGCGCTCGACATGCTCCAGCACATCACGTGAGCGCACACCCAGCAGCTCGCGCTCTCGGCGCAGGTAGGGCGCGGCCTCTTCGGGCCATTCGTCCAGCGCGTCGATCCACTCTTGCACGGCACTGCGCTGGTCTTCGCAGGTGTCCTCCAACACGTGCAACGCGTTGCGCGCATCGAGCAGGCTGTCCCAGTCGTTGAAGCGGCTCCTGGGGTCGAGCAACTCTTTCTGGAGATAACCAAATTGGCGCGTCAACAGGCGGCGCAGGTCGAGGTAGCTGTCGACCATGTGGTTGACCATGCGCAGCATCAGATCGGCCGGGCTCGTTGGCAGCCGCGCGCCGCCGCGCGGCTCGCCTGAGGCCGACAGCGTGAGCAGCTTGGTCGCGAAAAAGTCGCGCACAGCGCAGTCGGGCGGGTGCACGGTAATGAGCACGCGGTCAAATACCGCAAAGCCCACCGGGCTAGTGTCGATCGCGTCTAGCGCTCGGCGCGCCGTGGCCAAGCTGCCATGCGCGTCGTCGACAAACATTGCCTGGCTCCCGGGGCCTGCAGCCAGGCGGCGAAACACGAGCAGGTCGTACCACGAGGTGTAGTCGAAGTGGCTCGGCAACTGGTCATTGAGCAGGTCCGAAATGTGCAGGTCGAAAAGTTGCGCGCTGGTCCAGTTCTGCAAAGCTGTCTGCACGTGCGGCGCGCTCGCTTCGAAGTTGCCGCGCGCAATACCCAGCCACAGGAAGCCGGTCTCGGGCAAAGCCTCGGGCAAGCCCGGCAACTCGACGAAACGCTCGCCCTGGATGTGGAAGACGCGCATCAGTTGTCGCGCATCAGCCCTGACGCAGCAACTCGGCCGCTTCGAGCGCGAAGTAGCTCAGCACGCCGTCGGCACCGGCGCGCTTGAACGCGAGCAGGCTTTCCATCATCACGGCGTCATGCTCAAGCCAACCGTTAGCCGCCGCCGCCTTGAGCATGCTGTACTCGCCGCTGACCTGGTAGACAAAGGTTGGCATGCGGAATTCGTCCTTCACGCGGCGCACGATGTCCAGGTAGGGCATGCCCGGTTTGACCATCACCATGTCGGCACCCTCGGCGATGTCGAGTGCGACTTCGCGCAGCGCTTCGTCGCTGTTGCCGGGGTCCATTTGGTAGACCTTTTTGTCGCTCTTGCCCAGGTTGCCTTTGGAGCCCACGGCGTCGCGAAAAGGGCCGTAGAAGGCGCTGGCGTACTTGGCGCTGTAGGCCATGATGCGTGTGTGGATGGCGTCGCTGTCTTCCAGCGCTTCGCGGATGGCGCCGATGCGGCCGTCCATCATGTCGCTGGGTGCCACGATGTCCACACCGGCCTCGGCCTGCACCAGCGCTTGCTGGCACAGCACCGCCACGGTGGCGTCGTTGACGATGTAGCCGCTGTCATCGAGCAAGCCGTCCTGGCCGTGGCTGGTGTAGGGGTCGAGTGCCACGTCGGTCAGCAAGGCCAGCTGCGGGAAGCGGCGCTTGAGTTCGCGCACGGCGCGCGGCACCAGGCCGTCAGCGTTCAGCGCCTCACGGCCGTCGCTCGTTTTCAGCGACGGCTCGATGACGGGAAACAAGGCCATCACCGGAATGCCCAGCGTGACGCAGCGCTCTGCGACGTCAAACAACAGGTCGACGCTGCGACGCTGCACGCCGGGCATGCTGGCCACGTCTTGCAACTGAGCATGGCCGTCCAGAACAAACACCGGCAGGATCAGATCCGACGCGCGAAGGTGATGTTCACGCACCAGCGCGCGGGTGGCGGCGTCGCGGCGCAAACGGCGTGGGCGGCTGGTGGGGAACGGTGGAGGCTGGTGCACGTTTGGTGTCCCCAATGACCTTGAACAACCCTTAGTCTGAGCTCACAACGAAGCGCTGGGCTCCACAACTTATGGGCGCGTGAGATGCCGACTCGGCCGCGCCGAACAGCCCCCCGAAATA
>JANOJR010000615.1:0-2688 GCA_031418855.1 Rubrivivax sp.
ACCAGCGGCAAGAACGACGCCAACGATGCTGCGGCCATCTGCGAGGCTGCGTCGCGGCCGCAGATGCACTTCGTGGCGGCCATCGAGATCGATCGCTGTACGCATTGCAGGCTCGGGCGCTGGCGCGTCGTCGAGCAACGCGGCGCCGACCGCGCGGCCATGGCAGCGCCCCTGCTGGCCCGCCATGACGTGCACGCGCAGCCCCACTCTGTGCTCAGCGCCGGCTTGCGCACGCAGGCCCGGAGCCTCCTGCGTCGGCCACGCCGCGGCGGCACGCCGGGCCGCGCCTGGTCGCTGTGGCATCGACCGCACGCCGTCTTCGCCGCCAGCGTGCGCCCTCGGCGACACGCCGCAGTCCGCTGCTGCATGCATCGGCATTGCCGGCACCGGCCACTGAAACTTACACTGCCCACTGTCACCGCCGGCCCGGCGGTTCAGTCCAACGAGGTTTATCCGACGCCATGCACCACCGTGCCTTCGAGCAGCCTCGGCTCGGCGTCAGATAAACGCTATTCGTTGGCAGCCCCTCCAACGATCCGTTTGAAGTGGCGTTGGCAGACGCCATACGTCATGGCTACCTTGGCACCGATCTTCGACAGCTGGCTGAGGACTTGGCCGGGCGCCTAGGGATGCGTGAATTGGCCGAGCAATACCACCAGGCGTGGACCGACTTCTGGCATTCGCTGAATGGCACCGGTGATGAGTTGCTTGACTCTCTCGCACAGATCACCAGGAGAGCGCTGCCAGCGATAGGCCCGGGAGACCTTCGGCAGGGTTATGACGTGTTCGTGGCTGCAGGTCGGGAAGCGCAGGCCGACGAGTTGCTGGCGGAGTTCATCGGGGTCAATCGGTGGCGGCCACAGATCTTCGACCGAAGCAAGACTTCTTTTCCGGAGCACTTCACTGGGCGATTCGGCGAGCAACTTGATGCTGCAGCCGCGCAATACTTCGTGCCGCCAACCACGGAAGAGGCTTTAGATCGCCTGGACGTCAATGCCTACAACGTAGACGATGCAAGCATCGTCGCTCAGGCCTCCTCGGAGACGCTAGAGCAACTGCTCAAAGCTTCCACGGGCCGCAAGTTTCGCTCGCGAGTCCGTGTGTTGCTAGCACTAGGATCCATGGCGCCTAGCGATCCGGAAGCGGCGGCCACATCCGCCCGTTTCGCCGCCAGGCTTAGAGCATTGGCCGATGCGGATCCGATCACGGCGATCCGTCTGAGGCAATACCTGCCCCCGGACCCAGTCGGGTAGCCGCCGGCCCAGTTGGGTCACCGCCGCCTGCGGTCGCCTCGGAGGTCGGCTTTGGGGCTTCGGCATCGACCATGCGAGTGTCACTTGAGTGTCGACGGCCCCAGTAGGCGCCCGTCGAATGCAGCCGCAGCCGGTCGACGTCATCAACTAGGCGTTGACCTCTGTGACGAGCGCGTCGTCGGCCGCGTCCAGAAGGCATAGCGGTCACACGCCGCACCGGCACGCAAACGACAGGTTCAGGCGGCCGCCGTCATTGACCTGCGGTGCGCCACAGACAGCTGCCAGTCTGTAGCAGTAGTTCAGTTCGACAAGTCGAGCACCTGCTCATGGCCGGGAAGCGCCCGCCAACGACGGTGTTCAGTGGTCAGGTGCTCGTTGCATTCCGGCCATTCAGGACCAGGGTGGCCACCGAGGGGCCGTTGCGGCGAAGGCAGGAACCCGGGCAGCTTCAAGGGTGTTCGTGGATTTGGGCCTCGTTGAAGCCAATTCGGTTGGCCTGACGGCCACGGACACGGTGCGCGCTTCGGGCACTATCGACGAGTGAGTTCTCAGCGGCGCTTCATGGCACAACCTGGGAAGCCGAGCGCTGTTGCGATCAGGACACATGCCGAGCTTCCGAGAAATTTCGGACACGTGTCGGACACGGAGCCCAACAAAGAAAAACAGGTTAGCGACTTGCGTCGCTAACCTGTTGATTTTTATGGCTCCCCGACCTGGGCTCGAACCAGGGACCTACGGATTAACAGTCCGGCGCTCTACCAACTGAGCTATCGGGGAATGCAGCCCAAGATTATAGCCGCGGCTCAGAGCCTCACTGCGACGGCTGCGTGCATGGTGCGCGGGGCCAGCGGGTACAGGTAGGCGTGGCCGAACTGGTAGGGCGCTTCTTGCCAGGCGCGGCGGTCGTTGGCGTTGTCCACGCCCAAGCGCCAGGCGAAGGTTTGCTGTCCCACGCGTTGCGTGTAGCGCGCGCCCAGGTCGATGCGGGTCCATCCGGGTGTGGCCAGGCTGTTGTCGGGCAGCACCATGCGCCGGCCTTCGTGTGTGAGGAAGCCGACGAGGGCCAAGCCGGGCAGGGCGCTGACGTTGTAGGCGGCTTGCAGCTTGAGGCTGCGGGCGGGCACGTTGGTGGGTTGCAGACCCTCGATCAGTGCGTTGGCCGAACCGCTGCGGCGTGCGCGCAGCAGCATGGCACTGCCGCGCAAGGACAGCTCACCCGTGCGCCACTCAGCCTCGGCTTCCACGCCGCGGTGGTGTGCAATGCCGTCGCTGCGGCGCAGGCAGGGGTCGGTGTCGCTGCAATCGTCGAGCGCGGGCGCACCGTCGTCGGCATGGAAGTCGCCCGTGGCCGGGCGGCGGATGTCGAAGGCGGCAACGCGCGCATCGAAGCCTTGGCTGCTGTGCTTGAGGCCAAGCTCGATCTGCCGGCTCTTGA
>JANOJR010000616.1:0-8175 GCA_031418855.1 Rubrivivax sp.
GGCGAGCGCGCGGCACTCGCGGCACTGGACGACCTGGATCTGCCGACACCCGCAGGCCGCGCGGCCCGCATCGAACGCGAATTGCAAGCACATGTCACCTTCCGCCGCGGCCTTGAAAGCGCATTCCCGCCGCCACCGAACTGGGCCAGCGAAGCGCCCGACGAACTGATCGTCTGCCGCTGCGAAGAGGTCAGCGCCGGCGAGCTGCGTGCTTGTGTGCGTGACACCGGTGCGCGCGAACTGAACCGACTGAAAGCCTTCACGCGCATCGGCATGGGCCGCTGCCAAGGCCGCGTGTGCGCACCGGCTGCGGCGCGGCTGCTGGCCCGTGCCGTGGGCTGCGAACTCAAGGAGGTCGGACGCCTGCGCGGCCAGGCCCCCGTCAAGCCCTTGCCGATCGGACTGCGCCACGACGCGGCGCCGAGCACCGCCGTGCCGGAGGACGAGGATGACTGAGGCGCTGCGCGTCGACGCCGCCATCATCGGCGGCGGCATCGTCGGGGCATCGGCGGCGCTGTTCCTGCGCCGCTTCGGGCTCTCGGTGGCGCTGCTGGAGCGCGGCCTGTGCGGTGCGGCGGCCAGCGGCGTCAACTACGGCGGCGTGCGCACGCAGGGTCGCGCGATGGCGCAGCTGCCGCTGTCGCTGCGCGCGCGCACGCTGTGGGCGCGGCTGCCGGAGCTGATCGGCATCGACGGTGAGTACGTGGCGTCGGGCCACCTGAAGCTCGCACGCTCCGAGGCCGATCTGCACAAGTTAGAGCGCTACCGCGACGCTGCGAAGGCGCATGGCTTGCAGCTGCAGCTGCTCACCGGCACCGCATTCCGGCGGGCGCATCCGTGGCTAGACGCACAAGCCATCGCCGGCTCGTTCTGCGCCGAGGACGGGCATGCCAACCCGCGCCTCGTCTCGCCTGCGTTCGCGCGTGCCGCACGGGCCCACGGAGCCCACGTCATCGAAGGCTGCGAGATCACCGAGCTGGCCCACGCCGGCAACGGCTTCGTCGTCGGCAACGGCCGCGGCCTCACGGTGCACTCGGACTGGCTGCTGAACTGCGCCGGCGCCTGGGCGCTGACCATCGCCGAACGTTTCGGCGACACGGCCCCCATGACCAGCATCCACCCCGGCATGGCCGTCACCGAGCCGGTGCCGCGCTTTCTGGACGTCAACGTCGGCGTCGAAGGCGGTGGCATCTACGGCCGCCAGACGTCGCGCGGCAACTGCGTGATGGGCGGCAGCCGCGGCGCCGCCAAAGACTCGCTCTATGCGGCGCCCACGGCGCGCTCGATCGGCGAGCTGTGCGACCGCATGGCCACGCTGTTCCCGGCGCTGGCGCACACGCACATCATCCGCTTCTGGAGCGGCGTCGAAGGCTCGCTGCCCGACCACCACCCGGTCGTCGGGCCGAGCCCGACCACGCCGCAACTCGTACACGCGTTCGGCTTTTGCGGCGCCGGCTTCCAGATCGGCCCCGCAGTCGGCGAAGCGCTCGCCGAACTGGTTCACCATGGGCGTTCGAGCGTGGCGCTCGACGCGTTTTCGATCACCCGATTCACCACCGTTCCCCACACCGTTCCCCAAGGAGCACATTGACATGACACGACTCACCCTAGGACCGACCCTCGTCGCCGCCTCGCTGCTGGCGATCCCCACGGCCCACGCGCAGGACAAGACGCTGTACATCGGCATGAACGGCGGCGACATGGAGCGCTCGTACACCAAGTACGTGTTCCCGGCCTTCGAGAAGATCCACGGCGTGAAGGTCGTCGTCGTGCCCGGCACCTCGTCGGACATTCTGGCCAAGGTTCAGGCGAGCAAAGAGAAGCCGCCGGTGCACGTGATGTTCCTCGACGACGGCGTGATGTTGCGGGCGATCAAGTTGGGCCTGTGCCAGAAGCTCGCCGACTCGCCGATGCTGAAGGACCTCTACCCTGCTGCGCGCATGGCCGGCGGCATGGCGGCAGGCGTGAACGTCGGCATGACCGGCATTGGCTACAACAAGAAGATGTTCGACGAGAAGAAGTGGCCTGCGCCGACCTCATGGATGGACTTCGCCGACCCTAAGTTCAAGGGCAAGGTCGTGTTCCAGTCGATGCCGGCGAGCAGCTTCGGCCTGCACGGCTTCCTGATGTTCAACCGCATCCAGGGCGGCAGTGAGACGAATGTCGACCCCGGCTTCGCCAAGTGGGCCAGCACCATTGGCCCGAACGTGCTCGAGTACATCCCGAGCTCGGCCAAGCTTTCGGAGATGGTGCAGACCGGCGAGGCCGCGATCTTCCCGCTGACGCCCACCGGCGTGGCCACGCAGAAGGCACGCGGCATCCCGATGGAGTACGCACAGCCGAAGGAAGGCTCGGTGCTGCTGATGGTGGCCGAGTGCGTGACGGCGAACAACGACAACCCCGCGCTGGCGCAAAAGCTCGCCGAGTTCCTGCTGACGCCGCAGGCCCAGTCGGCCGCGCTTGAGTTCGGCAACCAGATCCCGTCGAACCTGAAAACGCAGCCCAGCTCGGCCGCGGCACAGGCCACCGTCGAGCGCTTCAAAGGCTACATGAAGAACGTCAATACGCTGGACTGGGAGGCGGTCAATACGCTGCGGCCGCAGTGGAATACGCGCTGGAACAAGACGATCGAACGTTGACGGCGCCCGCGCGCGGCCAGGCGTGCGGTGCGCAGCCTGGGGGTGAACGCATAGACTCCCCGGCCCTGCTTTCTTCCCCCTTGCCCATGGCCCTGCTGAGTCTTTCGAACGCGCACCTGGCTTACGGCCATGTGCCCTTGCTTGCCGGCACCGGCCTTTCGCTCGAAGCCGGCGAGCGCGTGGCGCTGATTGGGCGCAACGGCAGTGGCAAGTCATCGCTCTTGAAGATCCTGGCCGGGCTGGAACTGCCCGATGACGGCCTGTTGCAGATTCAGGGCAAGCTCAACCGCGTCTACGTCGCGCAAGAACCCGTGTTCGCGCCCGAGATCAGTGTCTTCGACGCCGTGGCCGATGGCGTGAGTGAGGCGCGCGACTTGCGCCAGCGCTACGAAGCGCACGAGCCGCATGAAGACCTGGACGCGCTGCAAACGCGGCTTGAAGCGCTGGACGGCTGGACCTGGGAGCAGCGTGTAGACGAAGCGCTGCATCGGCTGAACCTGGAGCCCACGCTGGCGGTGTCGGCGTTGTCAGGCGGCACGAAGAAGCGTGTCGCGCTGGCGCGTGCGCTGGTGGCGCGGCCCGACGTGCTGCTGCTCGACGAGCCGACCAACCACCTCGACGTCGACGCCATCGAATGGTTGCAAGAGCTGCTGCTGGGTTGGCGCGGCGCGCTGGTGCTGATCTCGCACGACCGCGCATTCATCGACACGGTGGCCACGCGCATCATCGAGCTTGACCGCGGTCAACTCAGAAGTTATCCGGGCTCCTTTGCCACCTTCGAATTCACCAAGGCGCAGGAGCTGGAAAACGAGTCGCTGCTGCGCGCGCGTGAAGACAAGCTGCTGGCGCAAGAAGAGGTGTGGGTGCGCAAAGGCGTGGAGGCGCGGCGCACGCGCAGCGTGGGGCGGGTGGCGCGACTTGAAGCCTTGCGGCGCGACCGCGCGGCGCGGCGTGAACAGCTCGGCGCCGTGCGCCTGGAGCTCGACGCCGGGCTGCCCACGGGCAAGATCGTGGCCGAGCTCAAGGACGTGAGCCTGACGCGGGGCGGGCGCGAGCTCATCAAGGACTTCAGCGCCACCATCTTGCGTGGTGACAAGGTCGGCCTGATCGGCCCCAACGGCTGCGGCAAGACGTCCTTGCTCAAGCTCATCCTCGGTGAGCTCGAGCCCAGCCGCGGCAGCGTGCGCCAGGGCAGCAACTTGGGTGTCGCCTACTTCGACCAGATGCGCATGGCGCTGGACCTGGACGCCACGCTGGCCGACACCATCAGCCCAGGCAGCGAGTGGGTCGAGATCGGCGGCCAGCGCAAACACATCATGAGCTACCTGAGCGACTTTCTCTTCTCGCCGGCGCGCGCGCAGTCGCCCGTGCGCACGCTCTCGGGCGGCGAGCGCAACCGCCTTTTGCTGGCGCGGCTCTTTGCGCTACCCGCCAACGTACTGGTACTGGACGAACCCACCAACGACCTTGACATTGAAACGCTGGAGCTGCTGGAAGAGCTCTTGCAGAGTTACCGCGGCACGCTGTTTCTGGTCAGCCACGACCGGCGCTTTGTCGACAACGTGGTGACCAGTACCGTCGCTTGGGAAGGTGACGCGGCCTTCGGTGGACGGCCGGGCTTGTGGCGGGAATACGAAGGTGGTTATGAAGACTGGCGCTTGCAGCGCGCGCGCTCGCTGGCGCTGGCCAAGCAGGCGAGCGTGGCGGCGGCCACGGCGACATCAACGTCGTCAACGGCGGCTGCGCCAGCCGCTGCCCCACCAAGCCCACGCGCGGCAGGCGCACGCAAGCTCAGCTTCAAAGAGCAGCGTGAGCTTGACGAGCTGCCGGCGCGCATCGAGTCACTCGAAGCCGAACAAAAGACCCTGGCCGAGCGCCTGGCCAGCAGCGAGCTCTATACGCAAGAGCCGCACCGCGTGGCCGAGCTGCAAGCGCGGCATGACGCCATTGACGGCGAATTGGTCGAGGCCATGGAGCGCTGGGAAGGCTTGGCGCAACGGGCTTGAGCCTGGCGCGCCTGCGCTTGCGCGGTGCAGATCAAGACTGCTGATTGGCGAGCCAGTGGTCGTTGGTGGCGGCGGGGTGCGAGCGGCTGATCATCAGGGCGGCCAGCAGGTAAAGGCCGTTGAGCAAGCGCTGGGCGCGTCCACTGTCGAAGCCCGGCCAGCTGGCGATCTCACGCAGGTTCGTGGTCTGGCGTTGCAGCTTTTTAACAGCGGCTTCCAGGGTGCCGCTGAGCTTGAGCGCGCTGAGGTTGCCGCCTGGCGAGATACGGTAGGCCGCGATGCCGGCGATCTCAGGCAGCAGCGTGTCGCGCGAACCGCGCAGCGCCAGCTCCCACAAGAGCGGCGCCAGCGGCGCCAGCGTGGACTGCCGCGGCCGCAAGCGCCGCTCAGGCGCCGAGCGCACCACGGGCGGCTCGAAGTCGATCACGCGCAAGCTGTCCAGCGGCAGCGCCAGCAGCTCGTCCAGGGGCAGTTCGCAGCGCAGCTGGCCGTCGTTGGGGTAGACGCTCAGTGCCATCACGAGGTCGTCCACCTGCACATGGATGAGCAGGCTGCGGCCATGGCGCACGCAGGCGGCCAGCACCTCCAGCAGCTCGGTGGGGCGGCCTTCGCGCTGGAAGCGCGCCAGGTCCTGCATCAGCGACTCCCCCAGCCGGCTGTGGCGTGTGCTGAGCACATCGGCGGCCGACTCGGGCAGGCCGTCGCGCTGGCGCTGGAACGCGCTCAGGCGCATCAAGGCGAATTGGCCCGCGGGCACGGTCTGCTGGAACAACATCTTGCAAAGCCCGCAGGCCGCGCGGGTTCGTGCGCGGGCGGGGCTCAGAAATGGGGAGCTCGCGATCCTACGTAGGGCGCCTCAAAGCGGAAGCACTGTTTCATTTCATTGCCTCCCGTGCAGCTTTCAGCGCACGCCAGAAGCGCAGGTCTTGCGCGGTGGCGAAGTTCACGCGCATCAGCGTGCTCGGGCGGCGCGTGGCGTGAAAGAGGGAGCCCGGCGCGATGAGCCAGCCTTCATTGAGCAGCACCTGCGCCAGCCGGTCTGCGTCGGCGCCGACATCGAGCCAGCCGAACAAGCCCTGGGGCGGCGCGACAAAGTGACAGCCTGCCTCTCGCGCCAGGCGCACCGTGCGCGTGCGCGCCGCCGCCAGGCGCACCAGCACACGCTCGGCATGGCGGCGCAGGGCGCCCTGGTCAAGGCACCAGGCCAGCGCCTGCTCCAGCGGCGCGGGCGTGGTCAGCGAACTCAGCAGTTTGGTGTCGACCAGCCGCTCGGCCAGTGCCTGCGGCGCGGCGATGAAGCCCACGCGCCACTGCGGGGTGAGGATCTTCGAGAAGCCCGAGATGTAGACCGTGCGGCGCAGGCCGTCGAGCTGCGCCAGGCGTGTGGCGTGCGGCGGCGCCAGCCAGGCGTAGGTGTCGTCTTCCACGATGGTCACGTCAAACGCCTCGGCCAACTGCAAGACCTGGTGCGCGGCCGCCGGTGCTAACGAGTAACCGGTGGGGTTGTGCAATACCGAGACGGTGACGTACAGGCGCGGCCGGTGCGCTTGCAACATGGCGTACATGACGCCCAGATCGGGCCCGTCGGGGCCGCGCGGCACGGGCAGCAAGCGCATGCCCAACCGTGTGAGGCGCGCGTACTCGACCGACCAGCCGGGCTCGTCGACCAGCACCGCGTCGCCCGCTTGCGCCAGCGTGCGCGAGACGATGTCCAGGCCCTGCGTGGCACCCAGGGTCGTGACGATCTGCTGCGTGTCAGCGTGGATGGCCAGGTCGGCCAGGCGGCGCACCAGCGCGGCGCGCAAGCTGGCGTCGCCATGCGGGTCGCCGTAGCGCAGCCAGCCCGACGCGTCGGCGCTGGCCACGCGGCGCAAAGCGCGCTGCAAGAGGCCGGCGTCGAGCCAGTCTTCGGGCAGCGTGCCCATGCCCGGCGCGGGCAACCCGCCTTGCACCTGGAACATGCCGCGGATGAGCGCGGTGGCGTCGACCGGCGCTGTCCTGGTGTAGCCACGCTGCGGCGCGGCCACGGCCGCCACTTTGGCGCCGCGCACGAAGAAGCCGCGCTGTGGGCGCGACTCGATCAAGCCCTGCGCTTGCAGCAGGTCGTAGGCGCCCACCACCGTGCTGGCGCTGACGCGGTGGCGCGTTGCGCAGTCGCGCACCGAAGGCAGCCGCGTGCCAGGGCTGAGCAGGCGCTGGCTGATGTGCTCGGTGTAGCGCTGCGCGAGCTGCTCGGCCAGGGTCGTGTCGGCGTGGCGCGAGAGTGCGGCGGTGGGCTCGGCAGCGCGCCTGGGTGACGCACGTGATGCAAGCGACGCCGATGGCGCGGGTGACTTCATGGCTGCGTTGTACTGGCGTGGGGACCAGCACAGTGGGACAACTTCGATGGCCAAGTGTATCGGTACTGTACTGGTGCTGTCGACTAGACTGCCCGGATGCCGAAGCCCCTTTCACCCGCCGCACGGCCGCACGCACTATGCTGAGCAGCCCGTCCCGCCAAGGCCTGGCCTGGGGCGCCCTGGGCGTGCTGATCTTCGCGCTGACGCTGCCCATGACGCGCCTGGCCGTGGGCGACACCAGCGCGCCGCAGCTGCCGCCGGCCTTCGTCACCGCCGGTCGCGCGGCGGCGGCGGGCGTACTGAGCGTGATCTACCTGCTGGCCGTGCGCGCGCCCTGGCCCGGCAAGCGCCATGCCCCTGCGTTGGCCGTGAGTGCGCTGGGCACGGTGCTGGGCTTCCCGCTCTTCATCGCGCTCGCGCTGCGTGAGGTGCACGCCATGCACGCCGCGGTGGTCACCGGTGTGCTGCCCCTGGCCACGGCGGTGGTGGCCGCGCTGGTGCTGCGCCAGCGGCCGTCATGGGGCTTCTGGGCTTTCGCGCTGCTGGGCACGGCGCTGGTGCTGGCCTTCGCAGCGTGGTCGGGCAGCGGGCGCCTGAGCTTGGCCGACGGCTACCTGCTGCTGGCCATGCTCTCGGCCGCCGTCGGCTATGTCGGCGGGGCGCGTGTGGCGGCGGTGCTGCCGGCGCAGCAAGTCATCTGCTGGGTGCTGGTGGGCTCGCTGCCCTTCACCGCGCCGGCGATGTGGGCCAGCTGGCCGACGCAGCCGGCCAGCACAGCTGCCTGGCTCGGTTTCGCCTACGCCGCCGTGTTTTCCATGTGGCTGGGCTTCTTCGCCTGGTATCGCGGGTTGGCCTTGGGCGGCGTGGTACGCGTCAGCCAGGTGCAGCTGGTGCAGCCCTTCCTGGCGCTCTTGGCCGCGGCGCCGATCCTGGGTGAGAAGCTTGAGCCCATGACCTTGGGCTTTGCGCTGGCGGTGATGGCCGTCGTCTTCATCGGGCGCAAGATGCCGGTGGGGCAGGCGACTCGCTAACGCTGATCGTAAGGACACCCATGAAGACCATCGGCCTCATCGGCGGCATGAGCTGGGAGTCGACGATTCCCTACTACCGGCTGATCAACCAGCGCATCACGCAGCGGCTTGGTGGCCTGCACTCCGCCAAGCTGGTGCTCGTCAGCGTGGACTTCGCCGA
>JANOJR010000617.1:0-31161 GCA_031418855.1 Rubrivivax sp.
CACGCACAACTTAGGCGTTAGCATGCGCGCATGCTGTGCCGCCCGCATTGCGGCGCCTGTTGTACGGCGCCGTCGATTAGCTCACCGATCCCTGGTATGCCTCACGGCAAGCCAGCCGGCGTACGCTGTGTGCAATTGGATGAGGCCGAACGCTGCCGGCTTTTTGGCCAAGCCCAGCGTCCGGCGGTATGCAGCGCTTTGGCGCCGTCCCGGGAAATGTGCGCCGACTCACACGAGCAAGCCATGCTCTGGCTTGCTCAGCTTGAGTTGGCAACCTCGCCTGGGCGCGGCGAGCGATGGTTACCTGGGTCGTCCTTACTCCCAGCCGCCGCCCCAGGGGATGCCCAGTACTTCGGCGATGAATTTCCACATGCTGATCTCCTTGGGGTTAAGGGCAGGTAATTGATTACCAACCATGACCCGAATTTCAGCACTTTTCGGCAGATCGTTGACCTGCATACCGTGGCAGCTTGACAGCGCTCGGTGCTTATGGCAGCAATCTGAATTCAGTCTCGCCCGGCCGCGTCCGGTCGCCGCCCAAAGACCGGCACGCGGTCAAATCAAACCCAGTGAGACGGCCTTGAAAACGGCTTGATGTTTGCTCGACACATTGAGCTTTACCCGCGCGTTGCGAAGGTGAAAAGTCACGGTGTGTTTGGAGATGCCGAGGATCTGCGCCACCACCCCCGCACTCTTGCCTTCCATCGTCCACTTCAGCACTTCACGCTCACTGGGTGTGAGGTGCGGTACGTCAGCGTCCGGCACTGGCTCTGGGTTCAGAAGGCGCACCGCCGCACCCTGCGCGTGCACCGCCAAAAGCTGCAAGTCGGCCATCAGGCGCACCAAGGCGTCGTCGTCATTCGGCAACGGTGCGTCGCGATCAACGCCGAGCAAGAAGTGTTTGCCGTCGGGCAGATGCAGCGCCATGGAAATGCCCGTTCGATATCCGAATTTCGCCTGGATGTCCCACAGATCGGCCACGCCGTCGTCGACGTAAGTGCGCTGGTCGTACGCAAAGGGGATGCTGAGCCGCTTGAGGTGCTTCAGCACAGGATCACGCAGGCTCTTGTCCATGCTGCGGTGCGCTTCGATGAAAGCCTCGGGCGTATTGCCCACGGGCACAAACTGCGCCGGCTTGCCTGGCTCATCGATGACCAATGAGCCGGAGATGATGCCGAAGTCCAGCTGGTGCGCGAACTCAACCAGCCGGCGCTCGAAGCTCGGCTTGTCAGGCGCATGGCTGATATCAAGGTAATCCTGGGGTTTCATCACGGGTGAGCACGCTACTGCACAAGTATGCAGGTTGTTACCTCGCCTGGCGCGGGCCAGACTGGCACCATAGCAACTTGAAATAGGGTGAATTCCATGGAACTGCCGTGCTGGATGATCAAGTCACTGCCCGCCGTGCTCTGCGGCACCGAATTGTGCAGCAAAGCTCCTTCGATGATGAGTCCCATCTGGGCCCGTTGTTATCCCAGGGCTGACGACCCGGACCTATATTGCGGCCAAACCACTTGGACCTTCGAGGAGAACGGCAGCACCGCTGCGGTGGGATGGGAATGGGTCGAGTTGCGCAAGGGTGTGGCCGTGCTGGCCGATCCAATGTCATTGCAGTCGAACGTTGAGTTCGCGTCGGGTGACGAGCAAGCCCCACTTGAGAGCAACAAGATCATTTTGTTGAACACGATGGTCAGCTCGCTTCCCTGGCAGTGGCATGTTCGCAAGACGCTGGAAACGGCACGCGCGAAGCACCCGCCCATGCCCCGGCTTTCTAGACGTACCGTGGCAGAGGGGTCGGCTCGGCTGGCGATGGCAGCGTAGGCAAGGTGCGAGGGGCGGGCACCCTTTGGCTGCACGCTCAACCCTTCACCGCCGCCCTTCGCAGCGAACGCGCCACGTAGGCAAGGCACAGCATCGTCAACGCGACACACACGAGCACGGGCGCGGCCAGCTCCCACGCCCCGCTGCTGTCCCCTTTGAGCACGCGGCTCATCAGCGTGGTTTGCGCCAGGGCCGGCACGAGCAGATGCCAGGGCTTGTCGCCGTCCTGATTGAAGATCAGCATCAGCGGCAACAAGGACACCGCCAGCACCAGCACGGTGGCGTTGGCCTGCGCTTCCTTGAAGCTCTTGCAGCGAATGGCGATGGCCATCAGCATCGCCGCCAAGGCGCCAGCCAGGGGGGCCAAAAGGGCGATAAATGCCGCCGCCTCGCTCGGGCCGAAGCGGAACATCGCCGCCAATGTTTCGCTGCGCAAGAGCCACTGCCCGGGCAAGAAGCTCAAGCAGCTGAGCGTGGCAATGAGCAAGCCAACCATGGTCACGGCGCCCCACTTGCCCACCACCAACGCAAGCTGCGAACCCGGGTTCATGAGCAGCGGCTCGAGCGAGCCGCGTTCCCGCTCGCCAGCGGTGCTGTCCAGCGCAGCGTTCAGCGCACCGTAAAGCATCGCCATCAGCACAAAGAACGGCACCATAGCAGCCAGCTGCGTGGCGCGCGAGCCGGGCTTGGCGAGGTCGCGCTCTTCAATCTGCACGGCCTCCAGCAAACCGGCAGGCACCCCGCGCACCGTCATGCGCAACGTGGCCTGTTCCTGGTTGAAGCCGCGCAAGACGCGCAGCACGCGCGACAGCGAACCCTGCGCGCGCGTATTGCCGCTGCTGCCAACAACTTCGACGATGGGCACCTCGCCGCGCGCCAGCAAATCTTCAAAGTCAGCCGCGATGACGATCACCGGCTCGCCCAGGCGCTTGTCTTGCAGGGCTTGCTCATAGTCGGCAGCGGGCTCGCGCAGCGTGTAGGTCTGGCGCTGCAGGTAGTTGACGAGTGTGGGCGCATGGACCATGCCACGCACCAGCAGCTCACGTGCTTCGCTGCGCTTCTCTATGTCCGACATCAGCGTCGAGATCAGCACCAGCACCAGCGGCCCCACCGCCACCGAGCTGAGCAACACGACCGCAAGCGTGCGCCGGTCACGCAGCGCGTCGAGCAGCTCTTTGCAGAAGACGATCCAGGCGTTCTTCATGCGCTGACTCCTGGCGCAGCGGCCGCGGTCTTGCCATAGGCCAACGCCACAAAAGCCTCTTCAAAGTTCGTCTCGCCCGTTTGCGCCAGCAGCCCCGGCACGCTGCCTTGCGCCACGTTGCGGCCATGGGCCACCACCACCACCTCGTCGCACAGGTGCTCGACCTCTTGCATGATGTGGGTCGAAAAAACGATGCACTTGCCTTGCTCGTCGCGCAGGCGGCGCAGGGTGTCGCGCAAGGCGCGTGTGGCCAGCACGTCCAGGCCGTTGGTGGGCTCGTCGAGCACGATGTTGGCGGGGTCGTGCACCAGCGCGCGCGCCAGCGCCGTTTTCATGCGCTCGCCCTGGCTGAAGCCGTCGACGCGTCGCTCGAGCAGTTCGCGCATGGCCAGCAAGTCCGCCAACTCATCGGCTCGCTGATGCGCGGCCGTGCTGGCCATGCCGTGCAGCCGCCCGTAGTAGACGATGTTCTCGCGCGCCGTCAGCCGCGGGTACAGGCCGCGCGCGTCGCTCAGCACACCCATGCGCGCGAGCGTCAGGCGCGGCTGCGTGGCGACATCCAGGCCGTCCACCGTGATGCGGCCACTGTCGGGCGTGATGAGTGCGGCGACCATACGCAGCGTTGTCGTCTTGCCCGCCCCATTGGCGCCCAGCAGCCCGGTGATGCGGCCGTCTGCCGCACGCCAGCTCACGTCGGCCACCGCCTGCACCACACGCTGCTTGGCGCCGCGCCCTTGGGTGAAGCATTTGGCCAGGTGCTGCACTTCGATCATCGTGCGCCCCCGGCTTTCGGCAACAGGAACACCGGCGGTCGCGGGATCGCCGCCGCACACGCCGCATCCACCGCCAGGGCGGCCTCGTCCGACACCGCGTCGATGAAGCGGTACATCACGTCACGCATGCAGCCGATGCCCATCACGCCATGCCCTGCGTGCGGCACCACGACGTGGCGTGCCTTGGCGCCTAGCGCCTTGGCCACGCGCTCGCCGTGGCGCGCGGGGGTAGCGGGGTCGGCGCCGCCTGAAAGCACGAGCGTGGCCGCTGGGGTGGGCGCCACCGTGTAGAAGGCCGCTGGCACGGCACCGCGTGGCCAGTCGGCGCACGCACGTTGGTAGAACGACGAAAAGCTGTCGCCGAAGTCGGCACCGGGCGCCTCGGTGCGCAGCGGCAAGCGCGGCAGGTCCTCGGCACAAACCACCGACATGTGCATGCCCGCCGCCGGCGTGTGTCGGCCCGTCGCCAGCGACAGGCCCAGCGCCATCAAGGCATCAAAGCGCCCTTGCGCGGCTTCACCCACGGCCATCGGCAAGGCGGCGGCGAGTGCAGGCACATACAGCGGCTGGCGCACCATGCCCAGCACCATGTCGCGTGTGATTCGTACCGTGTCGCTGGCACCCGTCAAAGGGTGCTTGAGCACCACCTCGCGCGGCAGCGCCGCAAGCATCGCTGCCCAGCTCGCGCGCAGCTGCGGGTAGCGCGCCTGGCACGCAGCGCCGGCTTCGCAGGCTCGCAAGGCAGCTTCAAGCGCGGCTTGGTTGTCGACGGAGAACGCTGCGGGCAAGGCCATGTCCGGTGGTGCCACGCCGTCGATCACCACACGGCGTAGTTGCGCCGGAAACTGGCGCATGTACTCCAGCGCCGCGCGTGTTCCATACGACGCACCGACGAGGTTGATGCGCTCGGCGCCCAGCGCAACGCGCACCGCGTCGATGTCGCCCATCGCTACCGTGGTGGTGTAGTGGCGCAGGTCACCGTAGGGCAGCTTGCGCAGGGCCTCGCGGCATTCGGCCAGGCGCTGCTCTTGGTACTTACTGTCGGCGCTTTCGCGCAGCGGAGTCGTCGGCGCAAGGTTTGGGCAGCGCAACGGTGCGCTGCGGCCCGTGCCGCGCTGGTCCACCAGCACGATGTCGCGCCGGTTCGAGACGCGGGCCAACAAGCGAGTCACTGAGCCGGCCACTTCGATGGCGCTTTGCCCGGGCCCGCCGGCGAAGAAAAACACCGGATCGGGATGTTTGTTGCGCGCCAGCGCGGGCAGCACGGCGTAATGCACATCGATGCTGGTGCCCGCCGGCGCTGCGGGGTCGAGCGGGCGCTTGACGCTGCCACACAGCGCTTCGGTTTCCACGCCGCTGATGCGGCAATGCGTCAGCGTGGCATTTGGCGCCGCCCATGACGAGAACGCCGCGCCGAGCAGCACGGCAGTGAGATGTCGACGCATGGTGCGGCCCGCGAACGCCACGCTCAGCGCAACAACGTCGCGAGCTCGCCGCTGTCCATCAGCTTCTTCAAGTCGTCGGCGCCGCCCACCAGCGTGCCTTTGACGAAGACCATCGGGAAGGTCGGCCAGCCGCTCCACATCTTCAGCGCGGTGCGCGGCCGCCAATCGCTGAAGTAGCTGCCGTACTCCAGGTAGTGGTGCGCCACGCCCGCCGCGTCGAGCAACTTGCGCGCTTTGCGCGGGTAGGGGTTCTGGCGCATGCCCAGCACCACCACGGCGTGCGCCTTCAGCGCCGCTTGCGCCTCTTGCACCACACGCTCATGGTGGTGCGCCACGCGCTCGCGAATGGCGGGGTGGATGTGCACTTCGGCTAGAACGTGTCGTGGCATGGGTGGCCTCCTGGTGTGCAGCGTAACCGACGCCGATTCTCCGAGTCGCAGTTCGCGTTATCTTTGCGCCCTGAACGCATGGCCGTGAGAGGAAACCCATGAACCGCCGCGACATCTGCCTTGGCCTTCTGCTGCCCAGCGCGTCTATGGCGGGCTCGGCTGACGACGCCCTGCACCACGCCATGGCACGCGCACGCGAAATGCGCGCCCTGGCCGAACGCGCGGGCGACCAGCCCTACGGCGCTGTTGTCATGCAAGGCGAGCGCATCGTCGGCGAAGCGCCCAGCCGCGTCGTCACCACACGCAACGCAGACGCACACGCCGAACGTGAAGCCTTGCGCGACGCCGCACTGCGCCTGCGCCGCCAAGACCTCAGCGGCCTGGTCCTGGTCTCGACCTCGCGGCCCTGCCGGCTGTGCGAAGAAGCAGCCGCAGCCGCCGGCATCACACGCATGGTGTTTGGTGACGCGCTCGCCAGCGCTGTGCCCGTCGCTACGACGTTAGCGACCCCGGCAGGCAACTTGATCGACGCCGCCGCGCGTGGCGACACCGCGCTACTGCGCCGTCTGCTTGATGCCCGCGCCAACGTCAACGCCCGCGACGCCAGCGGCCGCAACGCTGTGCTGGCGGCCACGCAAGGCGGCCACATCGAAGCCGCGCGACTGCTCATCGCTGCGGGCGCCGATGTCAACGCGCAAGACGCGATGCAAGACAGCGCCTTCTTGCTCGCCGGTGCACGTGGCCACCACGAGATCGTGAGCCTGGCGCTTGCCGCCGGTGCCGACTTGAAGCTCACCAACCGCTACGGCGGCACCGCCTTGATCCCCGCCTGCCACTACGGCCATGTCGAGACGGTGCGCGTGCTCTTGCAAAGCAAGATTGACGTCAACCACATCAACCGCCTGGGTTGGACGGCCCTGCTCGAAGCCGTGATCCTTGGCGATGGCGGGCCGCGCCACCGCGAAATCGTGCGCTTGCTGCTGGCCCATGGCGCACAGCCGAATTTGGCTGACCGTGATGGCGTCACGCCGCTGGTGCACGCGCGCCGCTTGGGCCAATCCGAGGTCGCCGCCCTGCTGCAAGCTGCCAGCGCACGTTGAACGTTAGCACTGCCTCAGCTCAAATGCGCCGCCGCCAGCAACTCGCGCGTGTAAGGCTCGCGCGGCGCGGCGAACAGCGCCTCGGCTTCGCCCTCTTCAATCACGTCGCCGTTCTTCATGACCATCACGCGGTGCGACATCGCGCGCACCACCGCCAGGTCGTGGCTGATGAAGATGTAGCTCATGCCGTGGCGCTGCTGCAGCTCGGCCAGGATGGCCAGCACCTGCTGCTGCACCGAGACGTCCAGCGCCGAGGTCGGCTCGTCGAGCACCAACACTTCAGGCGCCAGCACCACCGCACGCGCGATGGCGATGCGCTGGCGCTGGCCACCCGAAAACTCGTGCGGGTAGCGCTGCAAAACACCCGCCACACCGTGGCGCTCGGACAAACCCACTTCTTCGAGCATGGCCAACACCATCGCGTCGCGCTCAGCGGCGGAAAGTTCACTGCGATGCAAAGCCAGCCCTTCGCCGACGATCTGGCCCACCGTCAAACGCGGCGAGAGCGACGCAAACGGGTCCTGGAAGACCACCTGCATGCGTTTGCGCATGCGCCGAAGGTGCGCGCGGTCGGCGTTATCGATGCGCTCGCCGGCCATCTCGATCGAACCACTGGCGATGTCTTGCAGCGCCAGCAAGGCCATCCCGAGTGTCGTCTTGCCCGAGCCCGACTCGCCCACGATGCCCAGCGTCTCACCACGCTTGAGTGTCAGCGTGGCCTGGCGCACGGCGACGAAATGCCGCGTCCTGAACCAGCCTGCGGGGATCGGGAAGGTGACTTGCACGTCCTTGCCCTGCACAAGGATCGGTGCGTCGCTGGGCACCGGCTGCACCACACGCTGCGGCCGACTGGCCATCAGCTTCTTGGTGTAGCTGTGCTGCGGGTCGGCAAAGACCCGCGCCGTCGGCCCCATCTCGACGAGCTTGCCGCGCTCCATCACGCCCACGCGGTGGGTGAAGCGGCGCACCAGGTTCAAGTCATGCGTGATGAAGAGCATGGCCATGCCCATCTCGGCTTGCAACTCATCCAGCAGCGCGAGGATTTGCGCCTGGATGGTGACGTCCAGCGCCGTCGTGGGCTCGTCGCAAATCAGAAGCTTGGGTCGGCAGGCGAGTGCCATGGCGATCATGGCGCGCTGGCGCTGGCCGCCCGAGAGCTGGTGCGGGTAGACGTCGACACGCTTGTCTGGCTCGGGGATGCCGGTGCGCGCCAGCAGCTCGATAGCACGCGACCGTGCGGCGTTAGCACTCAAGCCTTCGTGCAGCTCCAGCACTTCGCCGATCTGGTTGCCCACCGTGTAGAGCGGGTTCAGCGCCGTCATCGGCTCTTGAAAAATCATCGCGATGCTGTTGCCGCGAAGGTCGCGCATGCGCGCTTCAGTGGCCGCCACAAGGTCTTCGCCCTCGAAGCGGATGACCCCTGCGGTGGCGGCGGCATCAACCAGCCGCAGCACCGACAGCGCGGTGATCGACTTGCCCGAACCCGACTCGCCCACCAGCGCAAACTTCTCGCCCGCGGCGATGGTGAACGAGACATCGTTGACCACCAATGAGGCGCCGAAGCGCACGCTCAGGTGTTGAACTTCAAGCAGCGTCTTGTCATGCGCACTCATCAAGACTTCCTCGTGTCAAACGCATCGCGCAGCGCGTCGCCGATGAAGGTCAGCAGCAGCATCGTCACCACCAGCACCAGGAAGGTCGGCACGATGATCCACCACGAGTCGAGGTTCTCTTTGCCGAGCTTGAGCAGCTCACCCAGCGACGCGGTGTCGGCTGGCACGCCCAGGCCCAGGAAGTCCAGCGAGGTCAGCGCCAGGATCGCGCCGCTCATGCGAAAGGGCAGGAAAGTGATCACGGGCGTGAGTGAATTCGGCAACACATGGCGCCAGATGATCTGGCCGTTGCTCAAGCCCAAAGCCCGCGCGGCTTTGACGTACTCCAGCGAGCGGTTGCGCAGGAATTCAGCGCGCACATAGTCCGACAAACCCATCCAGCCCCACAGCGAGAGCAGCACCAATAACAACAAAAGCGAGGGGTTGAAGATTGACGCGAAGATGATGAGCAGGTAAAGCTCGGGCACCGCGCCCCAAATCTCGACCAGGCGCTGCACAAAGAGGTCGACCTTGCCGCCGAAGTAGCCCTGGATGGCACCGGCCAGGATGCCCAGCACGGTGCCGGCGAAGGTCAGCGACAGCGCAAACCAGATGCTCACGCGAAAGCCGTAGACCAGCCGCGCCAGCATGTCGCGGCCCTTGGAGTCGGTGCCTAACCAGTTGCGCTGGCTCGGTGCGCTGGGCTGCAAAGCCGGGTCGAAGTAGTCGATCGAATCGGCCGAATGCGGGTTCAGCGTGAAGAGTGCGATGTTGCCGCTCTTGCTCAGCAGCTGGGTGATGAACGGGTCTTTCCAGTCGGTGGGCGTGCCGAAGTCGCCGCCCAGCGACTTTTCGCTCGGGTTGGCGAGCATCGGCGCACTCCACTGGCCGTTGATGCGCGCCGCCAGCGGCTTGTCGTTGCTCAGCAGCTCGGCGAAGGTGGTCAGCACCAACATCACACCGAAGACCCACAGCGAGATGTAGCCGATGCGGTTGCGCTTGAAGCGGGCCCAGGCGCGCTGGTTGGGCGACATCGGCGTCGCCGCAGCTGCGACGCTTGGCTGAGGGGCCAGTGGGGGGTCTAAGACGGCGCTCATCGCGAGGTCACTTTCATCGTCATGGCTTGCTCACTACTTTCCAGCCGCGCCGAACTGCACGCGCGGGTCAACCACCGTGTACAGCACGTCCGACACCAGCTTGACCACCAGCGCGATCAAGGTGAAGAGGTAGAGGCTGCCCAGCACCACAGGGTAGTCACGCCGCACCACGCTCTCGTACGACAAGAGCCCCAGGCCGTCGAGCGAAAACAGCGTCTCGATCAGCACCGAACCGGCGAAAAAAGCGCCGATAAACGCCGCCGGAAACCCCGTCACCAGCGGAATCAGCGCGTTGCGAAAGATGTGCTTGTAGAGCACGCGCTGCTGCGACAAACCTTTGGCGCGCGCCACCAGCACGTACTGCTTGCGAATCTCTTCGACGAAGGTGTTTTTCGTCAGCAGCGTGACTACCGCAAACTGGTGGATCACCAGGCAGGTGAGCGGCAGCGCGAGGTGCCAAACGTAGTCTTTGACCTTGCCCCAGGCGGAGAGCTCTTCCCAGTTGTCAGACGTCAGCGCGCGCAGCGGGAACCAGTCGAGAAAACTACCGCCGGCAAAGAGCACGATGAGCAGCACGCCCAGCACGAAGCCCGGAATCGCGTAGCCGAGCAGCACGCCAAGCGTGGTGAGCGCATCAAAGCGTGTGCCTTCGCGGACCGCCTTGGCCACACCCAGCGGCACGCTGATGGCGTAGCTGATGAGGAAGGTCCACAGGCCCAGGGAGATCGACACCGGCAGCTTTTCTTTGATGAGCTGCCAGACCTCTTTGTTCTGAAGGAAGCTCTTGCCCAGATCGAAGCGCAGGAAGTTGCCTAACATTTCAACGTAGCGCACATGCGCGGGCTTGTCGAAGCCGTAGAGCTTCATCAGCTCGTCACGCTGTTTCTTGTCGAGGTCGCGCCCAGCCTTGTAGCCGCTGGTATCGCCACCCATGCCCGCACTCGCCTCGGCCATGATTTGCTCGACGGGGCCACCGGGCACAAACTGCATCACCACGAAGGTAATCGTCAGCGCGCCCAAGAGCGTGGGGATCATCAGCAGCAGGCGCTTGAAGATGTAGGAAAGCATGGCGTGTCAGCCCTTCTTTTCAAGCGATTTGTCCCACCAGGTCCACAGCGGCCAGGGGGCATGTTCGGTGAAGCCGGAAATCAGCGTGTCGGCCTGGAAGTAATGCGCCATCACCTTGGGCATGCCGAACTTGGTCCACATCGAGATCGGCTCGCGGCCTGAGAACAGGTCGGGGATCTGCCAGAAGTTCCACATCACGATGCGGTCCATCGCACGCGAGGCGTCGCGCAGCTCGGCCAGCGTGGCCGCGCGGTTCATCGCCGCGATCATGGCGTCGGCGGCGCGGCTCTTCACGCCGCGGAAGTTGTTGTTGCCAGGCTCGTCGGCCGACTTGCTGCCGTAGGTGGTGATGACGTCCGACGCCGCTGGCAAGGTGAAACGCCCTTCGACGATGGCCACCATGTCGAAGTCGTACTGCTGCAAGCGGCGCCGGTACAGGGCGAAGTCGACCACGCGGTCGTTCATCTTGATACCCAGCTTGGTGAGATTGCTCTGCCAGTCGTTGTTGGCGCTGGCGCGCGGCTGCATGTACTCGAACTCGAAGGCTTCGCCCTTGGCGTTGCGCAGCACGCCGGCACTGTCGAGCTTCCAGCCGGCCTGGTCGAGCAAGTCGCGCGCCTTGAGCAGGTTGCGGCGCAGGCCATTGGGCGCGTCGTCGGTGCGCGGCGACACAAACGCCGGGCCGAAGACACGCGGCGGCAGCTCGGCGCGAAAGGGCTCCAGCAAAGCCAGCTCGGCCGGCGAGGGCAAGCCCTGCGCGGCGAAGTCGGAATTGTTGAAAAGGCTGCTGGCACGCGTGAAGGTGCGCGTCTTGTTGAGGGTCTCGAAGTCGTAGGTCAGCCCCAGCGCTTCGCGCACGCGGATGTCCTGGAAGATGGGCCGGCGCATGTTCAGCTGATAACTCTGCAAGTACTGGCCATAGCGTGTGGGCATCACCAGTTTGGCAATGCGCCCGTCATCCCACTTCACGCCCGCGTGCTGGCGCACGAAGGCACGCGCGCGGTACTCCTTGATCAAGTCGAACTCACCCGCCTTGAAGGCTTCACGCGCGACGGCGTCGTCGCTGTAATTGCGGTAGACCACACGCTCGAAGTTGAAGTGGCCACGGCGCACGGCCAGGCCCTTGCCCCAGTAGCCGGGGTTGCGGCGGAACTCGATGCGCCGCGGCATGTCGACCTTGTCGATGAGGTAGGGGCCGCTGACGATGGGGTAATCGGTGACGATCTCGTCGAGCTTCTTGGCAGCACCCCCCGCGCCAGCTCCCCATTTCCGTGAAAACACCGGCATCGTGCCGCACACAAAGATCTGCTCGCGCGACTTCTCGCGCAGCTCGAAGCGCACCGTGTGCGCGTCGATCACCACCACGCGCTCGATGGCCGCCACCGTCGTTTGGTACGACGGCGTGGCCTCTTTGGACAGCAGCATGGCATGGCTGTGGCGCACGTCTTCAGCCGTCACCGCGTCGCCATTGTTGAAGCGCGCCTGCGGGTGGATGCGAAAGCTCACCGCCGAAAAGTCAGGCGCCACGAACATCGCTTCGGCGAGCAGCCCATACATCGTGGAAGGCTCGTCCTGCCCCAGGTGCGCCAGGCCCTCCACCATCCAGATCATGATGCCCGCGGGTGAGTTGCCGCGCACCGTCCAGGGGTTGAACTTGTCGAAGCTGGTGCGCCGGTCAGGGTTCTTCAGCTTGATCGTGCCGCCCTTGGGCGCGTCGGGGTTGACGTACTCGAAGTGCGTGAACTCGGGCCCGTATTTGGGCGCGCCATAGGCCGCGAAGGCATGCACCCAGCGACCCGTATGCGGCTCGCCATCGGCGGGGGCTTGGGGTGGGGCGGTGGGGGCTGTGCTCGCGGTGGATACTGGCGCGGCAGCATGCAAGGCGCCGGCCCAGGGTGTCGCCATCATCATGACAGCAAGCCGGCGCCGCGCCTGGTTGATGTCGTCGGGTTCGTCCATTGGATTCATGCTTCTGGGCGTCGTGTGGTTGCGGTAGATCGGGATTGGTCTTGCTCCCTCCCCCTGCCAGGGGGAGGGTTGGGGAGGGGGTTGAATGCCAGCACCACGCCGACACCGAACCACCATCCCAACCTTCCCCCTTGAAGGGGGAAGGAGCGAAACCTATGCAGTCCTAGGAGCTTGTTTGTTGAGAGGTCTTTCTCAGCCTGCGAATGCAGCGTCAACATCATCCAGCAAACCTGGCTTCCAGCCGCGCCATCGCCCCGTCAAGCGGCACGGGAGAGACTGCGCCAGCCGCCCGCTCGCCTTCGCGCACGTCCGCCACGGCGTCCCACGCTGCGTCCAATACTTGAACTTCGTCCAGGCTCGCGACCTGCACTTTTAGCGACGCGATCATGCCTTCTTCGCCGCCGGTTTAAGCAGCTTCTGGCAAGCCTCACGCTGGCCCGCCGCAGGCGTGGCCTTGGCGCACACCGGCGTCAGCTGCGCTTGCAGGCGGCGCAGCACCGCCGCCTGCTTGCCATCAGCGTTCCAGCTCACAAGCTTGGTGCTGACTCGCTGCATCGAGCGCACACTGCGGCCGCTGAAGGCGCCTAGGTCTTTGGCGGCCTCGCTGATCAAGCGCGCCGCCGTCTTCTCGATGCGCGGCGCGTCGCTCGGTGTCAAGTCGACAAGCGCGGCGAGGTAGCCCGAGCCCCATTGCAGCCGCGTGGCTGGCCCCACGCTCGTCTCAAACGCCTGGCCGTACCAGCGCAGCGCTTCATCCTTCTTGCCCAGCTTGCGCGCGTTGCCACCCAGCTGGCTCATCAAGTAGTAGGGCGACTGCGCACGTTTCAGATTGCTGATGAGCAGCGCTTCACTTTGTGGCCACAGCCCCGCCTGGCTGAGCGCGTAGCCAGCGGCCGAGATCATCATCTCGCGCTCATAGCCGTCCACCAACTCGCGGTCAACACGCGCGGCGTGGTCAATCACCTCCTGGCGCAGTGCGTCGGGAATGGTCACGGCGGTAGCGTCTTTGGGCTGGCCCAAACGCGCCAGGTTGATGCGTGCAATCAGCGCGCCGATGCGGTCACCGCGCGACAGCGTGGTGTCCAGCTCCAGGCGCTTGAGGCTGGTTTCGAACAAGGCCAGCAGCGGCGCGCGGTCCACGCTGTCGTCGCTGGTGAGCACGCGCACAATGTCTTTGGCGTCGCCCGTGATCACGTCACTGTGCAGCCGTGCTAACGCTGCATCTGACAGCACACGCTCGACGCGGGCCTTGAGCGCGGCGTCGGGCTTGATGCCCTTGCCGTCGTCACTGGCGCCCAGCGCCTTGAGCCACAGGCGGGTGGTGATCTCAGCGTCGGCGCCTGGGCTGGTGGCCGTCAACGCCGCGAGTTGGCCCAGCAAGGCCGGCACCTCGGCCTTGGGCACGAGCTGCTGCTCGTCGGTGTCCCAGGAGTAGTAGGCCAGCATGCGCCATTCATTGGCCGTGAGTGTCTTGCTGGCACGCGCATCGGCCAGCACGTCCTTCACCGAGCGGCCGCCGCTCAGGCCCAGCTGCAAGACAGTCATCATCTGTTCGGCGTCCACCTCGCCCGGCAAGCGCGTGATCTCCACGCCCTGCGGCGTGAAGAGCACCACCGTCGGGTAGCCGCTGACCTTGAAGCGCGTGCCTACACGCTGCGCGCCGGGGCGGTCGCCGTCCACATGCACCGCCACGAACGAGCGGGACTGCACGGCGAAATCTTGGCGGTTGAAGAAGGTCGCCTTGAGCTGGTTGCACGGCGGGCACCAGGTCGCGCCCCAGTACATCAACACCGGCTTGGCTTCCGTGCGGGCTTTGCTGAAGGCGCGGTCGACATCGGCGTCGCTGGCGGCGGGGAGCCAGGCGACGTTGGTGGAGGGCAGGGCGGGGGCGGCGTGGGTTGCGCCTGCGGCCAGCAGCAGCAACGAGGTGCCCAGCGCCAACGCGCCAAATAGCAATTTCATGGGAACGGACTCCGCAGCGCAGCAAACAAAGCGCGAATTGTGCGCTCGGCCACGCCGCGCTTGCGCCCGTGGAAAGCCGCGTGTGGCAAGCGGTAGAAATTTGCGATTTGGCGAGGGGCCGATCAGCTGAGCTCAGATTTCATCGCCTCGCAGGAGGTGATGCACAGCGAGCGCGGCACGGCGGTCCTCCCGCGCTCCTAGCATCGCTGGGTGAACAAAACTCGTATCCCTACCTCGTTCGATGGCCGCAAGCGCAGCATGGCGCTGGCCGTCTTTATTGGCTGCTTGGCGCAGCCAGTCTGGGCTGCCACCGACCCTCAGGTTTCGCGCTTGTATGTAGACGCGTTGATGCGCTACGAGACGAAAGACATGGCGCGGGCGATCGTTCAGCTGAAGAACGCACTGGCGGTCGACAACAAGAATTTGTCGGTGCAGGCTCTTCTGGGCAAAGCGCTGCTAGCGAACAAGGAGGTCATCGCGGCCGAGGTGGCGCTGGACGAAGCGCTGCGCCTGGGCGTGAACCGCGCCGAAATCGTGGTGCCGCTGGCGCAGGCCTTGCTGGGGCAAGGCAAGCCGCAGCCCGTGCTCGACCCTCAGCGCTTTGACACCAACGGCCTGCCGCCCGCCGTCAAAAGCGCGCTGCTCTTGCTCAAGGCCAATGCCGCGTCCCAAACCGGCGACGCGCGCCTGGCCATGAAACTCATCGAAGAGGCGCGTGCCATCGACTCCGCCAACGCCGACTCCTGGCTCGCCGAAGTGCCTATTCGCCTGCGTGCCGCGCAGTTTCGCGAAGCCACCGCCAGCGCCGACCGTGCGCTCAAACTGGCGCCCGAATCGGCCCAGGCGCACTACATCCGCGGCACTGTGGCCCGAATGCAAAGCGACCGCCAGGGCACGCTGGCCATGTACGACCGCGCCATCAAGCTCAGCCCTACCCACACCGAAGCATTGGTGGCGCGCGCGGGCATGCTCGTTGACCTGGGCCGCAACGCCGATGCCGCACGCGACCTCGCCGAGCTGCGCAACACCTCGGCCGGCGACACACGCGGCGCCTACCTGCGCGCCTTGCTGGCCGAGCACGACAAGAAGCCTGCTGAGGCCAAGGCAGCACTCGCTGAAGTCACCGCGCTGCTCGACCCGGTGCCGCTGCCCTTCATTCGCTACCGCCCGCAATTGCTGATCCTCGGCGGCCTGGCCCATTTCGGATTGAATCAACGCGAAAAGGCCAAGCCCTACCTCGAGGCCGCCTTGCGCAGCCAGCCCAACACGCCGGTGCCCAAGCTGTTGGCTCAGATCTACCTCGGCGACAAGAACTTTGACCGTGCCATTGAGGCGCTGGACAGCTACCTCAGAGGCCACCCCAATGATGTGCAGGCCACGCAATTACTGGCCTCGGCGCACATGGCCCAAGGCCGGCACACCCGCGCCACCAGTCTGCTGCAAGCGGCGGTAAAAAACAGGACCTGCCGGCCATGCGCGGCATGCTGGGCTTAAGCATGTTCAACGCTGGCAAGTACGGCAACGCGGTCGCCGAGCTCGAAGACGTCGTCAAGCGCGACCCCGGGCAAGTGCAGACCGGCTCGGCGCTGATGGCGATCTACATGCAAAGCGGCCAGGCCGCCAAAGCCGTGAAAGTTGGCGACACGCTGTTGAAGCACCAGCCCGGCCAGCCCGGTTTGCACAACCTGTTGGGCACCGCGCGTGCGCGCACGGCCGACCTCGTTGGCGCGCGCGCCTCGTTCAAGCAGGCGATCAAACTCGACGCCAACTTCATCGCGCCACAAGTGCAGATTGCCCGACTCGACAACAACGCCAGAGTCTTCGACGCCGCCTTGGCGCGGCTGAACGGCGTGCTCGCCAAAGACCGCAAAGGTGGTTGTCGCCAGCAACCCGTTGCCGCACCGACCTATAGATGCCGCAGCGCATCCATGCGCTCGTGCAACTCGCGAACGATGGCGATGCCATAGGGCGCGATCTTGAAATACACAACATGCCGCTCGACGCCACGACGGCGGTACCCTGCACGGATGTGATCGCAGGCAGGCGCACTTTGGGGGGCGTCTGCCAACACTTCGAAAGCCGCTGTCAAGGCGTCGATGTAGCGATGGGCTTGCTCCACACCCCACTGCTGATGGGTATAGCGCCAGATCCCTTCAAGGTCCCGCCGAGCCGCCGGCGTGAGGCGAAACTCAGACATTGCTCGCCAGCATGCCCTGCTTGAATCTGGCCGCGTCAAAGGGCTGCGGCTCACCGCTGGCCTCGCCCTCGATCAACGCGGCGCGAACGGCTTCCATCTCAGCCGTGCGCTCTTGCTCGCGCCGGATCAGGTCGCGGATGGTTTCGCTGTCATTGGTGTAGCGGCCGGCAAGGATCTGGGCCTTGATCCAGTCGTCCTGCTTGTCCGTCAACGTGATCGTCTTACGCACCGTCGTCATGCTGTAGCTCCAAAGTTCGCCTCAAGAGTCCGCATCCAGAGACATCGGAAATCACACTATTGGTGTACTTTGCTGAACGGGTTTTCGCGTCCATGCCCCAGCGCACCCGCTGCAAGCACCGTGCTGGATGTCACCACGCCCTTGTTAAACTGCCCCGAATGCACCCCCACATCGCTTCAAGACGCGCTTTGCTCGAGGCTCTTTGTCGCCAAAACAATGTGGCAAGACTTGAGGTGTTTGGCTCGGCCGCCGGGGAAGACTTCGACCCGTCGCGCAGCGATGTCGACCTGCTGGTGGAGTTTTCCGACGCGGCAAGCCCAGACCCCCTGGGCCAGTACTTCGGATTTAAGGCTCAACTCGAATCGGCGCTTGAGCGGCCCGTGGATCTGCTGATGGGTGGCGCTATCAAGAACCCCTATCTCAAGCTCGCCATCGACCGGAGCCGCGAGCTTGTCTACGCCGCGTGATCCGCGTGCATACCTCTGGGATGTGCAGCAAGCTGCTCGGCGCATCAGCAAGTTTCTGAGCAGCCACGACATCAATTCCTACCTTGCCGATGAGCTGGTCCGTTCAGCCGTTGAGCGGCAGTTCGAGATCGTCGGCGAGGCGTTGGCGCAGTTGGCCAAGGCCGCACCTGAGGTCGCCGCCAAGGTCCCACATTGCCGCGAGGCCATTGCGTTTCGCAACTTGTTGATTCACGGCTACGCCGGCATCGATAGTGCCCAGGTGTGGCACATCGCCCATAGCAACTTGCCCGCGCTGGCACAAGCCGTCAACGCCTTGCTGGCGTCTGCCCAGCCCCTATAGCGCTATCCGGCTCGTGATCCCGGCCGTAGGCAGTTTTCTCGGCGCGTTGGTCAGACCACCGATGCCACGCGCCGAGACGCATACCCAAGTCCGCGCCCCCACACCTCCTTCATCGACGCCAACAACCCCGCCGGGATGCGCGCGTCAGAGCTTGCGGCCGGGTGACGCCACAGACCTTTTGGCCGAACTCCAACAGGCGCTGCGTCGTGGGGTAGGCCTTGGTTTCGTTCTTGCCCTTAAAGAGCTTGAGCGCCAGGGTCATGTCTTCGACCTCGGGGCCACCGGGGTAGCGGGTGTACTTGTAGATGGAAGTTGAGACCACATCGAACAGCGGCGACAAGCGGGTGTCGGACTCGTCGGTGTAAAGCACCCCAAAGTTCTTCAGGTGAGCGTCGCCGTTGCGCACCATGACGGTCAGCGCAACTTGCTCAAATAGTCGCTCCAGGCTGCGTGCTGGCGCCTGGATGCGCCGCAAGACATCGGCCACACGCACGTAGCTGCCCTGGTATTTGCGGTCGGCCAGCGTGTCGCGCACGCTGATCGGAATCCGAGCGCGAACGTGGAACGTCAATCCGTGACCTGCACGCCTTTCCAAAATGCGACCCGCCCTTTGATTTCGGCCGCCGCTTCTTTGGGCTCGGGGTAGAACCAAACGGCATCCGGGTTCGCGTCGCCATCGACAAAGAGTGTGTAGTAGCTGGCCTGCCCTTTCCACGAGCACATGGTTTTGGTGTTGCTCGGCAAGGTGAACTTCGCGGCGAGCGAAGCGGCGGGGAAGTAGTGGTTGCCTTCCACCACCACGGTGTCGTCGCTCTCGGCAACCACGGTGCCGTTCCAGATGGCTTTCACAGAAGTCCTTTCGGGTTTGACTGCGCAGAGACAGCGCGGCTGGATTTGAACGCATGGTTCAAGCTGCCGCAATGCCGGGCAAGCCCTGCGACGCTACATTGCCGGGCATGAAACACACCACAGCGACCTACACCACCACCGTCACCCGCCCACGCGCCGTCGAACGCCTGGTTCAGGGCCAGGCCACCAGCGACGGCGCAGGCGTCAAGCTCATCCGCGTGCTGACGCAAGACTTGCAGCGCCGTCTCGACCCTTTCTTGATGCTCGACGCCTTCGGCACCGACAACCCCGGCGACTACATCGGCGGTTTCCCCGACCACCCGCATCGCGGCTTCGAGACCATCACCTACATGTTGCAAGGGCGCATGCGCCACCGCGACAGCGCGGGCAACGTGGGCCTGCTGGTGCCCGGCAGCGTGCAGTGGATGACCGCCGGACGCGGCGTCATCCACAGTGAAATGCCCGAGCAGGAAGACGGCGCGATGGAAGGCTTTCAGCTCTGGCTGAACCTGCCCGCGCGCGACAAGATGCGCGCGCCCTGGTACCGCGACATCGCCAACAACGAGGTGCCCGAGTTGACGCTACCGGGCGCGCTGGTGCGCGTCATCGCCGGGCACAGCCATGGCGTGGACGGCGCCGTGCAGCGCGACGCGACGAGGCCGCTGTACCTGGACGTGCACCTCGACGCCAATGCCCACTTCGAGCAGCCGCTGCCCGCCGCGCACAACGCCTTCGCCTACGTCTACCGTGGCGAAGTAACGTTAGCAAACACCCTGGTGCGCCGCCAGCGCATGGCCATCCTGGCGAATGACGATGCGAGCGACGGCGTCAGCATGCAAGCCGGCGCCGAGGGCGCGCGCTTGATCCTCATCGCCGGCCAGCCGCTGCACGAGCCCATCGCGCAGCACGGGCCGTTCGTGATGAATACGCGGGCCGAGTTGATGCAGGCGATGCAGGACTTTCAGGGGGGACGATTGGCTTGAGTGTTGCCCCCTCTCCCTGCCAGGGAGGGGGCTGGGGTGAGGGTCGAATGCCGCAATCAAATCACCTTCGCCCGCATCAAGTCGTTGCTGTTGAGCGCGCCGACCAGGCGCTGCTCAGCGTCCACCACCAGCACGCTGGTGACGCGAAAGCGCTCCATCACATCCGCCGCGTCCACCGCCAGCGCGTCGTCGCGCACGAGCTTGGGTGCGGTGTGCATCACGTCGCGTGCGAGCAAGGCGCGCAGGTCGCGGCCTTGTTCGATCAAGCGGCGCAAGTCGCCGTCGGTGAAGATGCCGATGGCGCGGCCTTCCGCGTCACTGACGGCCGTGAAGCCCAGTCCCTTGCCCGTCATCTCGCGCAGCAGCGCACTGAAGCTGGCGTCAGGCCCTACACGCGGCACGGCGTCGCCGCTACGCATCAGGTCGCGCACATGCATCAAGAGCTTGCGGCCCAGGCTGCCGCCGGGGTGCGAGCGCGCGAAGTCGTCTTCGCGAAAGCCGCGTGCGTCGAGCAGCGCCACCGCCAGCGCGTCGCCTAGCGCCATCTGCGCCGTGGTGCTGGCGGTGGGTGCCAGGTTCAGCGGGCAGGCTTCTTGATCGACGGCGCTGCTGATGACGATGTCGGCGTGGCGCGCCAGGCTTGATGCGCTCTGCCCCGTCATCGCCACCAGCGTCACGCCCAGGCGGCGTATCGCGGGCAGGATGGCCGCGAGCTCGTCGCTCTCACCACTGTTGCTGATGGCCAGCACCACGTCACCGCTCATCAGCATGCCCAGGTCGCCGTGGCTGGCTTCAGCCGGGTGGACGAAAAAAGCCGGCGTGCCGGTGGAGGCCAGCGTGGCGGCGATCTTGCGACCGACGTGCCCGCTCTTGCCCATACCCATCACCACCACGCGGCCGCGGCCGTCGAGCATGGTCTTCACGGCTGCGGCAAACCCGTCACCTTGCCGCGCGGCAAGACCCAAGAGCGCACGCGCTTCGATCTCGAATGTTTGCGCGGCAAGGGCCAGCGCGCGCGCGGCGTCGAAGGGTGGGGTGGTGATCAAAAAGCGCTCAAGCGTCGAATACGATGAGGCATTCTAGGTAGCCATGGCCAGCACCCTCGAACTCGTTTTGCTCTATCTCGTCGCCGCTGTGCTGGGCGTCGTGGCCTGCCGCGCGCTGAAGCTGCCGCCGATGCTGGGCTACCTGGTGGTGGGCGTGCTGATCGGCCCCAACGCGCTGGCGCTGGCCAAAGACAACGCCGGCGTGAAGTACCTGGCCGAGTTCGGCGTGGTCTTCCTGATGTTCGTCATCGGCCTCGAATTCAACCTGCCCAAGTTGCGCAGCATGCGCACGCTGGTCTTCGGCCTGGGCTTTTCGCAGGTGCTGCTGACCATGGCCGGCACGCTGGCCGGGCATGTCTTGCTGGTGTGGGGCTGGAACGCGGTGGCCGGCGAGGCCTGGCAAATGGGCTGGCGCGGCGCGGTGGTGCTGGGTGGTGCGATGGCGATGTCGTCCACCGCCATCGTGGTCAAGCTCATGGCCGAGCGGCTGGAGCTCGAGAGCGAACATGGCCGGCGCGTGCTCGGCGTGCTGCTGTTCCAGGACTTGGCCGTGGTGCCGCTGCTGGTCTTGATCCCGGCGCTGAACGAGAGCGGCGGCGCGCTGATGATGTCGCTGGGCGTCGCGCTGCTCAAGGCCGTGGTCTTGCTGACGATCCTGCTGGTGGGCGGCCAGCGTGTCATGCGCTGGTGGCTCACCCTGGTGGCGCGCTACAAGAGCGACGAGCTCTTCATGCTCAACCTGCTGCTCGTCACCCTTGGGCTGGCCTGGCTGACCGAAGAGGCTGGGCTGTCGCTGGCGCTGGGCGCTTTTGTGGCCGGCATGCTGGTGGCCGAGACCGAATACAAGCACCAGGTCGAGACCGACATCCGGCCTTTTCACGACGTGTTGCTGGGCCTCTTCTTCATCACCATCGGCATGAAGCTGGACTGGCGGCCGGTGATCGACCAGTGGCAGCTGGTTTTGATGCTCACCTGCGCTCCGGTGTTCGCCAAATCGGCCCTGGTGGCCTTGCTGGCGCGCGGCTTCGGCGCCGCGCCGGGTGTGGCGCTGCGCACCGGCCTGTACCTGGCGCAAGCCGGCGAATTCGGCTTTGTGCTGCTGACCCTGGGCGCGGACAACTCGCTCGTGGCACCCGAATGGCTGAGCCCGATTTTGGCCAGCATGGTGCTGTCGATGTTGGCCACGCCGTTCATCGTGATGTACAGCAACCGCATCGTCATGCGGCTGGTCAGCAGCGACTGGATGATGCAGTCGTTGCAGCTCACCAGCATCGCGCGCAAGTCCATCGGCGCCGAAAAGCACGTCATCATTTGCGGCTATGGCCGCAGCGGGCAAAACCTGGCCAGCATGCTGGGCACCCAGCGCATCCCCTACATGGCGCTGGACCTCGACCCCGACCGCGTGCGCCAGGCCGCCGCCGCCGGCCAGAGCGTCGTGTTTGGCGACGCCGCGCGTCTGCAAAGCCTGATGGCCGCCGGCCTGGCGCGCGCCCCCGCCGTGGTCGTGAGCTACATCGACACACCCTCGGCGCTGAAGATCCTGCGCCTGGTGCGCGAGCACGCGCCTGCCGTGCCCGTGATCGTGTGCTCCATCGACGACGCCGATCTTGAAGTGCTGCGCGCCGCCGGCGCCACCGAGGTCGTGCCCGAGGCCATTGAGGGCTCACTCATGCTCGCCAGCCACGCGCTGGCACTCGTGGGCGTGCCCATGCGCAAGGTCATTCGTCTCACGCGCGACGCCCGCGACGCGCGCTACGGCCTCCTGCGTGGCTACTTTCACGGCGCCGACGACGACACCGTCGAAGAATTGCAGCAAGCGCGGCTGCAAAGTGTCACGCTGCCGCCTGCCAGTGTGCACGCAGGTCGAAAGTTAGCATCGCTGGCGCTGCACGCGGTGGGCGTGAAGGTGGTGTCGGTGCGGCGCGCGGCCGGCACCGTGATCAAGCCCGACGATGGCCTGGTGCTGGTGCCCGGCGACACCCTGGTGCTGTCGGGCCTGCCCGAAGCGCTGGCGCTGGCTGAGGCGAAGTTGCTGAAGGGTTGAGCGGCTGGGCGTGGCTGGGTGGGAAGCTCAGCGCGCTACTTGCCAATGCAAAAGTGGCTGAAGATTTCCCCTAGCAGCGCATCGGCCGTCATGCGCCCGGTGATCAGCCCCAGCGCGTCATGCGCCAGCCGCAGCTCTTCGGCCAGCAACTCCAGTGCGCTGGCTTGCTGCGCGGCGTGGGCCTGGGCTGCATGTAGATGCGCCTGGGCTTGGCGCAGCGCCTGCACGTGGCGGGTGCGCGCGATGAACAGGCCCTCGGGTGCGGCTTGCCAGCCGGCACGTTCGAGCAGGGTTTCGCGCAGCGCATCCAGGCCCGCGCCGCTGCGCGCCGACAGCGCCAGTGCGCCGGGCTTGTGCGCTGCGAGTGGCGCCGCATCGCTCTTGTTGAAGACCTCGACGATGCGCTGACCGTCCACCGCTTTGCTCGTTAGCTCGTCAAGGATCCGCGCGTCGGCGGCGTCGTAGTCGACTTGCCCGATACGCGTGAGGTCGCGCAGGAAGATCACGGCGTCGGCCTCCGCGATGGCTTGCCAGCTGCGCTGGATGCCGATGCGCTCTATCGCGTCGATAGCGTCGTGCGCCGTGGTGTCGCTGCGCAACCCTGCCGTGTCGGTAATGTGCAGCGGCACGCCGTGGATCTGGATGGTCTGGCTGATGCGGTCGCGCGTGGTGCCGGCAATTGGCGTCACGATGGCCAGCTCGGCGCCGGCCAGCGCGTTGAGCAAGCTGCTCTTTCCCACGTTGGGCTGGCCCGCGAGCACGACGCGCAGGCCTTCGCGCAGCAGCGCGCCCTGGCGTGCGCGGGCCAGCACGTCGGTCAGGCTGCTGGCGATGGCATCGAGCTGCTGGCGTGCGCCCGCACGTTCTAGAAAGTCGATCTCTTCTTCGGGGAAATCGAGCGTGGCCTCGACCAGCACGCGCAAGCGCACGCTCCGCTCGGCCTGCGCGGTGATTTCGATCGAGAAGGCACCCGCCAGTGAGCGCGAGGCCGAGCGCGCAGCGGCTTCGGTGCTGGCGTCGATGAGGTCGGCCACGGCCTCGGCTTGCGCGAGGTCGAGCTTGTCATTGAGGAACGCGCGCTCGGTGAATTCGCCGGGCTCGGCCAGCCGCAGGCCTATCGCCGCGCCGGCTTGCAGGCAGCGCGCCAAGAGCAGCTGCAAGACCACCGGGCCACCGTGCGCTTGCAGCTCAAGCACCTCTTCCCCGGTGTAGGAATGCGGCGCCGGGAAGTGCAACGCCAAGCCTTGGTCGATGGTCTGGCCGCATTCGTCAAGAAAGGGCAGGTAGGTGGCATGGCGTGGCTTGAGTGCCCGCCCGCACAAGGCGGTGATCAGCGCGGAAAGCTCAGGCCCCGACACACGCACGATGCCCACCGCGCCACGCCCGGGGGCGCTGGCAATGGCCACGATCGGGTCTTGGTAGCGCCCCAGGTTCGGGGCTGTGGCAGCAGCGCGCATCGTCTTTGAATTGTGGCGCGCCGCCATGGGTGGCGCGGGTGGAGAAGCACCCAGGACCACACTCAGGCCTGTGCGCTTGGCTCCTGAGCCGGTGTGTTGCACCGGGTCGCCCGCATGTCTGCATCGTCGGCACTCAAGGCCCCGGACTCAACCCCCGCTATGAGGGTAAGCGGTGCAGCAACGTGACCTTGTTGGCGCGCCGCGGCGCAGGAACAGCCGCTTACTTGCCCATCACGCCCATGCGCTTGTTGATGAACCACTGCTGGGCGATCGACAAGATGTTGTTGGTCAGCCAGTACAGCACCAAGCCGGCGGGGAAGAAGAAGAACATCACGCCGAACATGAGCGGCATCATCCACATCATCTTGGCCTGCATCGGGTCGGGTGGCGTGGGGTTGAGCCAGACCTGGAACAGCGACGACGCCGTCATCAACACCGGCAGCACGAACCAGGGGTCTTTGGCGGCCAGGTCGGTGATCCAGCCTATCCACGGCGCGTTGCGCATCTCCACGCTGGACAAGAGCACCCAGTACAGCGCGATGAAAAACGGCATCTGCACGAATATCGGCAGGCAGCCGCCCAGCGGGTTGACCTTTTCTTCGCGGTAGATGCGCATCATCTCTTGCTGCATTTGCTGCGGGTTGTCTTTGAGCCGCTCGCGCATCTCCATGACCTTGGGGTTGATGGCCTTCATCTTGGCCATCGACTTGTAGGCGGTGGCGTTGAGCCAGTAGAAGGCGATCTTCAGCAACACCACCAGCGCCACGATAGCCCAGCCCCAGTTGCCCAGCACGCTGTGCAGCTTGTCCAGCAGCCAGAAGAGCGGCTTGGACAAGAGGTGGAAGTAGCCGTAGTCCTTCACCAACTCAAGCCCCGGCGCCAAGGCAGCGAGCTTGTTTTCTTCCTGCGGGCCGGCCAGCAGCGTGGCCTCGTGCACCTTGCTGGCACCGGGCGCGACTTCGCCCAGCGAGGTGACCATGGCGATGGCGTAGTGGTTGTCGCCGACCTTGGCCGTGCGGAACTCGCGCGCCGCGTTGGTCGGCAAGAGCCAGGCCGAGGTGAAGTAATGCTGCACGATGGCGATCCAGCCGTTGTCAGCCGTCTTGGCGTGATCAGCCTTGCCCTTTTCGATGTCCTTGAACTCGACCTTGCTGAACTTGTTGGCGTCGGTATAAATCGCAGGGCCCGTGAACGTGAAATAAAACGACGACTCGCCCTCGGGCGCGTTGCCGTCGCGTGCGAGCTGCAGGTACAGCTCAGGCGTCACGGCGGTGGCGCCGTCGTTGAAGAACTCGTGCTTCACTGCGACGGTGTACTCGCTGCGCTTGAAGGTGTAGGTTTTGACCAATCGGCGACCGTCCATGGCGGGCGACTCGAAGCGGATACTGATCTGATCGGCGCCGGCCACCAGCGTGCGCTCGCCCGGCATCACCGTCATCACCGTGTGGTGGTTGGGCAGCGTCACCCCGGGCTGCTTGGTCACCAGACCGGTCTCGGCTTTGTAAAGGCGTTTTGCGCTTTGATCGAAAAGCACGACCTTGCGCGTGGGGTCGGCCTGGTCCACAAACTTCAGCAGTTCAAGCCGCATCAAGGTGCCGCCGGCGCTGTCAAACGTGGCCTTGACGACGTCGGTGATCAGGCTGACTTGCTCGCCGCGCGTGGCAGCGGCCGTCGCTGCGGGAACCGGCAAGGCGGCGGCGCCGGGCACGGCTGCCGTGGCCGTCGGCGCAGGCACACCGCTGGCCACGGGAGCGGCGGGCGGCAGGCTGGCCGCCGGGGCCGATGCGGCGGCAGTGCTGCGCTGCGCGCCGAAGATCGAGGGGTGGCCTGAGTGCTTGTTCCAGGCGTCCCAAAGCAGCACCAAGGACATGGTGAAGACGACCCACAGCAGGGTACGGCGGATATCGGTCATGTGAGCTTTCGGGTCGCAATTGGGTCGGGTTCGGATTCGGGTTCAGCGCGGGCAAGCCCGAGCCGGGTAAAGAGTCGCGCCTCGCGCGGCGGCACCGGGTCATGGCCGCCGGCGCACCAAGGGTGGCAGCGCAAGAGTCTTGTGAGCGTCAACGCACTGCCTTGCGCAGCACCATGGCGTTGCAGTGCGACGAGCGCGTAGGCCGAGCAGCTTGGCTCAAAACGGCAGCTGTTGCCGAGCCAAGCTTTGAAGAAGAGGCGGTAGCCACGCACCAAGGCCATCAGTACCGTTTGCGGCGTACGACATAGTCGCGCCCAGGCTCGTGTCACGACAGCATTCATGGCAGCCCTGTATGCCGCACGGACTCAGCGCCCGGCACGCGCGAAGAGCTGTTTCAGCTCATCACGCGCGGCGTCGCGCAGGGCCACGGACGCGGCCGAAACAAACTGCGCCGCCGCGAACGGCGAGCGCAGGCGCACCAACCATAGGCCAGGTAACAGGCCGCTTGCATGCATCGTCATGGCCGCGCGTATCTGGCGCTTGAGCAGATTGCGCGAGACCGAGCGCCGCGCATGTCGTTTGGGAATGACACAACCCAACCAATGCCGACCGGCCAAGTTGTCCACAGTCACGGCACCAGCGTGCAACAGATCTGTGGATAACTCTTCCGAAATCGGCGTCGGCCGTCTGCCAGCGGCGCGCGAGGGCGCATCCATGACGTGATGCATGGCGAAGTGAGCACTTCGTGAGCGGGGGGGCGTCGCCAGCACGCGTTCGAAATCGGCCGTGTGTACAAGGCGGCCGATCATGGCGGCGGCAGAACTTAAACGGCCAAGCGCTTGCGGCCTTTGGCGCGGCGCGCATTGATGACGGCGCGGCCACCGCGAGTCTTCATGCGAACGAGAAAGCCGTGGGTACGGGCGCGGCGGATCTTCGAAGGTTGGTAGGTGCGCTTCATGGCGGTTCCAGTGGTCTTGGGGCTCGGGGCGAGCCGCTATGCAATCAAAAAGGTAGAACGTGTTCGGCAAAGACTGTCGCGCGCACGCATCCGGGAAACCCACGATTACAGCAAAAAACGCCTTTACGGTCAAACACTTGCACCACGGCGTGCGGCTGAGCGGCTCGTCAACTTGGGGTTGACGCTGGCGCCGAAGTTGTGGATAACTACGTCCCCGCTGCGCCCCGGCACCCCCGTTTGGGCGCTAGCGACCCAGAGATCTCCACACAAAAATGATCCCCGACCTATGGCAAGCGGGCTGCACGCGCCTTGCCGCCGAGTTACCCGAACAACAGTTCAACACCTGGATCCGGCCTCTGCCGGGGGCCAGTGTGAGCGCCGACTCACCCGAAGCAGCCGTGCTTTCGGTGCTCGTGCCCAACCGCTTCAAGCTCGACTGGATTCGCACCCAGTACGCCCATCGCATTGAGGCCGTGCTGTCCGAACTAGCAGGCAAGCCTGTGCGCCTTGAGCTGGCGCTGGCCCCACGCGAGCAAGCTGCGCCCGCGTTCGCCGGCAGCTTGCTGCGGCCGGGCCAGAACGGACACGCAGTGGCGCGCATGGACGCCGCCTCGCTGGCCATGAGCGTGATCGACGCCGCGCAGGCCTCTGCCGCGCACCCAGCGAATCACTTTTCGGCCCCAGCGCCGAGCACGACGCGCCACAAATTGAACCCGGCGCTGACCTTCGACACCCTGGTCGCCGGCCGCGCCAACCAGATGGCGCGCACCGCCGCGCTGCACGTCGCGGGTGCCCCTGGCGCGATGTACAACCCGCTGTTCATCTATGGCGGGGTGGGCCTGGGCAAGACGCATCTGGTGCATGCCGTGGGCAACGCGCTGCTGAAGGACAAGCCCGACGCACGTGTTTTGTACCTGCATGCCGAGCAGTTCATCAGCGACGTGGTGAAGAACTACCAGCGCAAGACCTTCGATGAGCTCAAGGCCAAGTACCACTCGCTGGACCTGCTGCTCATCGACGACGTGCAGTTTTTCGCCGGCAAGGAACGCACCCAGGAGGAGTTTTTCAACACCTTCGAAGCGCTGCTGGCCAAGCGCGCGCACATCATCATGACCAGCGACACCTACCCCAAGGGCCTGGTCGACATCGACGAGCGTTTGACGAGCCGCTTTGACGCTGGCCTGGCCGTGGCCATCGAGCCACCCGAGCTGGAAATGCGCGTGGCCATTCTCATCAAGAAGGCCCTGGTCGCAGGCGCCGAGTTGCCCGAGGACGTGGCCTTCTTCATCGCCAAGAACGTGCGCGCCAACGTGCGCGAGCTCGAAGGTGCCTTGCGCAAGGTGCTGGCGTACGCACGCTTCAGCCAAAAGGACATCCACATCGCGCTGGCGCGTGAGGCCTTGCGCGACCTACTATCGATTCAGAACCGGCAAATCTCGGTCGAGAACATTCAAAAGACGGTGGCTGACTTCTACAAGATCAAGGTCGCCGACATGTACAGCAAGAAACGCCCGGCCTCGATCGCGCGGCCGCGCCAGATCGCCATGTACATCGCCAAGGACATGACCAAGAAGAGCCTGCCCGAGATTGGTGAACTCTTTGGCGGGCGCGACCACACCACCGTGCTGCACGCTGTGCGCAAGATCGGCGCAGAGCGTGGCCGCAACCCTGAGCTCAACCAGCAATTGCATGTGCTCGAACAGACGCTCAAAGGCTGACAGTCGGGGCTTGGCACATGACACGCAAAGCCTGTGAGCAATTCGCTAACAAGTGCAGACTTGTCCACAGGTCGCTGCCCTTTGCCAGAGTTATCCAGAAAACAGGTGCAGCGGCGCAGGCCTGTTGCACACAGGGTTCATCGCGAGCTAAGCGACTGATAAAGAAGGCGAAAATAGCCTTGTCCCCAGGTTGGCACCGCGCCTACTACGACTACTAAGTTTAAAAAGAGAGAAAGACATGATCGTTCTCAAAGCGCCTCAGGAGAAGGTTCTTGCCGCGCTGCAGTCGGTGGCGGGCATCGTCGAGCGGCGCCACACCTTGCCCGTGCTTGCCAACGTGTTGCTGCGCAAGAACGGCGACGCGGTGGAGTTCACCACCAGCGACCTGGAGATTCAGGTGCGTACCAGCGCTGTCCTCGGCGGCGACGCGGGCACCTTGTCCACCACCGTGGGCGCGCGCAAGCTCATCGACATCCTGCGGGCCTTGCCCTCGGACCAGATCATCACGCTCACCTCAGCGCAAAACAAACTCACGCTGCAAGCGGGAAAAAGCCGCTTCACGCTGCAAACGCTGCCCAGTGAAGACTTTCCGCTGGTCAACGAAGCGGTGGACTTCGGTCCGACCTTCAGCGTGCCTCAAAAGACCCTGCGCGACCTCTTGAACCAGGTGCATTTTGCGATGGCGGTGCACGACATCCGCTACTACTTGAACGGCATTCTCTTCATCGCCGAAGGCAAGACTTTGACTCTGGTGGCTACCGACGGCCATCGCCTGGCGCTGGCGCAAAGCACGCTGGAAAACGCCGTGCCCAACAAGCAGGAAGTGATCCTGCCGCGCAAGACCGTGCTTGAGCTGCAGCGCCTGCTCGCCGACGAAGAAACTGCGATCGAGATGCGTTTTGCCGGCAACCAGGCACGCTTTAATTTCTCGGGCATGGAGTTCGTGACCAAGCTCGTGGAAGGCAAGTTCCCCGACTACAACCGCGTCATTCCGAAGAATCACAAGTTCGCCCTGCTGGTGGGCCGCGCGCCCTTGCTGGCGTGCTTGCAGCGCGCGGCGATTCTCACCAGTGAAAAGTTCAAAGGTGTGCGCGTCAACGTTGAGCCCGGTGTCTTGCGCATCGCCTCAAGCAACGCCGAGCAAGAAGAGGCCAAAGAAGAGTTGGAGGTCTCGTACGACGGCGACGCCATCGAGATCGGCTTCAACGTCACCTACCTCATCGACGCACTGGGCAACATGAACCAGGAGATGCTGCGCATGGAGCTGCAAGACGGCAGCGCCAGCGTGCTCATCACCCTGCCCGAGCGCCCAGGATTCAAGTACGTGGTGATGCCCATGCGCATTTAGCGCCTTCGCCTAACACGACAGTCACACTGACACTTTTCGAGCGGGCTGCGGCCCGCTTCAGCGTTTTGATGGGCTACCCAAAGTGGCCCGCCCAGCCCAAGAGCCGCCATGACCGACGACGTGAACCCCCAAGACAAGCCCGACAACGAGCCCGAAAAGAAGCCCGATCACAAGCCGGGAAAGAAGCCCGACAACAAGACCGGCGTGACCCAGCGCGACATCCCCGGCGAAGAAGGTTTTGTCGCCAGCACAGGCAGCGAAGCCTCGGCTGCGTACGGCGAGGGCGACATCCAGATCCTGGAAGGCCTGGAGGCCGTGCGCAAGCGCCCTGGCATGTACATCGGTGACACGTCGGACGGAACGGGTTTGCATCACCTCGTCTTCGAAGTCGTCGACAACGCCATCGACGAAGCGCTGGCAGGGCACTGCGACGACATCGTCGTGACCATCCACAGCGACAACAGCATCAGCGTCATCGACAACGGCCGCGGCATCCCCACCGGCGTGAAGATGGACGACAAACACGAGCCCAAGCGCAGTGCGGCCGAGATTGCGCTGACCGAGTTGCACGCCGGCGGCAAGTTCAACCAGAACAGCTACAAGGTCAGCGGCGGCCTGCACGGCGTGGGCGTGAGTTGCGTCAACGCGCTCTCCAAGTGGCTGCGCTTGTCGGTACGCCGCGAAGGCCAGGTGCACGCGCTTGAATTCAAGCGCGGCTTCACGCAAGACCGCCTGCTTGAAATGCGCGATGGCTTTGAAGTCAGCCCCATGAAGATCACCGGCGAGACCGAAAAGCGCGGCACCGAAGTGCACTTCCTGCCCGACGACCAAATCTTCAGCCAGATCGATTTTCACTACGACGTGGTGGCCAAGCGCCTGCGTGAACTCTCGTTCCTGAACAACGGCGTGAGGATCCGCCTGGTCGATGAGCGCAACGGCAAAGAAGACAACTTCGCCTTCGCCGGCGGTGTCAAAGGCTTCGTCGAATTCATCAACCAGGGCAAGCAGCCGCTGCACGCCAACATCTTCCATGCCGCCGGCGACAAACAAAGCGACCAGGGCACCAACATCGGTGACGAAGTGGCGATGCAGTGGAACGACAAGTACAACGAGAGCGTGCTGTGCTTCACCAACAACATCCCGCAGCGCGACGGTGGCACCCACCTCACTGGCCTGCGTGCGGCG
>JANOJR010000618.1:0-26443 GCA_031418855.1 Rubrivivax sp.
GCGCTGATGCAGCTCTTTGATTTCGGTGCGCATGGCCACGCGCAGCTTGGCGTCGAGGTTGCTCAGTGGCTCGTCGAAGAGAAACACCTGCGGGTCGCGCACGATGGCGCGGCCCATGGCCACGCGCTGGCGCTGGCCGCCCGAGAGCTGGCGCGGGTAGCGCTGCAACAGGTCTTTCAGGCCCAGGATGTCGGCCGCGCGTGCGACCTTGCTTTCGATCACCGAGGCGTCGTCTTTGGCCAGCATCAAGGCGAATGCCATGTTGTCGCGCACGGTCATGTGCGGGTACAGCGCGTAGTTCTGGAAGACCATGGCGATATCGCGCTGCTTGGGCTGCAACTCGTTGACGCGCTGCGCGCCGATGCGCACCTCGCCGTCGCTGATGCGCTCAAGCCCCGCGATCATGCGCAGTAGCGTGCTCTTGCCACAGCCCGAGGGGCCCACCAGTACGGTGAAGCTGCCGTCGGCGATGTCGATGTCCACGCCATGCAGCACCTCGACGCTGCCGAAGCGCTTCTTGACCTGGGCGATGGTGACACTGGCCATGCGGGCTGGATCCTTGTGCTGAACGCTGGCCACGATACGCCCGGCGCGTTGGCGCCGGCCATCGGACTTACCCCTTGTTGGCTCACGAAAGTTGTCTGATAACCTGACGACCATGAGCGCCCACGCCACCCCGACTACGCGCGCAACGCCGCTGCGCGCGGGTGGGCTCGGCGCGCCATCCAGATTGGGACGCGACAGCTTGGCCGATCGGCTGGCGGAGCGCTTGGCCGCCGGCATCGGCGTTGGCGCGGGGGCGCTAGGCCCGGGCGACAAGCTGCCCACCGAGGCGCAGCTGGCACTTGCGCACGGCGTCTCGCGCAGCGTCGTGCGTGAAGCGGTGCACCGTTTGAAGTCGCGCGGCTTGCTCACGTCACGCCAAGGTTCGGGCGTCTTCGTGCAGGCCGGCCCGGCCCACCAGGCGCTCGCATTCGACCCGGTGGTGTTGCAGTCGGCGCAGGCGGTGGTGCAGGTCGTGGAAGTGCGCCGCGTGCTTGAAAGTGAGATCGCCGCGCTGGCCGCCGAGCGGGCTACGCGTACGCAGGTGGCTGGCATGCGCCGCGCCTTGGTGGCCATCGACGCCGCCAGTGCGGCGGGGCTGGACGGCGTGACAGAAGACCTGGCGTTTCACCGCGCCATTGCGCAGGCCACAGGCAACCCGCAGTTCGGCCGCGTCATCGGTTTCTTGGAGCAGTATCTGCATGACGCCATTCGCGTTGCGCGCACCAACGAAGCGCGGCGGCCCGACTTCATGGCCGCCGTGCGCGCCGAGCACCGCGCCATCGTCGACGCCATCGCCGCCGGTGATGCGCGCAAGGCACGCCGCGCCGCCACCATGCACTTGCGGAATGGCCAGCGCCGGCTTGAACAAGGCGGGGTCATCACGCGGGCGGCCGTCAAGCCCACCAAGCCAACTACCAAGGACATCTCACGATGAAGCTACTCATCACCGGCGGCGCCGGCTTTCTGGGTGCGCGACTGGCGCGAACGCTGTTGCAGCGCGGCAGCCTGGCCGGCCGCAAGATCGAGCAACTGGTGCTGGCCGACCAGGCTTCAGCGCGCGCTGAACTACTAGACGACGCGCGCGTCTCGGCCCGCGTTGGCGCGCTGCTGGGCCAATGCGAGGCGCTGCACGATGAAGACTTCGACGGCGTGTTCCACCTGGCCTCGGCCGTGTCGGGCGAATGCGAACTCGACTTCGACTTGGGGCTGCGCTCCAACCTCGACAGCACACGCGCGCTGCTCGACGCCCTGCGCGCACGCCAGCAAAAGGGCAGCCTGCCAACGCGGCTGGTGTTCTCCAGCTCGGTGGCGGTGTTCGGCCCCGACATTTCGGTGCCCATGCCCGCGCGCGTGGCCGACGACACCTTGCCCGCGCCGCAAACCAGCTACGGCGTGCAAAAGCTCATCTGCGAACACCTCGTCGCAGACTACACGCGCAAAGGTTTCATCGACGGCCGCGCGGCAAGGTTGATGACGGTGACGGTGCGCCCGGGCCGGCCCAACGGCGCAGCCAGTTCCTTCTTCAGCGGCATCTTGCGTGAGCCTTTGGCGGGTGAAGTCTCGCTGTGCCCGGTGGATGCCACGGTGGCGCATCCGGTGTCATCACCCCAGCGCACCGTGGACGGCCTTATCGCCGTTTTCGAAGCCAGCCGCCAGGCCTTGGGTGGCCGCCTGGCGCTGAATCTGCCGGGACTGAATGTCACCGTACAACAAATGTTAGACGCACTGGAAGCGGTGGCCGGGCCGAAGGTGAGGGCACTGGTACGCTTCGAGCGTGACGAGCGCATCGCCGGCATCGTGGCCAACTGGCCCACGGGTGCCACGTCCGCGCGTGCCGCAGCGCTGGGTTTGAGGCCTGAGGCCAACTTCGAAGACATCATTCGGCAGTACATCGCTGACCAACAAGGCACGCCAGCACTGAAGGGGCTTGAAGCATGAACCAGATCGATCTCAAAGGCCGCGTGGCGGTGGTCACGGGCGGCGCGCAAGGCATCGGCTACGCCATCGGCGAGAGGCTCTTGCAATCGGGGGCCAGTGTCGTGATGTGGGACATCGACGCCGCCAAGTTGGCCAGTGCAAGTCAAACCTTGGCGGCTCTTGGCAAGGTCAGCGGCGACCTGGTCGAGCTGACCGACGACGCAGCGGTGCAGGCCGCCTGCGCGCGCGTGGTGGCGAGCCACGGCCGCATCGACATCCTCGTCAACAACGCCGGCATCACCGGCGGCAACGCCACGACCTGGGAGCTTGACCCTGCTGTGTGGCGGCGTGTCATCGAGGTCAACCTCATCGCGCCCTACCTCACCTGCCGCGCAGTAGCGCCGCAGATGGTCAAACAAGGCTATGGCCGCATCGTCAACATCGCCTCGGTGGCGGGCAAGGAAGGCAACCCCAACGCCTCGCACTACAGCGCGTCCAAAGCCGGGCTGATCGCGCTGACCAAGTCGCTGGCCAAAGAGGTGGCGACCAAAGGCATCGCGGTGAACGCCATCACGCCGGCGGTGGCCAGGACGGCGATGTTCGAGCAGATGACGCAGGCGCACATCGACTACATGCTGGGCAAGATCCCGATGGGGCGCTTTGTCGAAGTCGGTGAAGTCGCGGCCATGGCGGCGTGGCTGGCGAGTGAAGAGTGTTCGTTCTCGACGGGCGCGGTGTTCGACTTGACGGGTGGACGGGCGACGTACTAGCGCCTTGGGCGCGGCGCGGCGCCTTACGCAGCGGCGGCTTGGTGCTCGGTCGCCAAGGGCGCGTCACGGTGACGGGGCGGTTGAATCTGACGCTGTGCCTGGCGCTTGCGTCGCCGACGCATGCGTCAAGCACGACAGACCAGGTTGGTGAACGACCGCTAAAACTTGACCGGCCGGTACGCCTCGCTGCCGAGAACCGCACTCTTCAGGCTCGTGGCTTGCATTTCAAGTACATGTGAAGGCGGGCGCATCTTGCCGCGCCAGAGCAGCACACGATGCCAGTGTTTATTCACAGCTCGTGATGCAAGTTTGCCTTATGACATGCCTTTCAACACCGATAACAGGGCACGCAGGCTCGCTGTGCCCGCCCTGTTGCCCATTGCCAATCACGATGCTCAAGAAAATCTCGACCTCCCAGCTGCGCCTCGGCATGCACGTGCATGCCCTGGAAGGCTCGTGGCTGGAGCATCCCTTTTGGAAGAGCCAGTTCATGCTGGACGCACCGGCTGACTTGAAGCGGCTGCGCGAGTCAGGTGTGACGCAATGCTGGATCAATGCCGCGCTGGGGCGTGATGTCGAGCAGGCACAGGGTGTGTCGCTGGCGAGCCCACCCGTCAAGGACACAACCCAGTCGCGCTGGGCGCCAGCGAGCACGGCCACCGCAGCCACTGCGCCCGAGGCGAGCAAGACCTTGAATGCAGAACTCGGCCAGGCTGCCGCAATTTGCAAGCAAGGCCGCGAAGCGGTCGTGGCCATGTTCAACGAAGCACGCATGGGGCGCGCCATCGACGCGGAGGCTTGCCAGCCGCTGGTGGAAGCGATTTCGCAATCGGTCTTGCGCAACTCCGGTGCGATGGTCAGCTTGCTGCGCATCAAGACCCGCGACGACTACACCTACATGCATTCGCTGGCGGTGTGTGCGCTGATGATTTCATTGGCGCGCCAGCTCGGCATGGACGAAGACGCCACGCTCAACGCCGGCATGGCCGGCTTGCTGCACGACATCGGCAAGGCCCTGATGCCGCTGGAGATTTTGAACAATCCCGCCAAACTCAGTACTGAAGAGTTCGACATCATGCGCACGCACCCCGCGCGTGGCCACGCCTTGCTGCTTGAAGGGCAGGGCGCCTGCCCCGAGGCGCTGGACGTGTGTCTGCACCACCACGAGCGCATGGACGGCATGGGCTACCCCTTCAAGCTGCCCGGCGAGCAGCTCAGTGAGCTGGCGCGCATGGGTGCGGTGTGCGATGTCTATGACGCCACGACTTCGGTGCGCCCCTACAAAGCGGGCTGGGGCCCGGCCGATTCGATCGCCAAGATGGCCAGCTGGAAAGGTCACTTCGACCTCAGCATCTTCAACGCTTTCGTGCGCGCGCTGGGCATCTACCCGGTGGGCTCGCTGGTGCGCTTGAGCTCGGGCCTGCTGGCGGTGGTGGTGGAGCAAAACTCGCAAACGCTGACTTCGCCCATCGTCAAAACCTTCTACTCCACGCGCAGCGAGATGCGCATCACGCCGCAGCGGCTGGACCTCGCGCGCATGACCGACGAGCGCATCGTCGGGCGTGAGCCGGCTGCGGACTGGGCCAACGCCAGGCTCGACGAACTCTGGCTGCCTGCCGAGATCTTGACGCGCTCGCGCTAGAGGCCCGCGCGTGCGCAGCGGCTGCGTAAACTGCCGCGCCTTACGCCCCCGCTTTGGAGACATCGATGCGCATGCATGTCCTGGTCGCCCTTGGCCTCGTGTTGCTAACCCTCAACATGACGGCACTTGCGCAAACGCTGCGCTGGGCCAGCCAGGGCGACCCGCTGACCATGGACCCGCAGTCGCAAAACGAGGGGCTGACCAATGCCATCAACGGCCAGGTCTACGAGCGCCTGACGCGGCGCGACCGCCAGTTGAACCTGGTGCCGGCGCTGGCAGTGAGCTGGGAGCAGACATCACCACTGGTGTGGCGCTTCAGGCTGCGAGCCGGCGTGAAATTCCACGACGGAGCGCCGTTCACCGCAGACGACGTCGTGTTCTCTTTCAAGCGTGCGCAAGACCCGGTGTCGACCTTCTCCGTCTACGCCAATGCCGTGGGCACGGTGGTGGCGGTGGACGCGATGACGGTGGAGTTCCGCCTGGCCAGGGTCAATCCCGTTTTCTTGCAGCATGCCGACACCGTCTCCATCGTCAGCCGCGCCTGGTGCGAGAAGCACAAGGTTGTGCGCCCGCTGGACTTCAAGAACAAGGAAGAGAGCTTTGCCTCGTTCAACGCCAACGGCACCGGGCCCTACCAGCTGGTGAGCCGCCAGCCGGGCATCAAGACCACCTTCAAACGCCACGCGGCGTGGTGGGGCGCCTTTGACGGCAACGTGCAAGAGATCGTCTACACGCCGATCGCCAACGACGCCACACGCCTGGCCGCACTCATCTCGGGCGAGATCGACTTCGTGCTCGACCCCGCGCCGCGCGACATCCCGCGCCTGCGCCACACCAGCAGCGTGGGTGTCATCGACGGCCCGGAGAACCGGCTCATCTTCATCGGCATGGACCAGATGCGCGACGAGCTGCTCTACGGCAGCGTGAAAACCAAGAACCCCTTCAAGGATGTGCGCGTACGTCGGGCGTTATACCAAGCGGTGGATATCGAAACGATGCGCAGCAAGCTCATGAACGGCATGGCCGTGCCCACCGGCGGCGTGACACCTTCGCCGCTGGGCGCTTTCAACGACGCCACGCTGGAAACACGCCTGCCGTTTGATGTCGCGCGCGCCAAGGCCTTGATGGTGGAGGCGGGCTACGCCGACGGCTTTGAGGTGACCATCGACTGCCCCAACAACCGCTACGTCAACGACGACGAAATCTGCATCGCGCTGGCCACTATGTGGGCCAAGATTGGTGTGCGCCTGAAGGTCAACGCGATGCCCCGTGCGACGTACTTTCCACGCATGGAAAAGCACGACACCAGCATGTACCTGCTGGGCTGGGGCGGCTCGGTGACCGACGCCGAAACCACGCTCACACCGGTCATGCGCAACCCGGGCGACAAAGGCGAAGGCCTGTACAACTACGGCCGCTCACGCAACGACAAGTTCGATGCCTTGGCCGCAGCGTCAAGCGTTGAGGCCGACGCCAAGAAGCGCGAAGACTTGATCAAGGCCGCTTTGCGCGAATGGCGCGAGCAGGTGCACACCATCCCGCTGCACCGCCAGATGATCCCCTGGGCCGCGCGCACGAATGTCAGCGTGGTGCACCGGGCGGACAACTGGCTGGAAGTGCCCTGGGTGGTGATTGGCAAGTAGCACGACCCAGCCGGCGTTTGCGTGCTAACTACCGAGTTGCACGCACCCGCACGGCGTCGATGTAAGCCTGACCATCCGGTGGCAGCCGACTGCGTTGCGAACGCCAGAGCATGTCGCCCAGGCACTCCATCACCTCGTGGTGCGCGGCGTGCAGTGAGTTGCGTTTGGCGGCCAGCAGTTGCACGGCCTGGCGGATGCCTGTGGGTTGATCAATCGAGACCTGCTCGGCAATGCTCAGGTGCATGCTCAAGTGCAGAAAGGGATTCGTGCGGCCTTCTTCGACGCTGTAGCTTGCAGCCACTGCGGTGTCGACATCGGCAAGCTCGGCGTGGTACTCGGGGTGCTTGTCAATCCACGGTGCTGCTTGGCCCTGCATGGCGTCGAGTGGCAGGCCGTCGCGCTGGCGCGTATAGGTCTCGCAGAAGAAGCGGCGTACGTCGTGCTGTGAGGGTTGGAACATGCTCAGCGGCCGGGCACGGCGGCCTGGGTTGGTGCGGGGACTGCGGTGTCGGTGGCGGTCGGCGACGTCGGGTTGGTGCTCGCCGGGGTCTGCCGCTGGCTGCGCTCACGCGCCCAGCTTTCTTCGAGCTGCGCACGGCCCTGTTTGGCGATGGCGATGAGCTTGCCTTCGTCGGCGAAGTGCGGCGCCATCTGGTGCAGGACCTCGATGCTGTGCTGGCGGAAATGCACCGCCTTGTCGCGCGCGGCGTCGCGGGTCCAACCCATCAGCTCCAGCACGCTGCGCGCACTCATCAACGCCGAGTCCAGTGTCTCGCGTTCGATCAAGGTGATGCCCAGCCGGTGCAGCTCGTAGAAGTGCGAGACGTTGCGCACACGCGCCACGATCTGAAGGTGCGGAAAGTGCTGGCGCACCAGCTTCGCGACCTTGATGCTTTGCTCAACATCGTCGATCGCCAGCACGAAGATCTTGGCGCGTTCGGCGCCGGCCACACGCAGCAGGTCCAGCCGTGTGGCGTCGCCATAAAACGCCGGCCAGCCAAACTTGCGCAGGCTCTCCAGCTGCTCGACGTCGTGGTCGAGCACGGTGGCCGACAAGCCCACCGCGCTGAGCATGCGCCCGACGATCTGCCCGTAGCGGCCGAAGCCGGCAATGATGATCGGCGCGTGCTGCTCCTGACTGATCTCGGCGGCCGCAGGGGCGGCGTTGCCGCGCGCACGTGTGGCGCACCAGCGGTCCGCCAGCACCAGCAAGAGCGGCGTGAACAGCATCGACAAGGCGATGCAGGCCACCAGCAGTGACGCTTGCGGCGCGGCGATGACGCTGGCGCCCAGGGCCGTTTGCACGACGACGAAGCCGAACTCGCCGCCCTGCGCGAGCAGGATCACGAACACCGGGCGCTGCACCAGTGGCACGTCGATGGCACGTGCCATCAGCGTTAGCACCAGCATCTTCACCACCAGGAAACCAAGCACGATGGCGGCCACCACCAGCGGCTGCGCGATGACCACCGCGAAGTCGATACTCATACCCACGGCAATGAAAAAGAGGCCGAGCAGGAGGCCCTTGAAGGGTTCGATGTCGGTTTCCAGCTCGCGCCGGTATTCACTTTCGGCCAGCAGCACGCCGGCGAGAAACGCGCCAAGCGCCATCGACAAACCCACGCTGTGCATCAAGGCGGCGGTGGCCACCACCAATAACAACGATGCGGCGGTGAAGATCTCGGGCGTGCGGCTGCGCGCAATCCAGCGCAGCGCGGGGCGCAAGAGCAGGCGCCCGCCCAGCACGATGGCCACGACCACGCCCACGGCCTTGGCCGCTTCGAGCCAGCCGTTGGCGTCGGCCTGCTTGCCCACGCCACTGGCTACGAGCAGCGGCAACAAGGCCAGGATGGGGATGGCCGCGATGTCCTGGAAGAGCGACACGCTGAGCACGCTTTGCCCCGCGCTGGTGGGCATGAGGTTGCGCTCGTTCAGCACGCCCAGGCCGATGGCGGTGGACGACATGGCCAGCGCCAGGCCGGCCACCACCGCCGTCTGCCAGGCGACACCGAACGCCAGTGCTGCCGCACCCAGCAGCGCGGCCGAGCCCAGCAACTGCACTGAGCCCCAGCCGAAGATCGGCTTGCGCAGCGACCACAGCCGGCGCGGCTCCAGCTCCAGCCCCACGATAAAGAGCATCAGCACGACGCCGAACTCGGCAAATTCGAGCATCGCTTTCGGGTCGGTGACCAGGGCCAGACCGAAGGGGCCGATGGCGATGCCCGCGCCCAGGTAGCCAATGATCGAGCCCAGGCCAAGCAGGCGCGCCAGGGGCACGGCCAGCACGGCGGCGCTGAGGTAGATGAGGCTGGGTTGCAGCCAGGTCGGGCCATGGTCCATGGCCGCGATGCTAAGGAAGTTTGCGCCGGCCATGGAGAATGCGCCGCCTACACCCTTCAAGAGGTATTCGAATGTCAGACGCGGACATCGTTGCTACAGCGCAAGCCACCCAGACGCCAGGCCCGAGCATGGTCTTGCCTGGTGTCAGGTCCAGCCTGGCTGAGCGGCTGACGGCCACGCTGGCCGTGATCGCCGCGCTGTGGTGGGGCCAGCGTTTCCTGGTGCCACTGGTCGCGGGCCTGATGTTGGCGGTGCTGGTCGCGCCGCTGGTGGCGCGTTTGCAGGTGGCGTTGCGCAGCACAGGTCTTGCCGCCGTAGTGGCACTGGCATTGGTGATGGCCGCGCTGGCGGCGGCGGCGGTGGCCTTTGGCGCCCAACTCGTGCGTGTGGCCGAGCGCACACCGCAGCTAATCAGCCTGGTGGCGCAGCAAGTGGCGGCGCAGGAACCCGATGCCGACTCGCTGCTCAAGCGTGCGCGTTTGGCGTTGCATGAGCTCGATGCCGCGACCGATCGCTTGGTCATCGAATCACCGCAGCGGCATGGCGGTCGCTACGAAGCCGCCGTCGCAGCAGCCCAAACGGCCTCAGCCGCCGTGCCCAACCAGCACATCACCGAAGGCGCCGCACAAGCCTTGCGCGGCAGCGCCTTGAGCGGCTCCAGCATCCTGCTGTCGTTCGCCGGCACGCTGAGCATCATCTTCTTCATCGCCTTCTTTGTGCTCGCCGGCGGCAAGCCCCTGGCCGATCTCTTTCTGGGCCTGTGGAGTTACCGCGCGGACGCCTACGAGCATGCTCAGCGTGCGTGGCAGGAATGCGCGCGGCAGCTACGCATTTACGCTGGCGTGCTGGTCGTCACCAACGCGGTGATCGGTGTGCTCGTCTGGCTGGCCTTCTGGCTCGCCGGGCTGCCCGACGCCGTCGGCTGGGGCGTCACCGCTGCCGTGCTGCACGTCGTGCCTTACCTCGGCATGACGCTGCTCACCGCGCTGGGCGCGGCCGAGGCCTACCTCGTGCACGGCACGCTGGGCGCGGCGCTGGGCATGGCGCTTTTTCTGGTGCTGCTGTCCACACTCATCGGTACCTTCGTCAGCGCCTGGCTGCAAGGCCGGGCGGCGAACATGAACCCCGCCGCGCTCTTCATCGGGCTCTTGTTCTGGGGCAGCCTGTGGGGCATCTGGGGCCTCTTCCTGGGGCCGGTGCTGGTGGTGGTCTTCAAGGTGCTGGCGGAGAACTCGCGCACGGGCCAGCACTTGGCCAGCTTGATGCGCGGTTAGGACCGGGGTGACCCGCGCGGGCCGCGTGCCGGCGATCACGCTGGCGCGCACCCCCGTCGCTTGCCGCCGCAACGGCACGCCCACAGACTGACCTCTCCCACACTTTGTTTGGAGATTCTGATGGTCAAGCTCAAGACATGGGCCGCAGCGCTGGCCTTGGCGCTGCTGGCGAGTGCGGCACCGGCCGCGCTGGTGCTGCAAGGCAATGGTGACGAAGTCCTCGACACCGATACCAACTTGCTGTGGCTTTACAGCTGGCGGGCTCCCGTCGCCTCCCTCAAGACCTGGGACGAGGGCAACGCCTGGGCCGCCGCGCTGACGACGGGCGGCGCCGCCGCAGGGGAATGGCGCATGCCGACGATCGACGAGTTTCAAGACCTATGGGCGGACCCGGCCATTGGCGGCAGCAACGCCGGACTCAAGGACAACTTCTTCGACGTCCAGATCACCAACTACTGGACCAGCACCTCGGAGTCGGCGGATCTGGCGCAGGAATTCTCACCATGGACCGGCAGTGGTTTGGTCCGCAACAAGGGCAACGACCGTTACACGGTGGCCGTACGCAGCGCCGAAGTCGAGCCCGACCCCAGACCCGTGCCTGCGCCCGACACGGCCGCGCTGGCACTGCTGGCCCTGGGCACGGCGGCGGTGGCACGCAGGCGGCGGCGCTGAGGCCGGCGTCGCGCGTCGGCTGGTCGCGCCGTGATCGCGGCGCGCGCTAGTTCAGCTTCGACAGTTTGTCCTGCGCCGCCAGCTCGATCGCGCGCTCGGCGTCCATGGGCAGCAGCAGGCGCTCGGCCACCATCTCGGCGGCGGCGGCACGCACGGCGGCCGCGTAGGCGGCTTGGTCGGTGTAGCGCTCGGCCAGCGAAGGCCTCGGGTCGCCCGCCGATTCCCGCGCAGCACGCGTGGCGGCCAGGGGCACGACCGCGCCCTGCAGCGGGAAGAGTGCGCCGGCACCGTAGCCCGCAGCGCGCGGGTTCCAGCCGGTGTAGCTCGCGCGCGGCACGGCCAGCGCCAGCATGCGGACGCCGGCCAGGGCCATGCCGTCGGCGTCGGCACGCGGCACATAGACGCGGTAATGGCCGACGATCTTCGGCGGGAAGACCGTGGTATCCGTCAAGCTCGCGCCGGTATAGATGCCTTCGTAGGGCAGGCCGGGGATGCCGCGCAGCACGGCCTCGGCGGCGTCAACTAAGGTTCCATGGGCGCGCATAGGCACGCGGCTCGCCGGCGGCTCGGTGCCCTGGCTGATCCAGGCCTGCATGGCCGTCAGCAAGGCACGCATGGGCGGCCCGGCGTGCATGGGGTTGACGGGCAGGGCCATGGTCGGTGCGGCGCGCATGCGGTCAGCGGCCTCAGCGAAATGCGGTGTGCCGGCGATCATGTAGGCGCGCACGTCGGCGGGCAGCTCAAGGTGGCGGCCGGCAAGGTCGGTGACGAGCAGCGAGGCGCGTGAGGCCCACCACTCATGTTCGCTGTCGGTCTGCATCACGCGCGGGCAGGTGTTGCTCAGGCGGCAGCGTTGCATGAGGCCGTCGCGGCGGCCGCTCAAGGGGTCTAACAAACTGGCGTAGGTGTAGGGGAACAGGTCGGCTTGCCAGGCGGGGTCTTGCGGGTGGCGGGCGTTGCGACCGGGCTGGCCGAAGCGCACGTTGGTGGCCATGCGCCGCGCGCCGGCGATGTGGGGCATCAGGCCGTCGAAGACCTGGCCGCCGGCGAGGTCTTCGTTGAAGCCGAGGTGGAGAAAGTCGCGCAGGTAGCGCCCCGACTGCGAGACGCCAAAGCCGATGGCACGCTGCGTGGTGCTGCGGCCGTTCGTGGCAAGAGGGTTGGCCGCACTCACGTCGCGGCGCAGGAAGGCCACCACGTCGCGTGTGGCGGCGTAGGCCAGGCCAAGCACGGCGGGGTCTTTCGCGGTGAAGCGCACCTCGTACAAGGCGGCGGCGTCGAAGCCTGCGGCGGGGCGTGTGATCTCCACCGTCTGCGCGCCGGTGGCGCGGATGGCCAGGCCCGGCGGCGTCTCGCGCGGCGCGTCCCACTTGGCGCGTACCGTGACGGTTAGCGTGGCCGGGTCGGCGATCAGCGACGAGAGCGTGGCCGTGACCGGCGTGCGCAGATGGTCGAAGAGGAACTCGTCACGCGCCGCGCCGGTGACGCCGCGCAGCACGGGCGCGCTCATCGCCAGCTGGCCGGGCAACGAGGGGATGTCGGCCTGCCAGCCGATCCAGGCCATGGTGTAGCCCTGGCTGTGCAGAAAGCCGATGCCGGCGTCGCTGGCTTTGTCGGCGTTGTTGGCGCCGGGCTGGGCGGCGTCGTCGAAGAGCTGAGGGGCGAGCTTGCGGCCGCGGTTGGGTACGTCAATCAGCAAGGTGCCGTTGCCGCGCGCGGCGTCGGCCGGGCGCAGCAGCACCACGTCGGCGCTGGCCTCGACGCGGCCCTGGGCGTTGCGCGGTGCCTTGTCGATGTCGGCGATGACGGCGTTGCGCGGGTCGGCCGGGTCGAGCGCGAAGCTCGCGCGCGCGGTGATGCGCACGTAGGGGCCAACGCTGCCGAAGCTGCGGCCCTCGAAGGCGGGCGCGGTCTGCAGCACCTCGAAGCGGGTGACTTCGGCGTGGGCGCTGAATGCGCCGACGAGCACGGCACCCAAGGCTGCGGAACGAAACTTGAACATGGTGGGTTGACCCTCAAGAAAGCTATCGGCGCCCATCGCCACGTACTACATCGAGAACGGTGTGACCCTGTCGCAAACAGATCGAGACTTCGAGCCTTTCGCAAGGCATCTTGGACTCAAGGTCGCGTACTCGTAAGACTAACGTTCTAGGTGAGGGGTTCTGCCATGGTGCCCCGTCTCGACCGAATGGCTAGGCGTCCTTCCCACCCGACATGACGCTGAGGATGGCCTCGCCCGTGGCCACCAGACTCTCTTTGCCTTTGGCGATTGCATAGAGCTCGGCGGCGGTGAACACCTGGGTCTTGCCGGCCTTGACGACTCTTGCGCGGACGACAAAGCGCTCGCCAACGGCCGGACGCAAACAGTTCACGGAATAGTGCGACGCGAGTACCTGGCCAACCAAGGTTGCGGCGGCATATCCGCAACCGGTGTCGATGAGTGCGCCCACCACACCCGCGTGCAAGAAGCCCGCATATTGGCCGATTTCATGGCGCCAGGGCATTGAAATCTCAGCGCGGCCGGCTTCAGCGCTGTCGACCTGAATGCCGCACCACATGTTGAACGCAGAGGTCTGGTTGACCGCTCGCAACGTGGCCAGTGGGTCTTGGAGGGCAGTGCTCATGATGAAGTGCTTTCGCGGCGGCTGGGCAGACTCTATGCCAGTGCGTTGCAATCGGGCTGTCGCCGCTGGGACAAGCCCTCATCGAAGCTAACACCCAAGTGACGCGCAGCGCACCCCGACTCAACTGATCACCGACTGCTGCGCAATCCCGGCATCCACCAGCACATGCTGCCCCGTCATGCCGTCGCTGTCGTCGGCGGCAAGAAAGAGCGTGGCGCGGGCGACATGGCCGGCATCCAGGCGAATCTTCAAACACTGCGCGTCGAGGAAAGCCTGGTCGGCCGCCACGTCGCGGTGCAGCGTGTTCTGGCGCTCGGTGACGATGGCGCCTGGCACGAGGGCGTTGACGCGGATCTTGCGTTCGCCCAGTTCACGCGCCAGGGTGCGCGTCAAGCCCAGGATGCCGGCTTTGGCGGTGGTGTAGCCCACCAGATTGGGCCGCCCGCGCATCCAGCTCACGCTGCCCATGTTGATGATGCTGCCGCCGCCGGCCGCGGCCATGCCGGGGGCCACGGCCTGGATGGCGAAGAAATAGTGTTTGAGGTTCAGCGCCAGGCGCTCGTCCCAGAACTCTGGCGTCACGTCTTCCATGCGGTGGCGGTCGTCGCGCCCGGCGTTGTTGACCAGCACCTGCACGGGGCCGAGTTGGGCCGTCAAGACGGCTAACAAGCTTTGGTAGGCGGCGGTGTCGCGCACGTCGCATGCCGCGTAGACGGGTGCGGGCCAGCCGTAGGCCGTCACTTCATCGATCAGCGCTTGCCCGCCGTCGGCCTTGGTGCCGCAGAAGGCCACGCGCGAGCCCTGCGCGGCAAAGGCACGCACCAGCTCGGCGCCGATGCCCGAGCTGCCGCCGCTGATGAAGACCAGGCGGCCCGCGAGCGAGGGGTACTTGGCGTAGGTCATGGCGCTTGCCGCTAACGCTGTCAGCTCAACTCGGACGGTAGCACTTCGCTCAAGGCGACCACGCGCCCTTCGTCAATGCTCTTGTGCGCAGCGATGCCCGTGGCCACGGCGCGCAGCCCTTCTTCGAGTGAAATCTCGGGCGGCCGGCCCTCGCGCATGGCCCGCGCAAAGCGCACATGCTCGACGTACGACGCGCCGAAATGCTGGCCGGCGTAGCGGATGCTGGTGTCCCACACGCGGCGCATCGAGACGCCGCGGCCGGTGCCGGAGGGCTCGCCCCAGACTTCGCGTCGGCCCCAGTCGGCGCGGCTGCCGTGCAAGAGCGTGAGCGAAGGCAGCAGCGATTCGAGCTTGCCTGCGTCGCCGACGATCGTGATGGCTTCGCGGTCGACCGTGTTCTCGGCAAACATGCACAGCTCGAGCATGGCGCGCGCGCCGCTGGCGTATTCGACGATGACGTAAGCCGAGTCCAGGATGTCGGGCGTGCGACCCGCATAACGTTCATCGAGATGGTTGACACGCTGCCCGCCCGACGCGAACACGCGCGTGGGCTTCTCTTGCAGGATCAGGTCCATCAGGTTGAAGTAGTGGCAGCACTTCTCGACCAGCGTGCCACCGGTGTTTTCGCTGAAGCGGTTCCAGTCGCCGACCTTGGGATAAAACGGCTCACGGTGTTCGCGGATGGTGACCTGGTGCAGGCGGCCGATCTCGCCGCCATGCGCCATGCGGATCATCTCGGCCACCGGCGGCATGTAGCGGTACTCCTGCGCCACCCAGACGATGCCCGAGCGGCCCTGCGCGCGCTTGAGGATGTCCACGCCATCTTCCATGCGTGTGACGAGTGGCTTTTCCACCAGGATGTGCAGTGATGTCGGCAGTGCGTCGCGCAGCATCGCCGCGTGCGTGTAGTTCGGCGTGGCGATGACCACGGCGTCGCACAAGCCACTGGCCAGCAGCTCGGTGTGCGCGGTGAAGACCTGCGGCCGTGCGCCGTCAAAGAGCGCCAGCGCGGCGTCGCGGCTGGCCGCGTGCGGGTCGGCGATCGCCGTCACCACTGCGCCGCCGACTTGCGTCGACATCGCCTGAATGTTCTCGATGTGCTCGCGGCCCATGCTGCCGCAACCGACGATGCCGTAACGAATGGGGCCTTGAAGACCGGTGCTCATCCTTTGAGCCCTCCTTGAGTGAGGCCGCCGACCACGCGCTCCTGGAAGAGGGCGATCAACACCGCCACCGGCACGATGGCGACGATCAAGGCGGCCGAGATGATGGGCCAGGGAAAGCTGAATTCGCCCTGGTACAGCGTGATGCCCACGGGCAGGGTGCGCATCGACGCACTTGAATTGAGCGACAGCGCCAGCAGGAACTCGTCCCAGGCGTTGACGAAGGCCAGGATGCCGGCGGTGAAGACGCCCGGGGCTGCTAACGGCACGACGACGCGCACAAGGGCGCCCATGCGCGTGCAGCCGTCGATCATGGCGGCGTTCTCCAGGTCACGCGGAATGCTCTGAAAGAAGCTCACCAGCACGAGCGTGCACACCGGCAAGTTCAGCACCACGTAGGGCAGGATCAGCGCGGTGTAGGTGTTCAAGAGGCCCAGCGTCCGCATGGTCTCGAAGATGGGCACCAAGAGGGTCACCAGCGGGAACATGCTCGACGCCACGATGGCCGTGAGGATGAGTTGGCGGTGCTTCAAATTCAGCCGCGCGATGGCGTAGGCCGCGCCCGCCGAGACCAGCAGCGACGCCAAAGTGGCACCCAGGGCGACGAGCGCGCTGTTGCCCATGAAGCGCAGCAAGGGCTGGTCGGTGAAGGCTTGCACGTAGTTGTGCAGCGTTGGGTTGGCAGGCCACCAGGTGATGGGTTTGCTGACGAGTTCGGTCTCGCTCTTCAGCGAGGTGAGCAGGATCCACAGCGCGGGGAAGAAGCCGTTGGCCACCACCAGCGCGGCGGCGATCCAGCGCAGCCTTGGGCCTTCGAAGATGCTGGTATTCATGCTGCGCCTACTCGTTGCCGATGCGGCGCAGGTAGATCGCCGTGATGACCATCGACATCAGGAACATGCACACCGCCAAGGTCGAGCCGTAGCCGACATCCAGATAGTCGATCGTCGTCTTGTGGATCAGCATGGCCAGCGTTTCGGTGGCGTTGCCCGGGCCGCCTTTGGTCATGGTGTAGGGGATGTCGAAGGTTTGCAGCGCGGTGATGGTGCGAAAGATCAGCGCCACCACGATCGACGGCATCAGCATCGGGATGGTGATCTGCCAGAACTGCTGCCAGCGCGACGCGCCGTCAACCTCAGCCGCTTCGTACAGCGAGCGCGGAATCATCTGCAAGCCGGCCAGCAAGATGAGCGCCATGAACGACGAGGTCTTCCAGATGATGGCCGCGCAGATGGCCGTGAAGGCGTAGGCCGGCGACAGCAGCCACATCGTCGGCTCGGGCGCGCCCAGGCGGCGCATGACGTCGTTCACGACGCCGTATTCGGTGTGGAAGAACCACGCGAAGATGAGGCCGACAAAGGACAGCGGCAGCGCCCACGGCAGCAACAAGGCCAGACGTACGGGCCATCGCCGCTTGAACGGCAGGTTGGCCAGCATCGCCAGACCCATGCCCACGACCAACGCACCAGGCACCGTGATGAGCGTGATCAACAGCGTGTTGCGCGTGGCGTTCCAGAAGTCTTTGTCGGCCCAGACATCGGCATAGTTTTGCCAGGCGATGAACTTCATCGTGCCGGCGCCGCCTGAGAGGCGCAAGTCAAAGAAGCTGTTGAAGATCAGCTTGCCGATGGGGTAGACGACGATCAACGCCAAGAGCGCAAACGCCGGTGCCAGCAGCAGCAGCGCCAGCGTCTTCTCGCTGGGGTCGCGCAGGCGTTCGAGGAACTTCAAGCTCCCTCCCCCATTGAGGGGGAGGGCTGGGGAGGGGGTGAAATGCCACCCGCGCCACAAGCCAGCCTGATGGTCATCACCACGCCCTCGAGGTTAGCGAGCACCTCGTTGTTCCAAAACCGCAGCACCTGCCAGCCTTGAGCTTCGAGCCAAGCATCGCGCTCCGCATCGCGCGCAGAGCCGTTGTGCTGTCCACCGTCCACCTCGACCATCAGTCGCCGCTCAAGGCATGCGAAGTCGGCGATGTAGGAGCCGATTGGGTGCTGACGACGGAACTTGTGTCCGCCGAGTTGTTCGCTGCGCAAGTGCCGCCATAGAACCCGCTCGGCGTCGGTCATCTCGGCGCGCAATTGGCGTGAGTGTTCTAGCTGATGTGGGGAGATGCGGTGGGTCGGCATTCAACCCCCTCCCAACCCAACCCCGGGCAGGGGGAGGGCTTCAAGCGCGAGCGCTCGAATTGCCTTGCTCCCTCCCCCTGCAAGGGGGAGGGTTGGGGAGGGGGTTGAATGCCCGAGCGAGCTCACGCCATCCCCATTCACTACCGCATCACCCGCGCCAGCCGCGCTTCAATCTCCGCCACACCTTCTTCCGGCTTCTTGGTCCGCGCCAACACCGCGCTGGTGGTCGTGCGGATGGTGTCGCTGACCTCGCCGTAGCGCTCGCTCATGGGGCGGCTGCGGCCGAAGGCGACCACCGATGCGGCCTCCTTGAACCAAGGCACGTTCTTCAGCACCTCGGGGTCGGTGTAGACGTCGGCGTAGGTCGGCATCAACGCGCCTTCGGCAGCCAGGAAGCGGCTGGCGTCCTTGGCGGCCATGTAGGCCACGAGCTTGGCGGCGGCGGCCTTGTGTTTGGAGAAGGCGCTGACGGCCCACTGCCAGCCGCCGATGCAGGTCGCACTCTTGCCGCCGGCCATGGCGGGCAGGGCCATCACGCCGACTTTGCCTTTGACCTTGCTGTCGGCGTCGTCTTTGAAGCGGTCCCAGGACCAGCTCCAGCCGATGCCGAAGATTACCTGCCCGGCCTTGAACTCGTTGCCGGTGTCGCCGGTCTTGATCTCGGCGACGTTTTTCTTGATCACGCCCTGGTCGACCAGCGTCAACCATTGCTGCAAGCCCTTAGTGGCAGCGGCCTTGTCCAGCGTCAGCTTACCTGCTTCGTTATTGAACTCTTTGCCTTGGCTCCAATAGGGCAGCAAGAAGGTGCACACCGCCCCTTCGATGGGGGCGCCCTGGATGGAGAGGCCTTGCAGGTTGGGGTCGCCCTCGGCGGCCTTGATCTTCAGCGCGGCGGCGCTCAGCTCGTCCCAGGTTTTGGGCTCGGCAATCTTGTGTTTTTCGAGCAGGTCACGCCGGTAGTACATGAACATGGCGTCGGCAAAACCGGGCATGGCGGCAACCTTGCCTTTGACGACGTTGGACGACATGTACACCGGCAGATACGCCTTGAGTGCAGCGGCGGGCGTGCCCACATAGGCGTCTAGCGGCTCCAACCAACCGGCGCTGTAGTACTGCGCGGGGTTAACGATGTCGATGAGGAAAATGTCGATCGTGGGGTCTTTGGCATTGAGCACCGTCGACAAATACTGGCGCTGCAACTCCGAGGTGGCGCCGCCCGTTTCGATCTGGATCTTCACGCCGGGGTTGGCCGCTTCATAGCGGTCAAAGAGCACGCGCATCAGGTCGGGGCGCTGGCTCACGCCGCCGGAGAAAACGCGCAGTTGGGTTTGCGCTGTGGCCGCTTGGCCTATGAACAGACCGAGCGCCAACGCACAGGTGGTGATCATTCGCAAAGACTTCATCGAATTCCCCTCTTCAACGTCCCAGGGCCTGGCCGCTCTTGCGATCGAACAGGTGCAGATGATGTGGATGAACGTGGACCTGGACCGCGCTGCCCGGCGCCTGCTTGAACGCGGCGCTGACGCGGGCCAGCAGCTCCACGTCGCCCTTGCCGTTTCCTAGACGCAGGGTGATCAGCGTCTCGGCCCCCAGCGGCTCCAAGAGCGACAGCGTGGTGGGCAGCGCCAGGTCCATATCGGACTGTGGCGCCAGCGTCAGGTTCTCGGGCCTAACACCCAAGGTACGCTCACCCGCAAACGCGGCCAGCGCAAAGGGCAAAGCCAGGCGCGCCGGGCCTACCGCCGCGTAGCCGTTGTCCACGCGGCAAGGCACCAGGTTCATGGCCGGCGCGCCCGTGAAGCCAGCGACGAAGAGCGCGGCGGGCCGGTTGTAGACAGCCTCGGGCGTGTCGTACTGCATCGTGTGTCCGCCTTGCAGCACGCAGATGCGGTCGGCCAGCGTCATCGCCTCGGTCTGGTCGTGCGTCACGTAAATGATGGTCGCACCCAGGCGCTGGTGCAGACGCTTGATCTCGGTGCGCATCTCGTTGCGCAACTGCGCGTCAAGGTTGCTCAGTGGTTCGTCGAACAAAAACACCTTGGGCTGGCGCACGATGGCGCGGCCGATGGCCACCCGCTGGCGCTGGCCGCCCGAGAGCTCACGCGGCTTGCGCTGCAGCATGTGGTCGATCTTCAAGAGCGCCGCAGCGTCGCCCACGCGCTGCTTGATCTCGGCCTCGGGCGTGCCGCGGAGACGCAGGCCGAACGCCATGTTGTCGAAGAGGTTCTTGTGCGGGTAGAGCGCGTAGTCCTGGAAGACCATGGCGATGTCGCGTGCGCGTGGCGGCAGCTCGTTGACGCGCTTGCCGTCAATGCGCACTTCACCACCGCTGATGGGCTCCAGGCCCGCGATCATGCGCAGCAGCGTGCTCTTGCCACAGCCAGAAGGGCCCACGAAGACCACGAACTCGCCGTGCGCGATCTCCAGGTCGATGCCATGGATGACCTGGGTCTTGCCGTCGTAGCTCTTGGCGACCTGGTGCAATTCGACGGATGCCATGTGTGCTGTCTACGTAAGTTCGACGTTAGTAGCCCTGCGGCTGTTGTGTACCTGCGGCCAGCGTGTGCACATGCTCAGTGTCTTGCGCGTGCAGGGCCTTCACGGCCGCCTGCGCGCCGCGCATCAAGAGGCCCAGATCCGAGGCGATGCCGATGAAGTCGTAACCCATGGCGCGGTACTGCGCCACCACCTCCACCGTGCCACCTACCGTGCCCACCGGCTTGCCCACGGCCTTGCAGCGGCGCGCGCTGCTGGCCATGACTTCCATCACCGCCGGGTGGGTGAGCTGGCCGACATAGCCCATCGCGCCGGACAGGTCCCCCGGCCCGAGAAAGAGCGCGTCGACGCCTTCCACCGCCGCGATGGCTTCGATCTGCTCCACCGCCTGCGGTGTTTCAATCTGCACGATCACCGTCACTGCGGCGTTAGCGGTTTTGAAAAAGTCGGGCGTGGTGCCGAACTTCGAGGCCCGGCTCATGCCGGCCATGCCGCGAATGCCCTGCGGTGCGTACTTGGCGGCGGCCACCGCGCGCCGCGCTTCGTCGGCGTTTTGCACGAAGGGCACGAGCAGCGTTTGTGCGCCGGCGTCGAGCACACGCTTGATGGTCACCGTGTCGTTCCAGGGCACACGCACGATGGGCAGCAGGCGGGTGCCAGATACCGCTTGCAGCATGTGCACGATCTCCATCATGTCCAGTGGCGTGTGCTCCATGTCAATCACGCCCCAGTCGAAGCCGGCGTGGCCCATGGCCTCGGCCACGATGGGGCTGGCCGACATGACCCAAGTGCCCACCGGGGGCTGGCTGCCTGAGCGCTTGAGCAAGTGCTGAAATGCATTCATCACGCCACCTACTTTGAAAGTTAGAAATCGTATCGGAAGTTCACGCCGAAGTAGCGCTTGTCGTCACGCGGCACGTAGCGGTTGATGTTGCTGCCCGAGCTTTGCACAAAGGTCGCGTACGACTCGTCGGCCAGGTTCTTGCCCACCAGCGCCAGGCGCCAGCCGTTGGTGCTTTGCAGCGCGATGCTGGCGTTGACGATGGTGTATTCCTTCTGGAAGGAATTAGGCTGCTGCGAGAGGTCGAAGTTGGTTTTGCTTTGCCAGCTGGCGTCGGCGCCCAGGTCCAGCGTGAGGTTGCCTGACAAGGGCTGCGAGTACTTCACGCGCAGGCTGCCTTTCCAGTCGGGCGCGAAGGGCAGCGCGCGGCCGTTGATGTCGCAGCTTGCGGCGGCACCCACAGGGCACTTGAACTCTTTGACCCGCGCGATGATGTTGGCCAGCGCCGCATTCACCGTCAGCTGCGGCGTGATGCGCGCCGTGAGGTCCATCTCCACGCCCTTGGTCGAGACCTTGCCGGCGTTGATGAGGCGCGTGATGATGGTGCCGTTCACCAGGTCCGGCACGTTGGCCTGGTAGCCGTCGTACTGGGTGTCGAACGCGGCCACGTTCAGACGCACGCGGCGGTCCATCAGCTCGCTCTTGAAACCGATCTCGAAGGACTTGCTCTTCTCGGGTGCCAGCACGTTGTCTTGCGTGGGCGTCATGTTGAAGAAGACGTTGTAGGCCGGGCCCTTGTAGCCGCGCGAATAGGTGGCGTAGACCATCATGTCTTTGCTGATCTCGAATTGAGGGCCGAAGCGCCCCGACAGTGCGTTCTCAGTCGTCGCGCCGGTGACGTTGGCGCGTGTCGGCTGCACGCCCGGGATGCCCGTGGTGCTGGCCACGCGGCCGTGGTAGTAGCTCAAGTCGTCAGAGGTGTAGCGCAGCCCGGCAATGGCGCGCAGTTGCGGGCTGAAGTTAAAGGTGCCTTCGCCAAAGATGGCTTTGCTCTTGGCGCGTACGCCGTAGGTGGCGACACCGTTGTCGGCCACGGTGGTAGCGGGTGTGCATGGCAGGATGCCCGAGGGCAGGGCGGCCGCCGGGCTGGTGGGGCAACGCGTCACGTCGCGGCGATACTGCTCGTCGTTCTTGCCGTCAAAGTAGAAGACGCCGGCCACGTAGTCGAAGAACTGCTGTCCCGTGCTGGCGATGCGCAGCTCTTGCGTGGTTTGATGGAAGTCGAGGTCACCGCGGTCGGCCGTTTGCGCGAAGCTGCGCGACAGTGAGCTCAGCCGGTCCTGGTCCTGAAACTGTGTGTTCGTCCAGCTGCGGTAGGCGGTGATGCTGGTCAACTGGAAGCCAGCAAAGCTGTAGTCGACTTGCGCCGAGACACCTTCGTTGATGTCTTGCACACGTGTCTTCATGTCGCTGTTGATCTTGCGGTTTTCCGGCGACGGAATCACCGGTGAGACGGCAGCAAGGTAGAGCGGGTTGGCAGTGACCACCAGCGACGGAAACGTGGTGACATTGGTCGAGTAAGGCACGCCCGTGGGCGTGGTGTCGGTGGCCTTGGAGTGGTCGGCAATAAGGCTGATCTTCAGGTCTTTGCTCGGCGTCAAATCGACGCGCGCGCGCACGCCCTGGCGGTCGTAGCCGTTGACCGTGCTGTTGTCGAAGATGTTGGTGACGTTGCCGTCAAATTTGGCTGTCATCAAAGACAGCGAGGCGCGCGCCACGTCTTTGGCGATCTCGCCCGAGATACCACCCCGCAGGCGCGTCTCACCCCCTTGGTAGTAGGCCAGGTCGAGGTAGCCCTCAGTCTTCTTGCTCGGCGCTTTGGTGATGATGTTGATGACACCAGCCGACGCGTTTTTGCCAAACAGCGTGCCCTGCGGGCCGCGCAGGATTTCGATGCGATCGACCTCCACCAGGTCCAGCGTGGCCTGGCCGGCGCGCGCCGTCACCACGCCGTCAAGCACCGTCGACACGGTGGGCTCGACACCGGGTGACGTGGAGATGGTGCCGACACCGCGGATGAACAGCGCCGAGTCTTTGTTCGAGGCGTTGGCGCGGTAGTTCACGGTGGGAATCTGCGCCGTGATCGTCGACAGGTTGTTGAGGTTGCTCTCTTCAAGCGTGCCGCCGCTGATGACCGACACCGCAATCGGCGTGCTTTGCAGCGGCTGCACACGTTTGGTGGCGGTGATGATGACGGTCTCTAGCTGGCCGCTGTCGGCGGCTTGCTGCGCCATGGCGGGCATGGCGGTGATGACAGCGGCCACCAAGGGGAGGTAGCGGCCAGGGAAGCGACCAGAGAAGCGGTTGCGGGATGACGTGCTCATGAGGTGTCTCCTAACGTTTATGGTGAACGGGGCAGAAAAGCAGGGGCAAGAAAGCAGGGTCAAAAAATCTCTGGCTCAGGTGTCGCCTGAGCGCCTTGCAGGAAATCGAAATCGCAGCCTTCATTGGCTTGCGTGACGTGGGCTTTGTAGAGGCGAACGTAGCCGCGGGCGGGGGTGTCGGCGGGAGGCTGCCAGCGTGCGCGGCGCGCCGCAAGTTCGTCGTCGTCCACGCATAAGTGCAGGCGACGCGCGGCCACATCGAGCTCGATGAAGTCGCCCGTTTGCACCAGCGCCAGCGGCCCGCCCACTGCGCTTTCGGGCGCGATGTGCAGCACGCAGCTGCCGTAGTGCGTGCCGCTCATGCGCGCGTCAGACAAGCGCACCATGTCGCGCACGCCGCGCTGCAAGAGCTTCTTCGGGATCGGCAGGTTGCCCCACTCGGGCATGCCCGGCGCACCCACCGGGCCGGCGTTGCGCAGCACGAGCACGGTGTTCTCATCCACGTCGAGTGCGGGGTCGTTGATGGCCGCGTTCATCTGCGCGGGCCCATCAAACACCAACGCGGGGCCACGGTGTTTGAGGAACTTTGGCGACGCCGCTGAAGGTTTCATCACTGCACCGTCGGGCGCCAGGTTGCCGCGCAGCACGGCCAGCGCGCTGGCGCCGATGGGGCGCTCCAGCGGACGGATGACCTCCGGGTCAAGCACCTGCACGCCTTCAAGATTGGCCGCAACACTTTGCCCGCTAACGGTCAACTCACTCAGACTCAAAACCTCGCGCAGACGCGTCATCAGTGCGGGCAGGCCACCGGCGTAGTAAAAGTCTTCCATCAGCCCCTCACCACTGGGGAAGAGGTTGGCCAGCACCGGCACACGCGCGCCCATGGCGTCCAGATCGTCGAGCGTGAACTCAACCCCGGCGCGCCGTGCCATGGCGATGATGTGCACGGCAGCGTTGGTTGATCCGCCAAGGGCCATCTGCACGGCCGCAGCGTTCAGAAACGAGCCGCGCGTAAGGATGCGCTGCGGCGTGAGGTCTTCCCAGATCATGCCGACGATGCGCTCGCCGCAGGTGGTGGCCATGCGCACGTGGCCGGCGTCCATCGCGGGGATCGACGTCGACCCCGGCAGCGCCATGCCAAGCGCTTCAGCAATGGCGGTCATGGTGCTGGCCGTGCCCATGGTGTTGCAGGTGCCCGGGCTGCGCGTCATCTTGGCTTCGAGCTGCACCCATTCGTCGGCGCCGATGGTGCCGGCCTGCATCTCGTCCCAGAACATGCGCGTGTGCGTTCCGGCGCCGATGCTGCGTGTCACGCCGTCCTTCACGTAGCGGTCATTGAGCATCGGCCCAGCGGCGCAGAAGAGCGTGGGCAGGCCCATGCTGATGGCGCCCATCAACGTGCCCGGGGTCGTCTTGTCGCAGCCGCCCAGCAGCACCACGCCGTCGATGGGGTGCGAGCGCAGCAACTCTTCAACCTCCATCGCCAGCAGGTTGCGGTAGAGCATGGTGGTGGGCTTGACCATCACTTCGCCCAGGCTCAGCGCGGGCAGCTCGAAGGGGTAGCCGCCGGCCATCAGCACCCCCTGCTTCACGCTCTGCGCGCGCTCGCGCAAGTGCGCGTGACAGGGCGAGAGGTCGCTCCAGGTGTTGATGATGGCGACGATGGGTTTGCCCATCACGTCTTCGCGCCGCACGCCCATCTGCTGCGTGCGCTGGCGGTGCGCAAAACCGCGTATGCCGGCGTCGGCGTACCAGCGCCGGCTGCGCAGCTGGTCCAGGGTTTTGACGGGGGCGGACTTGGTCATGTTAGCGGTAACATCGTAGGGGTGCTTTTCCCCACGCGCATCGGGCCCTTCCCTTAGACGTTGCGCAGAAACCATGGCCCATCCAGCCGCCCGAACGCTCCGACCTGCCCAGCCCGCCGACCACGACGAGATCAGCCCCGCGCGGCTGCGCACCCGCAGTGGCCACGGCCGCAGCACGCTGGCCGACGTGGCGCTGGCCGCAGGTGTCACCAAGATCACGGTGTCGCGCTTTCTGCGCGAGCCCGCCAAGGTGGCGCCGGCCACCGCTGAGCGCATCCGCGCCGCCCTGGCCAGCCACGCCTACGTGCCCAACAAACAAGCCGGCATGCTGGCCAGCGGCAAGTCGCGCGTGGTCGCGGCCATCGTGCCTTCGCTGGCGAACTCGGTCTTCGCCGAGACGGTGCAAGGCCTGGCCGAAGGCTTGCAGGCGGCGGGGCTTGAACTGCTACTGGCGGCATCGGGTTACTCGCAAGAGCGCGAGGAAGAGCAGATCCGCGCCGTGCTGGGCTGGGCGCCCGACGCGCTGGCCGTCACCGGCCGCCACCACACCGCGGCGGCGGTGGCGATGTTGCAAGCGGCGGTGCAGGGCGGCACGCCGATCATCGAAATGTGGGACCGCCAGCCGCGTGGTGCGGCCTTTGTGCAGGTGGGTTTTGACCACGCCGAAGTCGGTCGCGCGATGGCCCAGCACTTCCTGGAGGCCGGCCACCGCAAGCTGGTCTACGCCGACACCGGCGTGGCCGCCGACTTTCGCGCGCACGAACGTGGCATGGCGTTCGTGGCGGCGGCCAAACAGGCCGGCGCTTCAGCGCAAGTCGTCACCGCCCCCGAAGGCGACGCCTTCGACGCCGGCCGCGCCGTCTTGGCCGGTCTGCTCGACGCACGAGGCCGGCCACGCGCCGACGCGCTGGCTTGCGCCAACGACCACCTCGCCTGCGGCGCTTGGCTCGAAGCGCAAGCGCGCGGTGTGCCCGTGCCTGGCGCGTTAGCGTTGATGGGCTTCGGTGACTTCACGCTCGCCCGCCAGCTCGGCAGTGGCATCACCACCGTGCATCCGCCGCGCTATGAGATCGGTATGGAAACGGCGGCGACGATGCTGCGGCTGATGGATGCGGCGCCAGGTGAGAGAAGCGCGGCGGTGCGCCCGAAGTCGTCGGCCGTGCCTTGGCGGTTGGTGCAGCGCGGCAGCACTGCGGCGCGCTAATGCCAAGTTGCGGTTGATGAGACCCGTCTGCGCGGAGTACGAGATGACCTGTCGGGGCATCAGGTCGAGTCCGCAGGTGCGAGATTCGACGGCTCCAGGGCAGTGTTGTCGTCGCAGCCGGGATGGGGGTGGCCGGCTCCGCTTAGGGAA
>JANOJR010000619.1:0-38768 GCA_031418855.1 Rubrivivax sp.
GCAATCTCTGCGCGCAGCAACACCAAATAGGCACACATTGATCTTGCTCCGGGGAGTGTGCGGGTAGGTGGCATCGAGCCGGTGGAGCGATCCCCGGCCCAGAGGAATGGCGGTCACGGCGCGGCCTGCTTCGGCAGGCAGTGCCGCACAGAATCCGGCCTATCGGCTTGCTTCACAATTTTTCGAGAACCCCCTGACGATGAGCTCTGAAGCGCTGCGTTCGTGGCGCGGCCCGCGCTGGGCTTTGTCGCTGCTGTTGGCGGGCCTGTCGAGGATGGGCCCCTTCGCGGTCGACACCTACCTGCCGGCGTTTGAGGGCATGGCGAGTGCGCTTTCGGCCACACCGGTGCAGATGCAGCAGACGCTGTCGTCGTATCTGCTGGCGTTCGCGGTGATGAACCTCTTCCACGGCGCGCTGTCCGACAGCGTGGGCCGCCGGCCGCTGGTGGTGGGCGGCACGGCGGTCTTTGCGTTGGCGTCTGTCGGCTGCGCGTTGGCCACTGACTTTCCCACGCTGCTGCTCTTTCGTGTGCTGCAAGGCATGAGCGCGGGGGCCGGCATGGTGGTGGCGCGCGCCATCGTGCGCGACCTCTACGCGCCGGCCGACGCGCAACGTGCGATGTCGCAGATCACGCTCTTCTTCAGCATCGCGCCCATCGTGGCGCCGCTGGTCGGTGGGCTGCTCTACACCTTGGCGGGCTGGGCCTCGATCTTTTGGTTTCTGGCGGCGGTGGCGGGTCTTATCTGCCTGGCCAACGGGCGCTGGTTGCCGGAATCGCTGCCGCCCGAAAAACGCCAGCCGCTGAAGCTGTCAGTGCTGCTGCGGGGTTATGCCGGGCTCTTGCGCAACGCGCGGCTGTGGGCGCTGGTGGCTGCGGGCAGCCTGCCGTTCAACGCCTTCTTCATGTATGTGCTGGCGGCACCCGCGTTCCTGGGTGGCGGCTTGGGCCTGCGGCCGACGCAGTTCTTCATGTTCTTTCTGGTCACCACCGGCGGCATCATGCTCGGCGCGGCGAGCTCGGGCCGCCTGGCCGGGCGCATCACGCCGGCACGCCAAGTCATGCTCGGGCAGATCGTGATGGCCGTGGCGATGCTGGCGCACTTGGCGGTGAACTTTCTGCTGCCCGTGCACGCGGCGACGCACATGGCCGCGCTGGGCCTGTTTTGCTTCGGTTGGGCGCTGTTGGTCCCCGTCATCACCATCCTCACGCTGGACCAGGCGCCTGAACGGCGTGGCATGGTCTCGTCGCTGCAATCCTTTCTGGGCAACACCAACAGTGCCCTGGTGGCCGGCGTGTTGGCGCCGCTGGTGATGCACAGCCTGCAAGCGCTGGCGTTGGCGTCGGCGGCCATGTGGGCGGTTGGCGCGCTGGCCTGGTGGCTGGTGCGCCGGCGCGTGGGCTGACTCAAGCAAGCCGGCGCGGCGCCGATATCCGGGGTGGAGGTCCACCCCATGTCGCGTCGCTGTGCCCATTCACTTTTGTTCTTGGCCCTGTTGCTGGCTTTGCCCTATGCGCTGGCGTCGGGTGACGAGGCGCCCAAGAAGGCTGTCGCCAAACCCGCGAAAGAGGTGGCCAAAGAGACTGCCAAAGGGGCGACCAAGGAAGACGATGCCTTGCAGCGTTTGCGTGAGCGCCTCGCCGAGAAGCTGGGTGCCGTCAAGCCGTCGGAGGTCAAGCCCGCCAACATCGTGCGCGTGTCCACACGCAGCGAAGCTGAGCACGCGCCTGCGCCCAAGGCCAGGCCGCGCGCGGTGGCCGTGCAGCCCGTCAAAGCAGCGGACGGTGAGCACGCTCCGCATTGGAGTTATCAAGGTGAGCTCGGACCCAAGGCCTGGGGCGGCATCAAGCCTGACTTCCTGAAGTGCGCCAACGGCACACGGCAAAGCCCGATCGACATCCGCTCAGGCATTGCGGTGGACCTGGAGCCGATCCAGTTCGACTACCGCGCGAGTAGCTTCCGCGTCATCGATAACGGCCACACGGTGCAGGTCAACATTGACCCTGGCAACGCCATCGTCGCGGCGGGCAAACGCTGGGAGCTGGTGCAGTTTCACTTCCACCGCCCGGGTGAAGAGCGCATCGACGGCAAGAGCTTCGAGATGAGCCTGCACCTGGTGCACAAAGACGCCGAAGGCCGCCTCGCGGTGGTGGGCCTGCTGCTGGAGCGCGGTGCCGTACAGCCCGTGGTGCAGACGGTGTGGAACAACCTGCCGCTGGAAAAAGGCGACGAGGTGAGCACGCGCGCCGTGCTCGACCTGAACCACCTGCTGCCGCCCGACCGCGGCTACTACACCTACATGGGCTCGCTGACCACGCCGCCGTGCAGCGAAGGTGTGCTGTGGATGGTGATGCGCACCCCCGTGCCGGTGTCGCCCACGCAGATCGACATCTTTGCGCGCCTGTACCCGATGAACGCACGGCCGGTGCAGCAGGCTTCGGGGCGGATGATCAAGCAGTCGAACTGAGGGGTCTTTGCGGGCGCTGTCTCACAGCGCGGACACCCTCGCGACATCCCGGATAGCGCCACCATCTCGCGGCGCTGATACTCGGCCCCCGCGCGACGCACCGTCAGCGCCGAGGAGCCCCGAACATGACCAACCGCCGCACCCTCTTGCAAGCCGCCGCCGCTTCGGCCGTGGGCTTGCCTGCACTGCTTCGCGCCCAGAGCGCCCCGGTGCGCATCGGTTACACGATGGCGCGCACAGGGCCGTGGACCACCGGTGCGCAGGTCAGCCAGGAGCCCAACTACCTGCTTTGGGCCGAGCAGCAAAACGCCGCCGGCGGCTTGAACGTGAAGGGCGCCAAGCGCCCCATCGAGCTCATCAGCTCCGACGACCGCAGCGACATCGAAACCTGCGTGCGCACCTACGAAAAACTGATGGGCAGCGACAAGGTCGACCTGGTGCTGCCGCCCTGGGGCAGCAACGCCAACTTCGCCGTGGCGCCTTTGGCCAACCGCTTTGGCTACCCCTTCCTCGCGCCCACCGCGCTGAGCCGGCGCTTGATCGAGATGAAGTTGCCCTATTTCTTCCTGATGCTGCAGCAGCCTAAGGCAATGATGGACGCGCTGGTGGACATGCTCAAAGCGCAAGGCGCCAAGAGCGTCGCAGTGATCTATGTCGACGACCTCTTTGGCCTGGAGAACTACGCCGCGCTGAAGGTGGCACTTTCGGGCAGTGGTATCAACCTCGTGGAAGACAAGAGCTACCCGCTGGGCGTGAAGGATTTGAGCCCCGTGCTGCGCTCGATGAAAGACAAAGCGCCTGACGCGTTTGTGGGCTTGACCTACCCGCCCGACACCATCCTGGCCAGCCGCCAGAGCAAAGAGATCGGCTTCAACCCGAAGTTCTTTTACGCCAGCGTGGGCACCGCCTTCCAGCTCTACCGCAACGTCATGCAAGCGGGTGCCGAAGGCGTGCTCGGCATGGGCTCATGGAACGGCAAGACCAGCCCAGGTGCCAAGGCTTACTTTGACGCCCACGTGAAGAAATTCGGCGCTGCCAAGGAGCCCGACCGCTGGGCCAGTGGTGCCACCTGGGCTGCGCTTGAGATCCTGACCAGCGCGGTGGCCAAGGTGGGCCTGGAGCGCAAGGCCATTCGCGACTTTGTGGCGGCGGGCGAGCACAGCACCATCCTGGGCAAGATCAGGTTCGTGGGCAGTGAAAACGTCGGCACGCCGGGCTCGGTGAGCCAGTGGCAGAAGGGCGAATTCGAAGTCGTGTGGCCCAAGGCGGCGGCCACCGCGCCGCTGGCGCCCAAGCCGAACTGGGTTTGATGAGCCAGATTGAATGAGTCTCGGTGCATGGCTTGAGCTCATCGCCTCCGGCCTCATCACCGGCGGTGTCTATGCACTTGTGGCCTTAGGGCTGAACCTTCAATACGGCTTGATGCGCATCCTGAACATCGCCCACGGCGAGTTCTTGATGCTCGGCGCCTTCATCACCTGGGCCGCGAACGAGTCGCTGGGCATCTCGCCGCTGTTGATGCTGCCGCTGTCGTTTGCGCTGCTCATGCTGCTGGGGCTGGCGATCCACTTCCTCTTCTTCGCGCGCCTCACGCGCACGAGCCCGAACCTCGATGTCTTTGAAGCGCGCGGCTTGATGGTCAGCTTCGGCCTCATGTTCCTGGTGCAGAACTTTGCCCAGCTGATGTGGGGCGGCGAGCTGCGCGGCTATGACTTCATGGCCGAGCCTGTCAAGGTGGGCGGCGCGCAGTTCGCGGCCAACAAGCTCTTGCTGCTGGCACTGGCGCTTGCCATCAGCGCGGCCCTCATCGTCGTCTTGCGCACCACGCTCTACGGCAAGGGCGTGCGCGCGCTGATGCAGTCGCCCACGGGCGCGGCACTTGTGGGCATCAATACCAAGCGCCTGCACCCGCTGATGTTCGGCGTGGGCTTGGGGCTGTCGGGCGTGGCTGGCTGCTTGCTTTCGATGAGCTACACCATCTCGCCGGCGATGGGTGAGCCCTACACGGTGACGGCCTTGATCGTCATCACGCTCGGTGGCTTTGGCAGCATGGGCGGTGCACTCGCCGGCGGCTTGTTGCTCGGCGTGATCGAGGCGCTGGGCATGCATTTCACCAGCCCGTCCCTCAAAGCCTTGCTCTCGTACACGGTGTTCATCGCGGTGCTCTTGCTGCGGCCCAAAGGGCTCTTCACGCGCTCGTGGCGCAAGGATTCCGAGTGAGTGATCGCCAAGTGCTTGTGCGTGATTGGCTCGTGCTGATCGCGCTGACCGGCTGGGCCTTGGCGCTGCCGAGTTACGGCAGCGAGTTCATGGTCTCGATGGCGCTGACGTGTTTGATGTACATCGCGTTGTCGTCAAGCTGGGGCCTCTTTTGCGGCAGCACACGCTACCTCTCGTTGGCGACGGCGGCCTTCTTCGGCATTGGTGCCTACACGGGCGCCATCGCGCTTGATCACCTGCCTTGGCTGCAAGCCGTGGCCCTGGGCGCACTGGTGTCTGCTGCCATCGCCGTGGTGATGGGCGCGGCCGTGTTGCACTTGCGTGGCACCTACTTCGCGGTGCTGACCTTCGGCATGACCGAGCTCATCCGCCACGCCGTCACCTACTGGGAAAAGCAGGTCACCGGCACCGTCGGGCGTGTGCTCACGGTCGTGCCCGATCGCGACACCATCTACCTCAGCATGCTCGGCCTGGCGGTGCTGGCGCTGGCCACCAGCATCGTGGTGCGGCGCACGCGCCTGGGCCTGGCGATGGCGGGCATTGGTGCAGATGAGCAGCGCGCGCAGACGCTGGGTGTGAACACAAGGCTGGTGAAGATCACCGGCTTCGCGCTCACGGCCGCCTTTGCCGGCGCCACCGGCGCGGTGATGTGTGTGCGCTGGACCTATATCGACCCGTCCACCGTGTTCAACCCCTTCATCGGTTTCCAGACCGTGCTGATTGCGCTCATCGGCGGCGCGGCCACGCTGTGGGGGCCGCTGTTGGCGGCCATTGTCTTCAGTCTGCTGGCTGAAACGCTGCGGCTGAAGTTGCCACAGGTCTACATGATGTCGCTGGGCTTGCTGCTCATTTTGTCGGTGCTGTTCTTGCCCGGCGGCCTGGCGTCATTGCGCTGGGAAACCCTGCGCGGCTGGGGCCGCGACATGCGCGCCTGGTGGCGTGATCTGCCACGGCGCTGGCGTGGTGAAGAAGCGGATAACGAGCAACGTGAGCGGTGGCTGAAAGAGAAGCAGTCGGGGGTGCGGCTGTGAGTGCCGCACCGCTGCTGCAAGCCACCGAACTCAGCATCCGCTTCGGTGGTCTGGTGGCCGTCGACAGCGTCAACCTCAGCTTCCACGCCGGTGAACTGGTCGGCATCATCGGCCCCAACGGCGCTGGCAAGACGACGCTGTTTAACGCGCTGTCGGGCGTAATGGTGCCGACTGAAGGCGAGCTCATCGCGCAGGGCCGCACGCTCACCGGCGCGCGCGCCCACCACTTCGCGCGGGCCGGCATCGCGCGCACCTTCCAGACGCCGCGCGTCTTTGCCGAGCTCAGCGTCACGGCCAACATCGAATTCGGCCTGCGCTTCGCCGGCCGCAAGCGCCGTGCGCGGCAAGACAGCAGCCTGCGCCGCTGGCTGCGCCAGCGCGGCCACGAGCATTGGCTATGGGCGCGGCGCAAGCCCGCGGGGCCCTGGGCGCTGCGCGACGCCACCAACATCTTGAACGTTATTGGCCTGACTGACCAAGCCGCGCTGCCCGCCGCCGCACTCACGCCCGCGCAGCAGCGCTTGCTTGAAGTCGGCATGGCGCTGGCCACGCAACCGCGCTTGCTCTTGCTGGACGAAGTGGCCGCCGGCCTGACGCAGAGCGAGATCGAGACCATGGCCGAGCTGGTGCACCGCGTGCGTGACCAGCTCGACATCACCGTGATCTGGATCGAACACGCGGTAACCACACTGTTGCGCCACGTCGAGCGCGTGATCGTGCTGCACCAGGGCCGTGTCATCGCCGATGGCACACCGGCTGAGGTGGTACGCAGTCCCGAAGTCATCGAGGCTTATCTCGGTGATGAGATGGTCGAGGTGGCACTGTGAAGCCAGCCCACTTGAAGGTCCGCGGGCTGAGCGCCGGCTACGGTGCCTTCCCCGTGCTGCGCCAGCTCAGTCTCGAAGCCAAGCCGGGCCTGACCGTCATCCTCGGCCCCAACGGTGCTGGCAAGTCCACGCTGCTCAAAGCCCTGGCCGGCTTGCTGCCACGCACGGGCGACGTGCTGCTGGATGGACAGTGGCTGCCGTCGGGCAAAGCTAACGAGCTGGTGGAGCGGGGCATGGCGCTGGTGCCCGAGGGCCGCCAGCTCTTTGCGCAAATGTCGGTGGCCGAGAACATTGAACTCGGCGGCTGGCTCAGCAGCCCCGCCGAGCGCGTCGCGCGCCGCCTCAATGTGCTGAAAGACTTCCCCAAACTCGCCGAACGCTTGCATCAACTCGTGGGCACCATGAGCGGTGGTGAGCAGCAGATGGTGGCGGTGGCGCGCGCGCTGATGAGCGCGCCGCGCCTGTTGATGCTGGACGAGCCCTCGCTGGGCCTGGCGCCCAGGATGGTCGACGAGTTGATGACGATTGCGCGGCGCATCGCCGACGCGGGCACCACCGTCTTGATGGTCGAACAAAACGTGCGCAAGGCGCTGACTGTCGCCGACCGCGGCTACGTGCTCGAGCGTGGCGCGCTCGTGGCCAGTGGCGCCGCCACGCTGCTCGCGCGCTCGCGCGTGGTGCGCCAGGCGTACCTCGGCACCAAGAGCAAATCTGCCAGTTCAAAGTCTGCCAAGGAGACCAGCATGTCTGACCTTTCGATGCTCATCAACGGCCTGGAAGTCAGCGCCGAAGGGGGCCGCACCTTCGAGCGGCGCAACCCGCTGGACGGCAGCGTGGCCACACGCGCGCCGGCCGCCAGCGCGGCCGACGCGGTGGCGGCGGTAGACGCTGCGGCCGAAGCCTTCAAAACCTGGAGCCAGACGGGCCCGAGCGAGCGACGCATGTTGCTTCTGAAAGCCGCCGACGCGTTGGAAGCCAAGACGCCGAAGTTCATCGAGGCCGTGCCCGCCGAGACGGGTGCCACCGCCATGTGGGCCGGCTTCAACGTCATGCTGGCCGCAGGCATGATCCGCGAAGCGGCGTCGCTAACGACCCAGATAAGCGGCGAGGTGATTCCGTCCGACGTGCCCGGCTCGCTGGCCATGGGCGTGCGCCAGGCGGCGGGCGTGGTGCTGGGCATTGCGCCCTGGAACGCGCCCATCATTTTGGGCGTTAGGGCGATTGCCACACCGCTGGCTTGCGGCAACACGGTGATCCTCAAAGGCAGCGAGAACTGCCCGCGCACGCACCAGTTGATCGTCGAAGCCTTTCAGGACGCCGGCTTCCCGGCGGGCGTCGTCAACTACCTCACCAACGCCCCCGACGACGCCGGTGCCGTGGTTGAGGCCATGGTCGCGCACCCGGCGGTGCGGCGCGTCAACTTCACCGGCAGCACACGCGTGGGCAAGCTCATCGCCATGACCTGCGCCAAGTACCTGAAGCCGGTGGTGCTGGAGCTCGGCGGCAAGGCGCCCATGCTGGTGCTGGACGACGCCGATCTTGACGACGCGGTGAACGCTGCGGCCTTCGGCGCCTTCGCCAACAGCGGGCAGATCTGCATGTCCACCGAGCGCTTCATCGTCGACGCCAAGGTGGCTGACGACTTCGTCGCGCTCTTCGCGAAGAAGGCACGCAGCCTGCCGCTGGGCGACCCGCGCAAGCCTGAGCCGGTGGTGCTGGGTTCGGTCATCGGCATGAGCACGGTGGAACATTGCAACGCGCTCATAGACGACGCGCTGGCCAAGGGCGCCAAGCTGGTGTGCGGCGGCAAGGCCGACTCAACCTTGATGCCGGCCACGCTGCTCGACCATGTCACGCCCGCCATGCGCATCTATGGTGAAGAGACCTTCGGCCCGGTGAAGTGTGTGGTGCGTGTCGACGGTGTCGACGAAGCGGTGGAGTGCGCCAACGACAACGAGTACGGCCTGTCCGCCGCAGTCTTCGGCCGTGATGTCGCGCGAGCCTGGAACGTGGCGCGACGCATCGAATCAGGCATCTGCCATGTCAACGGGCCCACCGTGCACGACGAAGCGCAGATGCCTTTCGGCGGCGTCAAGGGTTCGGGCATGGGCCGCTTTGGCGGCAAAGCAGGCGTGCATGAATTCACCGAGCTGCGTTGGATCACGCTGCAGACGGCGCCGCGGCACTATCCGTTCTGATCGTCCGCTGCCGACGCGCCGCCCCGGCGCAAGAGCAGCAGCGGCCAGCACCACAGGCTGGCCAGCCACATCAGCAAACGCGACAGCGTGAGGCGCCGTGTCTCGAACTGTGCGACCTTGATGAAAAGCATCACCGCACCGGCGATGACGTAGACCAGCAGCAGGCTGTAGATGCCGACACGCCAGCCGTAGCTGTCCACGAACAAGCCCGTTAGCGCGCTGCCCAGCAGGGCCGCCAGCGGCACCGACAAGCCCAGCGCCAGGGCCAAGCCCAGCAGGGCGTGGCGCATGCGGTACAGCGGGTCGTTGTCGACCATGGGCGTGTTTCAGTCGACCGTGAAGAAGCTCAAATGCACGCTCGCCGGCCGGCGCACGCCGGTGCCCATGAACTGGCGTTGCATCAGTCAGGCCAGGTGCGGCGCGGCCGTCTCAAAGCGCGGCTGGCAGCGAAAGTACACGGGGTCGTCGCTCACCACTTCGCCGCGCAAGAGCGCTGCCGTGATTACGGGCGTGGCCACACGCAGGGCCGTGTTGTGCACGTAGAGCAGCGCGCCGTCGTCGAACTCCAGCGCCTAGCGCGCATCCAGCTGCGCCGTGGTGCCTTCGACGATGAGCTGCCAGTCGGCGCCACTCGCCAGCACATTGCCCCGGCCCAATGCGCCTTCGAAGCTGCCGCCCAGGATGGCCACCATGCGGCGGCGGCCGGGGGCGCTTGGGCCCAGGTCCAGCGGTGTGCCGACGTCGACGGTGAGGGCCAGCAGCGGCGTCAGCGTGGGCGCGCGCAGGGCGAGTTGCGTCATGGTTGCCATTGTGCGGCGCGTCCATGGCTTGGGCATTGTGCTGGCCGAAGCTGTCTGCACGCGGGCGGCATGGCGTACCCAAGGCGTCGTACGGCATCGGGCAGGCTTCGCCAGTCACAACCACGGGGTACGCCATGGACGTTGCCGATGTCACCCTGGCCGCGCGCGGCCAGATCGTGCGCCCTGCCGCAAAGCGCAAGACACCGCGCGCACCATGCGCGCCTACGCGCGCAACGCCGGGCGCCGCGAATGGATGGCGCCGGTTTTCCTGATCGGGGCGCATGCCATGCACCATGCCGACGCCTTGCTGACCACCGATGGCGGTTTCTTCAGCCACTGCTTCAAAGGCTTGACGGACGTCATGCCGCGCGCGGCGGGCCGAGCAGACCGACGGCGTTGCCGGCCGCACAGGCCCGTACGGGGCGATGACGGTGTCAGGGCCTGCGCTTCAGTTTGGCGTTTTCCGTGCGCCGCGCGGCGCCAATGGCGCGGTGTCTGCGACATCTCGGGTGGCCCAGGCCATACCGAGCAGGCCCGCTGCCATCGCATAGTGCAGGACTTGAACCGCACTCAGCCATGCCGCATGGCGCATGCCCGGCGGCGCCAGCACGAGCGTGGCAAACCCGGCCAGCATCAGCGCGGCCGAGGCGGCACCGAGCCAGTGCCGAAGGCGCAACATGGCCAGCAGGATCCAGACGCCAGCCAACGCCGGCAAGGCCTGGCTGAGCAGCGGCCAGCCGCCCACTGCCGCGGCGCCAGCGAGCAGACCGAGCGGCACGATCGCCACCGCCGTGCGCCCGGCCGATTCGGCCCGTCCGGCAAGCCAGCATGAGTGGGCATGCGCCAGCAGCGGCAGCGCGATGCAGGCGGCAGCCAGACTCAGCCAGCGGTGCGGCAACTGGGCTGCGGCCAGCCCTGAGTAGCGCAGCACGCCCAGCGCCGCAGCGGCGCCAATCAGCGCCAACGCAGCCGTGTGCAGCGGCCGGCGCCGCCAGCCGATCGTGGCGGCGCTGCCGCAGGCCAGCACCAGCACCAGGTCAGAAAGGGCATCGCCGTTCATATGGGTGTGCCGCCGGCCGTCAATCCATCTGACTGACGAACTTGGTCTGCAGGTAGCCGTCGAAGGTCTCCTGCCCACCTTCGCTGCCGATGCCGCTGTCGCGCACACCACCAAAAGGCGACTCGGGCATCCCGAGTCCGAAGTGGTTGATGTTGACCATGCCTGCGACGAGGCCGTCTTGCGCCAGCAACGCGTTCTTGGTGGATGTCGTGAAGGCGTAGGCCGAGAGGCCGAAGGGCAGCGCGTTGGCGCGCTCCAGCGCCTCGTGCGGCTCGTTGAAGGGCAGGCAGGCGGCGATGGGGCCAAAGGGCTCCTGGGTCATCGCCAGGCTGTCGTCGGTCAGCCCGGTGAGCACTGTCGGCGCGTAGAAACTGCCCTCGCTGCCGACGCGCTGGCCACCGGTCTCAATCCGCGCACCGCGCCGCAGCGCATCGTCGACAAACTGCTGCATCGTGGCCAGGCGGCGCGCATGCGCCAACGGCCCCATCACGGTGTCTGCGGCGAGGCCGGCGCCGACCTTCACGGTGCTGGTCTTGGCCAGGAAACGCGCGACAAAACGTTCATATACCTTGTGCTGCACAAAGAAGCGTGTCGGCGAGACACACACCTGCCCGGCGTTGCGGAACTTGAACGCCGCCAGCATGTCGGCAGCGCGGTCGACATCGGCGTCGTCAAAGACGATCACCGGCGAGTGCCCGCCGAGCTCCATCGTCACGCGCTTCATGTGCGCGCCGGCCAGCGCCGCAAGCTGTTTGCCCACCGCCACCGAACCGGTGAACGAAATCTTGCGCACGATGGGCGAACGGATGAGGTAGTCCGAGACCTCGGCCGGCACCCCCCACACCATATTCAGCACGCCGGGTGGCAGCCCGGCGTCGTGGAACATCCGGGCGATGGCGAGCACCGCACTGGGCGCGTCTTCGGGCCCCTTGATGATCAGCGTGCAGCCGGCGCCGATGGCCGCGGCGATCTTGCGGATGGCCTGGTTGAAGGGGAAGTTCCACGGCGTGAACGCGGCGCACACTCCCACCGGCTCACGAAGCACGAGGTTGCGCACATTGGGCAGTCGCGCCGGGATGACACGGCCATAGATGCGGCGGCATTCTTCGGCGTGCCAGTCGCAATGTTCGGCGCAGAACTGCACCTCGCCCACCGCCTCGGCCAAGGGCTTGCCCATCTCGCGCGTGATGTTGCGGCCGATCGCCGGGGCCCGTTCGCGCGCCAGTTCACCCACCTTGCGCAGGATGCGGGAGCGCTCCATCGGCGAGCTCGTGCGCCAGCTGGTGAAGGCGCGCTGCGCTGCTGCCAATGCACGGTCGAGGTCCTCGCGCGTGGCGTGTGGCAGCTGCGCGATGACGCGGCCGTTGGCAGGATTGACGACCGCACCTTCAACGCGATCACCACCGCGCACGAACTCGCCATCGATGTAGAGGCACAGCGCTTCGTAGCCGGCCATGTCGTCGATGGGCATGGTGCTCACTGCCGCAGTGGTGGTGTTCATGTGCATGTTTCCAGGTTGAATTCAGTCTTCGTTGAGCAGCACCTGCAGCTCGGCTTGGCCATCGAGCGCCTCGTGGCTGCCCGGTTCGACCACCACGCTGTGGATGCTGCCGGTGAAGGCAAACGGCAGCGTGTAGTGCTCGCTCGCCGGGCAGCCATCGTCGAGGCCGCAGTACAGGCCACCGGCATTCGGTGCATAGGGCCACAGCCCGTGCATCGCCAGCTCGCCGATTGCAGTGCCGTTGCACAGCAGCGTGCCGATGCCGGCACACGCGGCAGTCTTGCGAAAGGTGAAGGCCAGCTCGATGCGCCCGACGGGCAGCGCCTGCATCGAACGCAGCAGCCAGCGGCGCTGCGGGCCGGCGTACTCAAAAACCAGCCGCGAGTCCACCAGGTACAGCACCCAGCCACCGAATCGGTTGCCCGCCGCGAAGACCACGCCCTCGGTGTGTGCCTGCAGCGTGACGTCGGCGGTGAGGCGCCACGATCGGTCGGCCAGCGGTGGCGCGGCGGCGCCGGAGATGCGGCCACCACCGGGCTGGTAGACATAGCGCTGCCGTGTTGCCACGTGGTAGGTGAGCGCGCCGCGCTCGCCGCTGCGGTCGTCCAGCGGCAGCACCAGGTGTTTCTTCGCCTCCTGCCACCACAGCCCGATGAGCTCGCTCAGCTTGTCCGGCTCTTCGGCGGCGAGGTCGCGGCTTTCGGCGAAGTCGCTGTCCAGGTGGTAGAGCTCCCAGCGGTCGGCATCAAAGTCATCGCCCTTGTGGTGTTCGGTGACGGCCTTCCAGCCCTTGGCCCAGAGTCCGCGGTTGCCCATCAGCTCGAAGTACTGCACCGCCTTGCGCGTCGGCGCCTGCGGCTCGTCGAAGGTGTAGAGCAGGCTGCTGCCGTGCAGCGGCAGCTGCGCCACGCCCTTGAGTTGCTGCGGCGGCGTGATGCCGATGGCTTCGAGAACCGTTGGCACGATGTCATTGCAGTGGCAGAACTGCGGGCTCACCAGGCCACCCTGGCGGATGCGCGCGGGCCAATGCACGATCAAGGGGTCGCGCACACCGCCGCCGTGGGTGTGCATCTTGTAGCGCCGCAGCGGTGTATTGCCGGCATGGCCCCAGCCACGTGGGTAGTTGCTCCAGCTGTGCGCCGTGCCGAGCTGATCGATCTGCGCCAGCTTGTGCGCGAAGGGCTCGTCGATGAACTGGTAGTGGCAGCGGATGTTGGCGTCGCCCCAGTCGCCGCCTTCCTCAGTCGCGCCGTTGTCCGACAGCACCACCAGCAGCGTGTTGTCGAGCACGCCCTGCGTCTGCAGCGCATCCACCAGGCGGCCAATCTGTTCATCGGCATGGCTGAGGAAGCCGGCGAAGACCTCCTGGTGCCGCGCGCACAGGCGCTGCTCGTCAACACTCAGCTTGCTCCAGGCGCGCACGGCCTCGTGACGCGGTGTCAGCTGCGTCGCCGCAGGCACCACGCCGAGCTGCAACTGGCGTTCGAACCAGCGCTGGCGCATCACGTCCCAGCCTTCGTCAAACGAGCCTGCGTAGCGGGCGATGTGAGGCTGCGGCGCCTGGTGCGGCGAGTGGCAGGCGCCCAAAGCCAGGTAGGCGAAGAAGGGCTGCTCGGGCGCTACGGCCTGCTGCGCGCGCACCATCTGGATGGTCTGGTCGACGAGGTCTTCAGTGAGGTGGTAGCCGGGCCGCCGCGGAGTTGGAATGGCGTGGTTGTCGCTGATCAGCTCGGGGTTCCAGTGGTCCGACAGCGAGGTGAGAAAGCCGTAGTAACGATCAAACCCACGCCCCAGCGGCCATTGCGCGAAGGGGCCTGCGGCGCTCCAGTCGCGCACTCGCGCGAGGTGCCATTTGCCAATGGCCAAACAGCTGTAGCCATGGGCTTGCAGCATCTCGGCCAGCGTGCCGGCCTCGGGCGCGATCTCGCCGCGGTAGCCGGGGTAGCCGGTGCACCAGTCGGAGATCATGCCCATGCCCACGGCGTGGTGGTTGCGGCCGGTGAGCAGCGCCGCGCGCGTCGGCGAGCACATCGCCGTGGTGTGGAAGTTGTTGTAGCGCCGCCCACCACGCGCCAAGGCGTCTAGCCGCGGCGTCTGCAGCGTCGAGCCATAACAGCCCAGCTGCGCGAAGCCGACATCGTCGAGCACGACGATGACGACATTGGGCGCGCCGGGGGGTGGTCGTACCACCGGTTCGAGCCATGGTTGTGACTCGCGGTAGCTGGTACTGACGTGACCTGGGAAGTCCATCGAATGCCCGCTCTCAGACCGGGCGGTACAGCGGCGGCCGCTGGCGCACCGGGTCGAGCAGCGACCAGTCGCCCTCTTCGACGCTGAAGCCCAGCGGGAAGGGCGGCCGCGCCTGCATGCCCAGCGACAGCATCGTGCGTTCGTCGCGGTAGTAGCAGCGCGTGGTGACGTTGGCCAGGGTGTGGCACAGCAGTGCGTGCTCCTGGCGCAAGCGCTGCACCACGGCCATTTGCTGCGGCGCTGACAGGCTGTCGAGTGGCGCGGCGCCCAGTGCATCCAGCAGCGCCAGCGCTTCGCGCACCGCGCGTGCATCGCGCCCCAGCGAGCGCACGATGTCGGCAAAGATGGTCTCGTCATCAGCACCGGGCAGGTCATGCTTGGCACTGGCCGGGATCATCAGCGCGACCGCGCAACGCAGCGTGCGCCGCTCGGGTTCGGTCAACGGAGATGGCGGCATTGCGACGCTCTGGGGCTTGATCAGGTTCATGTCATCGCGGCTTCTCAGTCGAAGAGGTTGGCCAGGCGTTGTTTGATGTTGTCGGCGACGTACAGCGCCAAGGCCTGGATGGTGGCCGTCGGGTTGACCCCGCCGGAGGTGACAAACACGCTGCCGTCGACGATGAACAGGTTCTTCACGTCGTGGCAGCGGCCCCATTCGTTGACCACCGAGGTAGCCGGGTCGCGGCCCATGCGCGCGGTGCCCATCAGGTGCCAGCCGGCGCCGATCAACGGGCTGTCGGCCAGCACCTCGCTGGCACCGGCGGCGGCCATGATGTCGCGGCCGCGTGCCACCGAGTGGTCGAGCATGCGGCGGCTGTTTTCGCTCAGCGTGTATTCGATGCGCGGCGCTGCAATGCCGTTCGAGTCGCGCAGCACAGGATCGAGCGTGACGCGGTTGTGGGCCTCGGGCAGGTCTTCGCAGATCGCCACCATGCCCGCGCTGCGGTCGAACAGCCGGCGGTAGGCGTCGTGGTGGCCTTCGCCCCAGGGCACGAGGCCACTGGCCATGCCCACCATCGCCGTCACCACCGGGCCGAGGCCGCGGTTGAATTGGTAGGTGTAGCCACGCACGAAACCTCGCGTGGCATCGGTCTCGTAGAACTGCTGGCTCCAGATGCCGATGTGCGGGCCGCGGTGGCCGTCCAGCGGCTCATCGAAGAAGCCACGGATCGAGGCGTAGGGATGGAACATCAGGTTGCGGCCGACTTGCCCGCTGCGGTTGGCCAGGCCATCGGGAAACTGGCGCGACGCCGAGTTCAGCAGCAGCCGTGGTGTGCCGATGCCGTTGCAGGCCACGATCACCACCTCGGCGGCCTGGAAGTGTTCGACGCCGGCGGCGTCGAAGTAGATGGCGCCTGTGGCCATGCCCTCATCGTTGGTCGTGATCTCGCGCACGCGGCAGCGCGTGCGCAGCTCGACGCGGTTGCGGATGGCCTCGGGCCAGTAGGTGATGTCGGTGCTGGATTTGGCACCCTGGGCGCAGCCGGCAATGCAGTGGCCCAGGTTGATGCACTTGGCGCGGCCTTCGTAGTCTTGCGTGGCGATGGCGCTGTCAGCCGGCCACCAGTGCCAGCCCAACTGGTTCATCGCCTGGCCGAATTTCATGCCCGTCTTGCCCAGCGGCAGCGGCGGCAGCACCGCTTCTTTGGGTGGGTAGGCGGGGTCACCGGCAAGCGCGGCGATGCCCATCATGCGGTCGTTCAGCGCGTAGTAGGGCGCCAGCGTGGCGTAGTCGATGGGCCAGTCGTCGGCCACGCCATCGAGCGTGCGCACACGAAAGTCCGATGGGTGCATGCGCGGGAAATGCCCGGCGTACAGGATGGTGCCGCCACCGACACCGTTGTAGTTGGCCACCTTGATGGGCGACGCGTCTTCGTTGATCGGGTAGTCCACTGCGTGGCCGCGCCGGTTGGGGCTGATGGCGAAATCACTGAACTGGCGCTCTTCCCAGTCGCGCCCGTTGCTGGGGTAGTCGCTGGACTGCACCCAGTCGCCCTGCTCCAGGCACAGGATGCGCATGCGCGTGTCGGCCAGGCTCCAGGCGATGGCGGCGCCTGAAGCACCGGCACCGATGATGAGGACGTCAACGGAATCGTTCATGCGCGGGTCAGGTTTGTGTGCGGTGGTGGCCGAGCAGGCCGTGCTCGGCCAGCGGGGGGTGGCGGCGCAGCGCTGCTTCGATCGGTTCGGTGCCCCAGCCCGGGCGCTCGGGCAGCAGCAGATGGCCGTCGATGTACTCGGGCACGTGCGTGAAGAGCTCGTGGTCCCACGCGATGCGGTCGATGTCGACTTCCATGATGCGCAGGTTGGGCACCGCGGCACAGAAGTGCGCGTTCATCATCGTGCACAGGTGGCCGTAGAAGTTGTGGCAGGCCACGTTGACCTCATGCGCTTCGGCCGCCGCGGCGATCTTCATCGACTGCCAGACGCCGTTCCACGGCGTGTCGACGATGGCCACGTCGATGGCCTGGGTGCGCAGGAAAGGCAGGAACTGCTGCACGCCGATCAGCGTCTCGCACGAGGCGATGGGGTGCGCACTGTGCTGGCGGATGGTGGCCAGTGCCTGCGCGTCGCGCGTATCGATCTCCACCCACAACAGGTCCAGATCCTTCAGCTCGCGCAGGATGGCCAGGTAGCCCTCGGTCTTGGCGTTGAAGTTGAGGTCGAGCAGGATGTCGACGTCAGGGCCGGCGGCTTCGCGCAGCGTTTCCAGGTGCTCGCGCAGGCCGCGTATCAACTTGCGATCGACGTTGAGCTCGGGCGCGAAGGGGCGGCCGAAACCGGCGGCCCAACCGAGGATCTTGCCGTCCTCGTAGCGCCAGATGTTGGTCTTCAGCGCCGTGAAACCGCGCTCCCGCACCTCGCGCCCGAGGGCCTGCACGCCGGCGCGGTCGGTGATCACCGGCTGGTAGTGCGGCACACGCCCGGCCCGCCAGGTCACGCAGTGCGACCAATAGACGCGCATGCGGTCGCGCACCTTGCCGCCGAGCAGCTCGACACAAGGCACACCCAGCAGCTTGGCCTTGGCGTCGAGCATGGCGTTTTCGATCGCACCCAGTGCCTGGCCGACCACGCCGCCGGCGCCCGGGCGCGTGGCGCAGAACAAGACCTCACGCAGCCGCTCGTGCAGCATCACCGGCTGGCCCACCACCCGCGGCGCCAGCTGGGCGATCACCGCGCCGACGCCGGGCGAGCCGAAGCCTTCATCGAATTCGCTCCAGCCGACCAGGCCGTCGGAGGTGCTGAGTTTGACGAAGTAGTAGTTGCGCCAGCCGGCGCTGCACGAGAGTGTTTCCAGTGCCGTGACGGTTGTTTGCCGGGCCATTGCGGTGGGCTCCTGGGGTGGGGTGGGAAAGGTGATGTGGGTGGCGCTGCCGACCGTCACGCGGCGGCGTTGAACTGGCTGGAGCCGGTGGCGTCGGGCCACAGCGCAGCGCGCTCGAGCAGGAACGAAGGGAACGAGCCACCTGCGTCGGCCAGGCCCTTGGCGAAGAGCTGGCGCGCCAGCGCGGGGTACTGGTCGGCGAGGTTGCTTTCGCCGCTGCGCGCACGGTCGGCACGAAAGAGCAGCGGCCCCAGGCCGTTGACCTTGCAGTTGAACCACCAGTCCTGGTCGATCACCGTCATCGCCGAGCCGAAGCCCACCGTGACGTGCTCGCGGATCGGCGCTGCACTGGCAAACGCCGTGCCGTAGAAGGACTTGCCGTCCATCGCCTCGGGCGGCTGCACGCCTGCGGCTTCAAGCACCGTGGCGGCCAGGTCATGCGCCTGCACCCAGGCGTCGCAGCGTGTGCCGGCGCCCAGCTTGCCGGGGTGGCGCACCATCAGCGGCAGGTCGAAGACCTCGGGGTCCGACGGGTAGGCGCGTTTGCCGATGAAGCCACGGCGCTCCCACAGCGAGTGGCCATGGTCGGAGGTGACGACGACCAGCGCCTCGTCGAGCACGCCGGTGACGCGCAGCGTCTCCATCAGATGGCCAAACCAGCGGTCGCACATCTCCACCAGGCCGGCGTAGTTGCCACGCGTGCGGCGCAGCAGATCAGGGTCCAGGTCGGGGATCTCGGCGTAGGGCGAGACCACCTGCTCGGGGCCGTCCTGCGGGTCGTAGCGGCGGCGGTAGTGTTCTGGCACGAACCAGGGTTCGTGCGGATCGAAACACTCCACCGTAAGGAACAGCCTTTCGCCCTTGTGGTTCTGCTCCACCCAGCGTGCCGACTCCTGCATCACCTGCGCGTTGAACCACAGCTCTTCGCGCACGCGGTCGCGCATGTTCAGCAGCGCCTTGCTGTCGAACCAGCGTGAGGTGTACTGCTTGCCGCCGTACTGCAGCACCTGCTGGTGCAGCTGCTGGAATTGGCGCGGGATCCAACGGTCGATCTCCTCTTGCGTGGGCAGCGGGCCACTGCGTGCGTGGTCGGCCTCCTGACCGCGGATGAAGCTCCATTGCTCGAAGCCGCGCCAGAAGTTCTTGCCCGGCTTGAACTGGTGGTATAGGTCCGAGACCAGGCCGGTGCGGAAGTTGTGCTCCGAGAAGATTTCCGACAGGGTGTGTTGCTCGTCGGGGATCGGGCCCCAGCCGGCGAGAAAGCTGACAAAGTCGCTCTTGCTGGCGCCGAAGTCGCCGTTGTGAAAGGGATAGGTGCGCTGCCCGGTGTAGATCGCCCGCCTGGCGCACAAGGTGGGCAACGACTCGGGGTAGGCGCGGGTGAAGGTCACCGCGTCGCGCGCAAAGGCGTTGAGGTTGGGTGTGTGGATGGCGCCCCAGTCGGGGGCCTCGGCGTAACAGCCCAGCGCATCGCGGCGCAGCGTGTCGAAGACGATGAGGATGACGTGTCGCGCGGCGGCGGTGCTCATGGGCAGGCCCTCCAATGGGGAATGCACAAGCGCCCGCCGGCAAGCACTTGAGTAGCGCTACCATTGCGACCTGACGGGTGCATCGGGGGGTGGGTCGGGTGGAAAAGAAGAAACCGCAACGTGTGCGTTCCCGTGGTGAGGGGCACCGCATCGAAGACGTGGCGCGGCAGGCCGGCGTGGCGCCGATCACCGTCTCTCGCGTGCTCAACAACCCGGCCAGCGTTGCCGAGCCGACACGCAGCCGCGTGCACGCGGCGATGGAGCACATGGGCTACATCCCCAACCTGCTCGCCGGTGGCCTGGCGTCCAACAAGTCCAACACCATCGGCGTGGTGCTGCCCTACATCGACAACCCGGCCTTCGCCGAGCGTGTGCAGGGCATGACCGACGTGCTCGCGCCCGAGGGCTTCAACTTGCTGCTCGGCCTGAGCGGCTACTCGCCCGAGGTGGAGTTGCAGCATGTCATGGCTTTCCTCGGCCAGCGTGTGGCAGCACTGGCCTTGACCGGCAACGTGCATGCCGACCAGACGCGCCGGCTGCTCGAAAAGGCGGCCGTGCCGGTGGTCGAGGTGCCACTCATTTCGGGGCCGCTGATCGACATGGGCGTTGGCTACTCGAACGACGGTGCCTGTTATGCGATGGTCGAGCACCTGGCGCGCTGTGGCTACCGCAAGATCGCGCTGGTGACGACGCCGGCGTTGAACGACCAGATCGTGGCGCAGCGCAGAGCGGGCTACCTGCGCGCTGTGGCTGAACTTGGGCTGGTTGTCGATGCCAGGCTGGTGGTGGAAACCAAGCTCGGCCTGGCCGGCGGCGCGGCGGCGTTGGTCGAATTGCTGGCGCGCCATCCGGACATCGATGCGGTGTTCTGCACCAGCGACCTGATGGCCATTGGCTGCCTGCTTGAGGCCATGCGGCGTGGCATCGCGGTGCCGGGCGACATCGGCATTGCCGGCTACGACGACATCGAGGCAGCGCGCGAGTTCGTGCCGGCGCTGACCACCGTGCGCGTGCAGCGCTACCAGATGGGCGGCGCGGCGGCGCGTTTGCTGCTGCAGCGCATCCGCGGTGAAACCCCGGCGCGCAGCACACTCGACCTCGGTTTCGAGATCGTGCCGCGGGGCTCGACGCGGCGTGCGCGTTTGCCGGGTTGAAGGGTGCTGGCTCATGTTGCGCGGCGGCGCAGCAGCCACACCGCACTGCCCAGACAGAGCAGGCCGATGCCCAGGCGCAGTGCCAGCGGCAGCGCAGTGCCAAACCACAGTGGCGCCAGGGCGATGGCCAGGGCAAGGGCGGCCACGCGCGACAGCTCAAAGCGACAGGCACCGGCCACGCCCTGCAACAGCGCGCCCAGGCATTGCACGGTGGCCAGCAGGCCCAGCGCATACAGCGCCTTGCCGGGAAGCGACAGCGTCGACGCCACGGTCATCAGGTGCATCACAAAAGGCAGCGTCAGCGCGTATTGCAGCAGCGCGTAGCGGCGGACAGCCGTAGACGCCGGCGAGGCGTAGCGCGCGAAGCCGGGCACATCCAGCGCCGGTGGCGCACTGCCGGCAGGGCCGCTGGGTGGCTCGAACCACAAGGCCAAGCGCGCACCCAGGCCACGGCGCAGGCGCGTCTGCCGGAACAGCTCGACATAGTGGTGAAGGTTGCCCCACAGCGGGTTGAAGCTGTGCAGCGGCTTGCGCACGCCGTAGACGATCGTCTCGTGTGGCCGCTCCTCGGCGAAGGTGCCGAACATACGGTCCCATAGCACCAGCATGCCGCCGTAGTTCTTGTCGATGCAGTAGTCGTTCTGGCCGTGGTGCACGCGGTGGTTGGACGGCGTGACGAAGACGCGATCGATCCAGCCCAGGCGGCCGACGAGTTGTGTGTGCACCCAGTACTGGTACAGCAGATGCACCAGCGAGACCGTGAAGAACACCGCCGGCGGCACGCCCACCAAGGCCAGCGGCAGGTAGAAGATCCAGTGCAGAAAAGCGTTGGTTGAGGATTGGCGCAAGGCCGTGCTGAGGTTGAAGTACTCCGAGGTGTGGTGCACGACATGTGCCGCCCACAGCACGTTGACCTCATGGTCCAGGCGGTGCGCCCAGTAGGCGCAGAAGTCGTAGCCGATCAGCGCCAGCAACCAGACCCAGGGGCTGGCCAGGGGCAGCGTGGCCAAGCGCAGGCCTTCGAAGGCCGCCACATACACGGCCACCCACAGCAGCCGCGTCAGAAAGAGGCCCGCCAGCTGCGACATCAAACCCAGATGCAGGCTGGTCAGCGCGTCGGCGGTGTCGTAGGCGCGCAGACCACGGCGTTGCGTGAGCCAGACTTCAGCCACGATGCTCAGCATGAACACCGGGATCGCGTAGACCATCGGGTTCATCGCGGTGCCATTCTCGGTTCGCCGCCCACGCTCCTAGGGCTGGCCATAGGTGATCAGGCCGATGGCGTTGACGCCGCGGTTGGGCGGATGCGCCAGCAGCGCCGCTTCGTTGGGTTCGGTGCCCCAGCCCGGGCGGTCTGGCACGACGAGGTGGCCGTCGTGGAACTCGGGCACATGCGTGAACAGCTCGTGGTCCCAGGCGATGCGGTCGACGTCGGTTTCCATGATGCGCAGGTTGGGCACCGCGGCGCAGAAGTGCAGGTTCATCATCGTGCACAGGTGGCCGTAGAAGTTGTGGCAGCCAACGTTGACCTCGTAGGCCGCCGCCGCTGCGGCGATCTTCATGGACTGCCAGGCGCCGTTCCAGGGCACGTCGATGATGGCCACGTCCAGCGCCTGCGCTTCGAAGAAAGGCAGGAACTGCGCCAGGCCTATTAGCGTCTCGCCCGAGGCGATGGGGTGGCGGCTTTGGCTGCGCAGATAGCCCAGCGCTTTGGCGTTGAGCGTGTCGAGTTCGATCCAGCTCAAGTCCAGGTCGGCGATGGCCCGCAGGATGCGAAGGTAGCCCTCTGTCTTGGCGTTGAAGTTGAGGTCGAGCAGGATGTCCACATCGGGCCCCGCGCCTTCGGCAAACGCCTGCAGATGCTCGCGCAAGCCCAGCGCCAGCTTGCGCTCGACATTGAGCTCGGGCGCGAAGGGAATGCCCCAGCCGGTGGCCCAGCCCTTGGGCTTGCCGTCCTCGTAGGTGTAGACGTTGGTCTTGAGCGCCGAGAAGCCGCGCTCGCGCACTTCGCGGCCAAGCGCCTTGACACCATCGATGTGCGTGATCACCGGTGTGTAGTGCAGTGGCCGGCTGATACGCCAGGTGCCGCAATGCGACCAGTAGCAGCGCACGCGGTCGCGTATGCGCCCGCCGAGCAGCTCGTGGCAGGGCACGCCCCATGCCTTGCCTTTGGCGTCGAGCAGCGCGTTTTCGATCGCGCCCAGCGCCTGGCCGACGACACCGCCCGAACCCGGCCGAGTCGCGCAGTGCAGCTCTTGCAGCAGGCGCTCATGCTGCAATACCGGGCGGCCCAGCAGGCGCGGCCTGAGCTGGCCGATGATGGCGCTGATGCCGGGGTTGCCGAAGCCTTCGTCAAACTCGCTCCAGCCCACGCTGCCATCGCTGCACTGCAGCTTGACGAAGGAGTAGTTGCGCCAGCCCGCAGAGCAGGACAGCGTGCTGATGTCGGCGATGGTCAGTGTCATGTCGGCTCTGGTGTCTGCTTGGGTATCGACCGCTGATGGGAGCGCGGCGGCTGCGCCATCAGAAGCGCATGCGCATCGCGAGTTTGACGGTGCGGCCCAGCGGGTCACCGGTCAGCGCGTCGTAGCTGTACTCGGTGCGCGCAAACGCCGGGTCCTTGTCGAACAGGTTGTTGACCGTCAGCGACAGCGTTGTGCGGTAGGGCCCCTCGACTTGCAATGACAGGTCGTGCAGCGTGGTCGATGGGATCTTGTAGCCGTTGACATCCGGCGTTGTGCGTGGGTCTGTGTACGCGGAGTTGTGGCGTGTCGTCCAGCGCACATTGAAGCCCTTGCTGCTGTAGTTGGCGTAGGCGTGGATCTTGGTGCGCGGCAGCGGGTGCGCCAAGGTGCCGACGTTGAGCTTGCCGATCGCATTCAGCGCCGGTATCTCGAGCGAGCCGGCGGTGAAAGCGCCGTAGCGGTACTTCTGGATCGCGTTGGCACCCACACCGAGCTTGAGGTCACCGCCCACCACGCCGCGGAACAGATGGCTGAGCTTGAGGTCCACGCCACTGATCGTCACCGTGGGCCCGTTGATGCGGCTGAGCAGCACCCGCGTCAGATTGGCCGCCGAGCATGCCCCCGCAAACACGAAGTGGCTGGCGATGAAGGCCGGGTCCAGCGTGCCGCAGTTGTTGGCGCCCGCTGCGCCGTTGGGGAACAGTGCGGCCACCACGTTGTTCAAGGGTTCGTTGGTGATGATGTCGTCGACCTCATAGTTGTAGTGGTCGATGGCGGCCTCGAAGCCGCCGAAGTTGACGAGCACGCCGACGTTGTAAGTCTTGGAGGTCTCGGGCTTCAACTTCGGGTTGCCGATGAGGTCGGCGGCGCGGAAGGTGCCCAGTACGTTCTGCAGCGTCGTTGCGGCGTCGTCGGCATTGAGCTGTGTCACCGGGGGTGCGCGGAAGGTGCTGCCCACAGAACCGCGCAAGGCGAGCCATTCCTGCGCCTGGAACTTGCCGCGCAGCTGCGGGTTGAAGGTATTGCCGCCCTTCGCGCCATAGTCTTCGAAGCGCGCCGCCGCGTTCAGGTTGACGAGCTTGGACAGGGGCAGCTCGAGCTCACCAAAGACCGAAGCCACGTTGGCCGCGACATCGACCGCGTTGTTGGCCACCGCCAGACCCAGCGGCGTGTTCGGTGTTGGCGTGCAGTTGTCGGCCCCGGGAATGTTCAGCGCGGAATTCAGGCAAGGCACCTGCGCGCGGTCGGCGAAGCGGCTGTAGGTCGAGCTGAACTCATTGCGCCGGAACTGTGCGCCGGCCACCCATGAAGGTGCGCCGCCGCCGAGCTTGAGGCTGCTCAATTGCCCGCTCACACTGCCGCCGATCTCGATCACGCGCGAGGTCAGCCAGGACTCCTGATCCTGCATCAACCAGGCCGCGAGTTCCTTGGTATTGGCCACTGCCGCGTTGTAGCCGGGGTTGCTGGGCGCACCATGGTTCGGTGCACCGGCGATGGCGTTGGACATCGGGTTGAGCCATTGGCAGCCGCCCACGCCTGGTGTGCCGGTGCGGAAGTCGCAGTTGGCGCCGCCCAGGCCGCGCAATGCCAGCTGCAGCTTGGTGCCCGCGGTGTCTGCGCCCTTGAGGTAATGCTTGTTCTGGCCGAAGGTGGCCGTTGCCTCCCAATCCAGCCCATTGCCCCATTCGCCGCTCAGGCCGGCGGAGAGGCGGAACTCGTCTTGCTTGCGCACACCAAAGCCGCCGCCGCCGTCGTACAGCGGGTTGCCACCCACGAAGTACGGCCGCCATTGGCCAATGGGGATGAAGATGCCCGTGCTGCCGGCGGGGAACTGCGACGGGTTGGCCGCCGCGTAAGCCGCCAGGCCCGGGTTGGTGATCGGCACAAACCAGTTGTTGAACAGCCGCGGGCTGGTGCCCGCAACATAGGTCGCCGGATTGATGTTGGACGGCAGCACGGTCTCGGTCACCGGCTTGGGCTGGTTGAACGAGGGCGGATAGCCGACATGGGGTACGTGGGAGTTGGCGAAGTAGGCCTCCGCGAACATGCGTGTGGACTTGCCGAGTTCGGCGTCGACGCGGCCGAAGAGCTGGTAGCTGTCCTGCTTCTCGACCAGGTTCTCCCACACGGTGAACTGCTGCACGCAGAAGCCGGCGAAGGGCTGTACGCCGCCCAGCGGTGCGCAGCCGGAGTCCACGGCACGTGCACCGGTCGCGCCCAAGGTGCCATTGGGTCCGACCGGCCCGACCGGCACAAACTGGCTCGGGTTGACCGAAAACGACCAGCCGGCGTTCGGGTTCTGCGCATAGGGAAGCGGCGACCACTTGCGGTCCAACACCTGCAGTTCCGAGCGATGTTGAAAGCCCGCCGCCAAGAGCACGCTGAAACGCTCGTTGGACTTGCCCCAGGTCAGCTCGGCGTCGAAGTCGCCCTTGGCGCCGCGGATGTCGCGAAAGCTCGCGCCGCCCTCGAAGCCGTTGACGTTTTTCTTCGTGATGAAGTTCACCACGCCGCCAATAGCGTCTGAACCATAGGTCGCTGCGGCACCGTCGCGCAGTACCTCGACGCGGCCCAGCGCAGCCGTCGGGATGTTGTGCGAGTTGTTGATGTAGCCCGAGGTCAGCGGCAGGCGGTGGCCGTTGAGCAGGATCAAGGTGCGGTTGGGCCCCAGGCCGCGCAGGTTGATGCCGCCCGAGCCCTCCATGCCCTGGCCGCGTTCCGGTGCGAACTGGTTGGAGTCACCCATCACCCCGGCCACTTCAGGCAGCGCTTTGACGAGCTCGACCATGATCGGCGAGCCCTGCTGGCGCAGCTCCTCCACCGTGATCAGGTGCACTGGCAAGGCCGCCGCTTCGACGCCACCTTTGATGCGTGAGCCGGTCACCGTGACCTCGCTGCCTTTGCCGGCGTCCTGCGCGCGGGCCGGGCGCGCCGCCAGCGTGGTGGCCATGGCTGCCGCAAGGGCCAGCGCGGTGGGTACAAAGCGGTTGCCAATATTCATGGTGCGTCTCTCGGTGGGCATTTCGTTGTAAGAGGCTGTGTGTTGATGCTAGGCCCATATGGTAGCGCTGTCAATTTAAATGCCATCGTCCTGGTTACGTAAAAACCCGATCATTTCCACAGGTACATCTACGAAAGTGCCTGCCACCTCAGACGTCAAACCTGGTGTTCCGCCTCTCAGTGAAATCCTCATTGACGGCTCGATCATGACAACGCTACCATTGCGCAGCGGGTCCGTGCTGAGAAGGATGCTTTCAGACCCGCCCACTGCAACCTCGTCGATCGCAACGGCACCTGGAGACTTTGAATGAGCGATGTCCCCTCAGCCCTCGTGCCGTGCACCACCGCCACCACGACCGTTGCGCCAGCCATGCCAGCGACCATCACGCGGCGCGGCGCGATGCGCTCGGGCGCCCGGCTTATCGCGGCCGGTGCAGCCTGTCTGGCTGTCCCGGCAGTGCTAAGCCAGAGCAAGCGCTATGCGGGCGTCACGCTCAACGTGTCGTGCTGGAGCGCGGCCTATCCGGTGGCGCTGTCCAATTACATCGCCGAGTTCGAGGCCCTGAGCGGCGCCAAGGTGAACTACGACACCCCGGGCTTCCAGATCTACAACCAGCGTGCCGACCTGGAGCTGTCGACCAAAGGCGCTGGCTTCGATGTGCTCAACATCACCTTTGTCTTCACCAACCGCTGGATCGGCAACGGCTGGTTCGCGCCGCTGGAGCCCTTCCTCAGCGACCCCAACAAGACTCCGGCGGACTACGACTTCGCGGACTTCCTGACCGGCGCGGTAAGCCCCTTGCGCGACAGCAAGGGCGCTGGATTTGGCGTGCCCTGGGTCACAGATTCGGCGATGGCGATTGCCACGCGCTACGACCTGCTGCAGGCCAACGGCCTGCAAATGCCCGACACCTTTGACGAGCTGGAAAAGGCCGCAGCCACGCTGCACAAGAAGGACGGCGTGGATGGCTTTCTCGCCGACAACCATTGGGGCTTCTGGTATCCACCCTTCCTGCAGGGCTACGGCGGCAATGTCTTTCGTGCGCCGCCCGACGACCTGATGCCCACGCTGGCCACACCTGAGGCCATCCACGCCGCCGAACAGCTGTCGCGCATCGTCGGCAAGTACAGCACGGCCGGCGCCGCGGGCATGTCGTATGGGCAGACGCAGGAGCTGCTGCGCTCGGGCAAGGCCAACCTGTCGCTGGTCACGCATGTCGGCGGCACCTACCACGCCACGCCGGAGTCCAAGGTCGCACGCACCTTGCGCTTTGGCCTCTATCCACGTGGACCAAAAGGGCGCTTCCCGGGTATCGCTGCGCATGGCTGGGGCATCCCTGCCGGCTCGCGCAACAAGGACGCGGCCTGGGCCTTCATCGGCTGGGCCACGTCCAAGGCCATGTTTGCCAAGCTGGTCAAGGAGCGCAACCTGGGTTCGGTGACACGGCGCTCGGTCTTTGAGTCCCCCGACTACCAAAAGCTCATCATGGTCAACGGCGTGGACACCGGCCGCCTGGTGCTCGACACCATCAAGCTCGGCGAGCAAGGGCACATGAAGTACCGCACCGTGCCGGTGTATCCGCAGGTCAACGTGCAGATCAATCAGGCCCTGGGCCGCATCATCACCGGCCAGATGAGCGCCAAGGAATCGATGAACCAGGCGCAGACGGCGGTGATGGCCGACCTCAAACGCGCCGGCGTGAAGCTCTGACGCGATGGCCCAAGCCCTGGCACCACCACTCAAGCCGTCGGGCAACGCGCAGGTGAAGATCACGCCCTGGGCCGAGCGCCGCGAGCGCGCGTTGTGGTGGGGCATGGCGCCGGCCTTGCTGCTCATGGCCACGCTCACCGCGGCACCGATCTTCTTCCTCTGGGTGACCTCGCTGACGCCGATGAACCTGGCCGCGCCAGAGACGATCTGGAACTTTTCGCAGCCACTGTCCAACTACGCCGCGGTGTTCGAGGACGAGCGCCTGATGCACTCGGTGCAGGTGCAGCTGAAGCTGTCGATCGCCTCGGTCGTGCTGCAACTCGGCATGGGTCTGGCCGTGGCCCTGCTGCTGCATACCGACACCGCTGTGCGCAGCGTCGCACGCTCGGCGATGCTGGTGCCCATGGTGCTGCCGCCCATCGTGGTGGGCATCACCTGGCTGGCCTTGCTGACGCCCGACATCAGCCCGCTGCACCGGCTGCTGGCGGCGCTGGGCATGGCGGTGGGGCCGCTGCTGACCAACCCCGACACGGCACTCTGGGCCATCGTCGTGGCCAGCACCTGGCAGCATTTTCCGTTTGCGATGCTGATGGCGCTGGCGGCGTTGCAGATGGTGCCCGAGAGCCCCATCGAGGCGGCACGCATCGATGGCGCCAACGGCTGGCAGATCTTCTGGCATGTGCGGCTGCCATCGATCATGCCCACGCTGGTGGTGGCGGGGCTGTTCATTCTGATCGACAGTGTGAAAGCCTTTCCGCTGATCTACATCATGACCGACGGTGGGCCCGGCGAAGTCACCGAGGTCACCAACTACTACGCCTACCGCCAGGTCTTCACCTTCTCGTTGTGGGGCTACGGCAGCGCGATTGCCACACTGATGATGGCCGCCATCTTCATCATCACCTACGTCATCTATCGCATGACCCAGCCAGCGCACAGCGATGCATCCTGAGCCAGGGCCGCTCGGCACGGCGACCGCCGGGCCCGTCAAAACGCCGATCACGACGCCGATCGCCATGGCCAGCGACACGCCGCTGCAAACACGTTTGCCATGGCGGCAACGCCACCCGAACTGGGCCGGCGACGCTGTGACGCTGCTGCTGCTGGGCCTGGTGCTGTTCCCGTTCTTCTGGCTGATCAAACTTTCCTTCCAGCCGCGCGCCGACATCTTCGACGGCGCACTGCTCTTCACGCCGACGCTGGAGCACTACACCGCGGTGTGGAAGGGCACCTTCCCGTTCTCCTTCATCAACAGCATCGTTACCGCCACCAGCGCCACGGCGCTGGCGATGCTGGTCGGCGTGCCCGCGGCCTACGCCTTGTCGCGCATGCGAGCCGGCGTGTCGCGCCGCGTTGGCCTGTGGATCCTGGTCACCCGAATGGCGCCACCCGTGGCCTTCACGATCCCGCTGTTCCTGGCCTTCCGCTATCTGGAGCTGCACGACACGCGGCTGGGCCTGGTGATCGTCTACCTAACCTTCAGCCTGGCCTTCGTCATCTGGATGATGAAACCCTTCTTTGACGCCGTGCCGCGTGAGCTGGAAGAGGCCGCGGCGATCGACGGCTGCAGCACCTGGAAGACGTTCGCCAGCATCACGCTGCCGCTCACCGGCCCCGGCCTCGCGGCCACCGCAGTGATCTGTTTCATAGGCGCATGGAACGACTTCTTCTTCGCGTTGATCCTCACACGCACCCAGGCCTCGACCGCGCCGGTGGCCATCGTCGGCTTCATCCAGTACGTGGGTTGGGAATGGGGCCGCATGGCCGCTGCCGGCACCATGGTGATGGCACCGGTGGTGCTGTTCTCGGTGCTCGTGCGGCGCCATCTCGTGCGCGGCATGGCCGCAGGCAGCATCAAGGGTTGAATCGTGTTGCACCTCCCACCGCCACTGCAGGCAACACTGCCAACAAGAAGGTAGACCGATGTCCGTCGTGCAACTCGAACATGTCCACAAACGATTCGGCGAAGTCGCCGTCGTCAACGATGTCAACCTGGTGCTGCCCGACGGCGGCTTCACCGTGCTGCTGGGCCCATCGGGCTGCGGCAAGACGACGACGCTGCGCATGGTGGCGGGGCTGGAGACGGTGAGCCAGGGCCGCATCACGATCGGTGGCCGCGATGTCACGCAGTTGGACCCCAAGGACCGCGACATTGCGATGGTGTTCCAGAACTACGCGCTGTACCCGCACAAGTCGGTGCGCGAGAACCTCGGCTTCGGCCTGCGCATCCGCGGTGTGGCCGAGGCCGACATCACATCGCGCGTGGCCACCGCGTCCAAGCTGCTGGGCCTGACCGATTTGCTTGAGCGCCGGCCCAAACAACTCTCGGGTGGCCAGATGCAACGTGTCGCACTGGGCCGTGCCATCGTGCGCGACGCCGAGGTGTTCCTGCTCGACGAGCCGCTGTCCAACCTGGACGCCAAGCTGCGTGTGCAGATGCGCGAAGAGATCTTCAAGCTGCACCGGCGCATCGGCAAGAGCATGATCTACGTCACCCACGACCAGACAGAGGCCATGACGCTGGCCGATCAGGTGGTCGTCATGCGCGACGGCCGCGTGCAGCAGGTCGGTCCGCCGCTGGAGATCTTCGACCGGCCAACCAACCTCTACGTGGCGACCTTTGTCGGCTCGCCGGAAATGAATGTCCTGGACGTCAGGGTTGAAGGCAGCACACTTTGCGGTGCGGGTCTGTCGATCGAAGGTGCCGGGCTGGCCGGCCTCGCCCAGGGCCGGCTGCTCAAGGCCGGCATTCGGCCTGACCATGTCGAGTTGCTCGCCGACCTGTCTTCTCCCGGCGCACAGGGCTGGCTCGACGTCGAAGTCTGTGAGCATCTGGGTACGACGTCGCTGTTGATCGGCAGCTTCGATGCGCAGCGGCTGCGTGTGCTTGCACCACGTTCGTCGGTGCGTCCGGGTGATCGGTTGGCGGTGCGCTTGCCTGCCGAACGACTGCACCTGTTCGACGCTGAAACGGGACTGCGTTTGAACTGAAACAAGGCCGCGTTCAAGCCATTAGAAGTGGCGCGTTGGATGCTGGATTGCAAGACCTGACCCTGGGCTCTTTTAGTACCTCAAACCCGTGGTGCTGGAACTCGGCGGCAAGGCGCCCATGCTGGTGCTGGACGACGCCGACCTTGACGACGCGGTGAACGCTGCGGCCTTCGGCGCCTTTGCCAACAGCGGGCAAATCTGCATGTCCACCGAGCGCTTCATCGTCGACGCCAAGGTCGCCGACGACTTCGTGGCCCTCTTCGCGAAGAAGGCGCGCGGCCTGCCGCTGGGTGACCCGCGCAAGCCTGAGCCGGTGGTGCTGGGTTCGGTCATCGGCATGAGCACGGTGGAACATTGCAACGCGCTCATCGACGACGCGCTGGCCAAGGGCGCCAAGCTGGTGTGCGGCGGCAAGGCCGACTCCACCTTGATGCCGGCCACGCTGCTCGACCACGTCACCCCCGCCATGCGCATCTACGCTGAAGAGACCTTCGGCCCGGTGAAGTGCATCGTGCGTGTGGACGGTGTCGACGAAGCGGTGATTTGTGCCAACGACAACGAGTACGGCCTGTCTGCCGCCGTCTTCGGCCGTGACGTGGCGCGTGCCTGGAACGTGGCGCGGCGCATCGAATCAGGCATCTGCCATGTCAACGGCCCCACGGTGCACGTCGAAGCGCAAATGCCTTTCGGCGGCGTCAAAGGCTCGGGCATGGGCCGCTTTGGCGGCAAGGCGGGAGTGCATGAGTTCACCGAGCTGCGCTGGATCACGCTTCAAACGGCGCCGCGACACTATCCGTTCTGACGTCCCGCTCGAACTACGCGTTCTGATCGGGTGTTTTCTCGGCGCCGCCCCGGCGCAGCAGCAACAAAGGCCAGCACCACAGGCTGGCCAGCCACATCAACAATCGCCCGGCATTGAGCGGCCGCGTCTCATGCTGGGCGACCTTGATGAAGAGCATCACCGCGCCAGCGATGACGTACACCAGCAGCACGCTGTACACCGCCACGCGCGCGCCGTAGCTGTCTACGAACAAGCCAGTTAGCACGCTCCCCAGCCAGGCCGCGAGCGGTACTGAAAGGCCCAGCGCCAGCATCAGCCCCAGGAGCGCGTGGCGCAGTTTGTAGAGCGGGTCGTTGTCGAGCATGGCCGCGTTCAGTCCACCGTGAAAAAACTTAAGTGCACGCTGGCTGGGCGGCGCACGCCCGTGCCGATGAACTGGCGCTGCATCAGCCAGGCCAGATGCGGCGCAGCGGTCTCGAAACGCGGCTGGCAGCGGAAGTACACGGCCTCGTCGGGCACCACCTCGCCGCGCATCAAGGCCGCCGAGATCTCGGCTGTGGCCACGCGCAAGGCCGAGTTGTGCACGTAGACAAGCGCCCCGTCGTCGAACTCCAGCACGTAGCGCGCGTCCAGGTGCGCGGCCGTGCCGTCTTGCACCACGAGCTGCCAGTCCGCGCCGCCCGGCAAGATGCGCCCCTGGCCCAGCGCGCCTGCGAAGCTGCCGCCAAGGATGCTGACCATGCGCCGGCGGCCAAACGCGCCGACGCCGACGTCGAGCGCGCCGCCGACGTCGACGCTGAGGTTGAGCAGGGGCGAGAGTGGCGGCGGGGGGAGCTTGAGGTGGTCCATGGCCGACATTGTGCGAGCGCTGCCCGTGCCCGATGCGACTTGCGCGGCCCTCGGGTTTGACCCGATGCCGCGCCAGCCTCTTCAGGCTGAACTTTCACATCACCCTTCAAGTCCCCGATTTAGAACGATTTTTTTGCCAGACAGTTGCTTGCGATTGCGTTGGTAAGTCCTTGATTCGACTAATTTTTTGCCGCCCACGCGGTTGACCTGGCCCCTGCCAATTTGGTAAAGTGGGGAAAAGTGTCTCAGAGTGGGTCAAGTGACTTCTTTCAACTTCCGTGGTGGGCCGGTACTGACGCTAGACCAAAAGTCGCGTCTGACTGTGCCTGCGCGGTACCGCGACGAGCTGGTCGCCAAGGCCGCAGGCCAGTTGGTGGTGGCGAAGAACCCCGACGGCTGCCTGTCGCTCTTCCCGCTGCCGGTGTGGGAGAAGTTCGAGGCCGAGCTCAACGCGCTGAGCATCGACAACGAAGGCTGGCGCCGGCTGTACATCGGCAGCGCGACTGACGTTGAAATCGACTCGGGCTCGCGCGTGCTCATCCCGCAAGAGCTGCGGGCCTGGGCCGGCCTGGACAAAGACGTGAAGTTCATGGGCGTGGGGTCCAACTTTGAATTGTGGGACAACGCCCGCTACGGCGAACGCGAAGCCGCGCTCATCGCCGCCGGGCGGCCCGAAGCGGTGCGCAATATCGTCATCCGATGAGTGCTGCTGTGCACACCGCTGTCTTGTTAGCCGAAGCGGTCGACGCGCTGGTGACGGCGCCTGAGGGCACTTACGTCGACGGCACCTTCGGCCGCGGTGGCCACGCGCGCGCCGTGCTCGAGCGCCTGGCGCCGGCGGGGCGCCTGATCGCCTTCGACAAAGACCCGCAGGCGATTGAAGCCGCCGCCGCGCTGGCCGGTGACCCGCGTTTTGCCATCTGCCACGCGAGCTTTGCCGACATGCGCGCCGAGCTTGAAGGCATGGGCATCCGGCGCGTCCACGGCGTGCTGCTCGACCTGGGGGTGAGCTCGCCGCAGATCGACACCCCCGAGCGCGGTTTCAGCTTTCGTTTTGACGCGCCGCTGGACATGCGCATGGACACCAGCCGTGGCGAAACCGCGGCCGAGTTTCTGGCCCGCGCCGACGAGCGATTGATTGCCCAGGTGGTGAAGGACTATGGCGAAGAACGGTTTGCTGGCCAGGTTGCAAAGGCGCTTGTGGCTCGCCGCGAGGGCGGGCAGCCGGTGCAGCGCACGGGTGAGCTCGCCGCACTCGTGGCTCGTGTCGTCAAGACCCGCGAGCCGGGGCAAGACCCCGCCACACGCACCTTTCAAGCTCTACGGATTTTCGTCAACGCCGAGCTCGAAGCGCTAGAGCAGGGCCTGGCCGCCGCGCTGGCGCTGCTGGCGCCGAGCGGCCGCCTGGTGGTCATCAGCTTTCATTCGCTGGAAGACCGCATCGTCAAGCAATTCATCGCGCGCGAAAGCCGCGAGGTGGTGGACCGCCGCGCGCCGTTCGCCCCGGCCAAGGCCATGCGTTTGATCTCCCTGGGCCGCACCCGTGCCAGTGATGATGAGGTGCGCGCCAACCCGCGCGCGCGCTCGGCCATGCTGCGCGTGGCTGAGCGTGCTAACGCCGAAGCTGAGGTGCTCCAGTGACCAAGCTGCACCTGCTCTTGCTGGCGGTTTTGATGGGCAGCTGCCTCTACCTGGTGAAGGTCTCGTACGAGTCGCGTCGTGTTTTTGCCGCGCTCGACAGCGCGCGTAACCAGCAGCACCAGCTCGACATCGACTACAAGCGCCTGGATAGCGAACGCCAGGCGCAGGCCACGCACCTGCGTGTCGACAAAGTGGCGCGCGAGCGGCTGAAGATGGCCACCGCCGTGCCCGGGGCGACGCACTTTGTGGATGACGCGGCGTCGGGAGCCACCAAGTGAGCCGCCAAGACGTCAACTACGCCACCAGCCCGCTGCTGGCCGAAAAAACGCCGCCCTGGCGTTCGCGCCTGGTGGTGGCCATGGTCGGCATGGCCTTCCTGGTGCTCATCGGCCGCGCTGCCTACATCCAGATCATCAAGACCGATTTCTACTTGATGCAGGGCGAAAAGCGCTACGCCCACACGATCGAACTGCCGGCCAGCCGCGGCCGTATTTACGACCGCAATGGCCTCTTGCTGGCCAGCTCGATCCCCGTGCCTTCGCTGTGGATGATCCCCAAGGACTTCCAGGCCGACGCCGTGCAGCGCAAAGCCTTGCTCAAGCTGCTGGGCATGAAGCCTGAAGAGCTGGCCGACAAGCTCGAGGCCAACCCAAAATTCGCCTGGTTGCGCCGCCAGCTTGACGACGACGTGGCCGCGCAAGTCAAGGCGCTGAAGATCAAGGGCGTGCACCAGGTGCAGGAGTACCGGCGCAAGTACCCCGAGGGCGAAGCCGCCGCGCACGTGGTGGGCTTCACCGACATCGACGACCAGGGCCGCGAAGGCATCGAGCTCGGCTTCCAGAAAGACCTGCAAGGCCGCGACGGCTCACGCTTCGTGATGAAAGATCGCCTGGGCCGCGTCATCGAAGACATCGTCGACCAGACCGACGCCGTCAACGGCCGCGACATCACCCTGTCGATCGACTCCAAGGTGCAGTTCTTCGCCTACCAGCGCCTGCGCGACGCCGTGGCGCAGCATGGTGCCAAGGCCGGCAGTGTGGTCGTGCTCGACGTCACAACCGGCGAAGTACTGGCACTGGCCAACTACCCCAGCTACAACCCGGCGCTGCGCCATAAGTTGTCGGGCGAGCAGCTGCGCAACCGCGCCATGACCGACGTCTTCGAGCCCGGCTCGACGATGAAACCCTTTACCGCCGCACTGGCGCTGGAACACCACGGCTACACGCCCGCTTCACGCATCCAGACGGCGCCGGGCAAGCTCACCATGGGCGCACACACCATCTCCGATTCGCACCCGCATGGCGAGCTGAGCCTGGCCGAAGTGATCCAGAAATCCAGCAACGTCGGCACGGTGAAACTGGCCATGCAGATGCCTGCGCGTGAGATGTGGGAAACCTTCGCCCAGGTCGGCTTTGGGCAGAAGCCGCAGATCGATTTCCCCGGTGCGGTGACGGGCCGGCTGCGCCCGTACAAGAGCTGGCGGCCGATCGAGCAGGCGACCATGAGCTACGGCTACGGCCTCTCGGCCAGCCTCTTTCAGTTGGCGCGTTCCTACACCGTGTTTGCGCGCGACGGTGAAGTCATCCCGCTGACCATGCTGCGCCACGAAGGTGCCGCCAGCGCCGCGCAAGTGCCTGGTCAACGCGTGCTCTCGGTCAAGACGGCGCGCGAGGTGCGCCAGATGTTGTTGATGGCTGCAGGCCCCGGCGGCACCGCGCCCAAAGCGCAGGCCATCGGCTATTCGGTGGGCGGAAAAACCGGCACCGCGCGCAAGCAAGAGGGCCGCAGCTACACCAGCAAATACCGCGCGTGGTTTGTGGGCCTGGCGCCCGTGAACAACCCGCGCATCGTGGTGGCGGTGATGGTTGACGAGCCGAGCAAAGGCATCTTCTACGGCGGTGATGTCGCCGCGCCCGTGTTCAGCCAGGTTGTGCAGCAAACGCTGCGCATGATGAACGTGCAGCCCGACATCGAGGTCAAGGCGCTGATCAGCAACAAGCCCACGCCGCCCGCTGAGCCGGAGAGCTTCTAGGTGCCCTTGACCCAGCTCCACAGCGCGGGCGCCGCAGCGTCGTGGCTAACGGCCCAAGTGCGTGGCAGCTTGCGCAGTGACAGTCGGCGTGTCGAGCCCGGCGACGGCTTCATCGCCTGGCCCGGCGCGATGCACGACGGCCGGGCGTTTGTGGCACCTGCCTTGCAAGCCGGCGCTGCGGCCTGCCTGGTCGAAGCCGAGGGCGTGCAGGCCTGGGGCTTTGACGACGCACGCATCGCCGCGTTGCCCGGCCTCAAGCGCGAGGCTGGCGCTGTCGCGCACCAGTTCTTCGGCCGGCCCAGCCAGCAGCTGTCGGTACTGGCCGTCACCGGCACCAACGGCAAGACCTCCACCACGTGGTGGCTGGCGCAGGCGCTGTCGCTGCTGGGGCGGCGCTGCGGTGTCGTGGGCACGCTGGGCATCGGCGAGACAGCGCGTGTTGAAAGCACGGGCCTGACCACACCCGACCCGGTGCGCTTGCACGCCGCCTTTCGTCGCTTCGCCGACGCTGGCTTTGCCGCTTGCGCCATCGAGGCCTCGTCGATCGGCATCACGGAGCAGCGGCTGCAAGGCACACACATCGACGTCGCGTTGCTCAGCAACTTCACGCAAGACCATCTCGACCACCACGGCAGCATGGCCGCCTACTGGGCTGCCAAGCGCGCGCTGTTTGACTGGCCGGGGCTGCGTGCGGCGGTGATCAACAGCGACGACGAACAGGGCGCGGCGCTGGCCACCGAGCTGGCTGGCACGGGCTTGCAGCTATGGACGGTGGCACTGCAAGGCCCGGCGCGGCTGCGCGGCGTGGGCCTGCACTACATCAACGGCGAGCTGGCATTTGACGTCGCTGAAGGCGGCCAATGCGTGCCCCTGCGCAGTCAGCTCGTGGGTGACTACAACGCCAGCAACTTGCTGCTGGTGATCGGCGGCTTGCGCGCTTTGGGCGTGCCGCTGGCTGACGCCGTGGCCGTGCTGCCGATGCTCACGCCCGTGCCCGGGCGAATGCAAACCGTGAGCGGCGCGCGCAAGCCCACGACCATCGTCGACTACGCCCACACACCCGATGCGTTGGAAAAAGTGTTGCACGCACTTCAGCCGTTAGCACAGGCGCAGCATGGCGCGCTGTGGTGCGTGTTCGGCTGCGGCGGTGACCGCGACCCCGGCAAGCGGCCTTTGATGGGCGCTATCGCCTCGCGGCTGGCCGCGCGCGTGGTGCTCACCAGCGACAACCCGCGCAGCGAAGCGCCCAGCCATATCCTGGCGCAGCTGCTGGCGGGCATCGCGCGCGAAGACGGCGTGGACGTCATCGAAGATCGCGGCGAAGCCATCGCTCACGCGCTGACGCAGGCGGCTGACGAGGACATCGTGCTCATCGCCGGCAAGGGCCACGAGGACTACCAGGAAGTCGCCGGTGTGCGCCGGCCCTTCTCCGACGCGCTCGCGGCCCAAGCCGCGCTGCGCCAGCGTGCGGGGTGCGCCGCATGATGACGCTGGCGCAAGCCCACGCGCTACTGCCGCACTCTGTGCTCGTGGGCGACGGCCACACCGAACTCAGCCGCGTGCACAGCGACACGCGCAGCCTGCAGCCGGGGGACTTCTTCGTCGCCCTGCGCGGTGACAACTTCGACGGCCACGCCTTCCTGGCGCAAGCGCGCGCCGCCGGTGCGGCCGCCGCCTTGGCCGAAGCTGGCTTGGTCGAGGCCGGACTGCCAGGCTTGCAGGTGGCCGACAGTGGCCTGGCCCTGCAAGAGCTCGCCGCCGCCTGGCGCCACCGCTTGCATCTGCCGATAGCACTGGTGGCCGGCAGCAACGGCAAGACCACCGTCACGCAGATGGTGGCCAGCATCCTGCGCGCCTGGCAGGGCGCGTGTGCGCTGGCCACGCAGGGCAACTTCAACAACCACATCGGTCTGCCGCTCACGCTCTTGCGCCTGCGCCAGGACGACGCGCTGAGCCACCGCGTGGCCGTGCTTGAAGTTGGTATGAACCAGCCCGGTGAAATCGCCCGGCTCTCGGCCCTGGCCGCGCCCACGGTGGTGCTGGTGAATAACGCGCAACGTGAGCACCAGGAATTCATGCACAGCGTGGAGGCGGTGGCGCGTGAAAACGGCGCGGCGATTGCAGCGCTGGGCGCCAGCGGCACGGTGGTCATCCCGGCTGACGACACCTTCACACCACTGTGGCGTGAACTCGCCGGCGCGCGCCAGGTCGTCGACTTCGCGCTTGACGTGCCCGATACCCAGGCCAACGTGCACGGCACCGCCACCTGGACTGGCGAGCACTGGACGATTGCGCTGCACACGCCCCATGGCGACGCCACCCTCACACTGGCCATGCCTGGCCGACATAACGCCAAGAATGCGCTGGCTGCCACAGCTACTGCGCTGGCACTCGGCGCGCCGCTCGCCGCCGTCGTGCAAGGCATCCAGGACTTCCGCGCCGTGCGTGGCCGCTCGGCACTGCACAAGCTGCGCCGGGGCGGTCGCGAGTTCACGCTGGTCGATGACAGCTACAACGCCAACCCCGACTCGGTGGCTGCGGCCATCGAGGTCTTGGCCACACTTCCCGCACCACGCTGGCTGGTGCTTGGGGACATGGGCGAAGTCGGCACCCAGGGCCCGCAGTTCCACGCCGACTCCGGTGCACTGGCGCGTGCCGAGGGCATCGAGCACCTCTGGTGCGCCGGTGCGTTGAGTGTTAGCACCGCGCAGGCGTTCGGCGCGAGCGCGCGCCACTTCACCGACGCGCCGGCTTTGATCGACGCGCTCAATGAAGCGCCGGCTGCTGCCTCGCTGCTCATCAAAGGCTCACGCTTCATGGGCATGCCGCGTGTGGTGCAAGCGATCATGAAAGACGCCGATGCTGCTTAGCCTGTCGCAGTGGTTGATGACCCTGAGCCCCGAGCTCGGCTTCCTGCGCGTCTTCCAGTACCTCAC
>JANOJR010000620.1:0-4170 GCA_031418855.1 Rubrivivax sp.
CCCATCCACCCCTGACCCAAGGAGCATCACCATGAGCGACGCCATCGTCATCGTTTCCGCAGCCCGCACACCCATCGGTGGTTTGTTAGGCGACTTCTCAACCCTCTCAGCTTGGGAGTTAGGCGCCGTGGCCATCAAGGCCGCAGTAGAGCGCGCTGGCGTGCCCGGTGACGCGGTGGACGAAGTGTTGATGGGCAACTGCCTCATGGCCGGCCAGGGCCAGGCGCCTGCACGGCAAGCCATGCGCCGCGCCGGCCTGCCCGACAGCGCCGGCGCTGTGACGCTGACGAAGATGTGCGGCAGCGGCATGCGCGCGGCCATGTTCGCGCACGACATGCTGGTGGCAGGCAGCGCCAGCGTGATGGTCGCGGGCGGCATGGAAAGCATGACCAACGCGCCGCACCTGATGTTCGCGCGCAAAGGCGTGCGCTACGGCGCGGCGCAAATGTTTGACCACATGGCCATCGACGGCCTGGAAGACGCCTACGAGCGCGGCAAGGCCATGGGCGTTTTCGCCGAGCTGTGCGTGGCCAAGTACGGCTTCACGCGCGAAGCGCAAGACGCCTTCGCCATCGCCTCGACCACGCGCTCAAAGGCGGCCAACGAAGACGGCAGTTTCGCGTGGGAGATGGCGCCCGTCACGCTGGCTGGCAAGGCTGGCGAGACCGTCGTCAAGTTCGACGAGCAGCCCTTCAAAGCCAAGCTCGACAAGATCGCGGGGCTGAAACCCGCGTTCAAGAAAGACGGCACCATCACGGCGGCGAATGCGTCGTCGATCTCTGACGGCGCCGCAGCACTCGTGCTGATGCGCGAGAGCACAGCGGCGAGCATGGGCGCCAAGCCCATCGCAAGAATCGTCAGCCACGCCGTGCATGCGCAAGCGCCCGACTGGTTCACCACCGCGCCGGTGGGCGCGATCCAGAAGGCCTTGAAGCGCGCGGGTTGGCAGGCGAATCAAGTCGACCTGTGGGAAGTCAACGAAGCCTTCGCGGCGGTGACGATGGCGGCCATGCACGAGTTCAAACTCGCGCACGAGATCGTCAACGTGCACGGTGGTGCGTGTGCCCTGGGCCACCCCATCGGCGCCAGCGGCGCGCGCATCGTCACCACGCTTCTGGGCGCGCTGCGCAAGCAGGGCAAGAAGCGCGGCATGGCGGCACTTTGCATCGGCGGCGGTGAAGCTACGGCGATGGCTGTCGAGATGCTTTGATGTTGGGCGCGCTGGGGCTGGCCAGCGCGCAGGACTTGCTGGTCTTCATGGCAGCTGTCTTCGTGCTCAACGCCACGCCTGGTGTGGACCTGCTTCTGACCATCACGCGCACCCTGCAAGGCGGCGCGCGTGCGGGCTTGGCGGCGGCCCTGGGCATCAACGCTGGCTGCGTCGTGCACACCTTCGCCGCAGCCTTCGGGCTGGCGGCCTTGATGGCGGTATCCAGCATGGCCTTCACCTTGGTCAAGTGGGCTGGAGCCGCCTACTTATTGTGGTTAGCCATCGGCATGTGGCGCGCCGCGTGGCGCGGCGCGGCGGCTGCCGACGTCGCCACGCAGGCAGTGCCAAGGAGCTGGTGGAGCGACTTTCGCCTTGGCCTCATCACCAACGTGCTCAACCCCAAGGTGGCACTCTTCTTCCTTGCCTTCCTGCCGCAGTTCATTGCACCGGCAACTGCCAACAAAACACTGGCCTTCATCGGCCTGGGGGCCGCATTCATCGTTCAGTCCACGCTGTTCTTGCTGTTGGTGGTGGCATTCACCGCGCAGCTGCGCCGCGCGCCTTCGTCGCCAAGGCTGGGGCGGTGGTTGAATGGGGTGGGCGGGGCGCTGTTTGCCTTGTTATCGCTTCGCCTCGTGAGCACAACGCAGCCTGGCTGAGGGTTCAGCGCTTGCCGCTAGTCTTGCCCCTCGGTCAGTGTGTGCAGCTGAAAGTTGCCGCTACGGTGAACCAGCCACACTTCGACATGGGTCACCTTGCCGAGTTTGGTGGGTGCGGGGAATGGTCCTGCACGCCGTATCAAGGACAGTATCCACGGCTCGACTTCGGGCGCGGAAGGCTTGCGCCGCATGCGCACCTCCACAACGTTGCCCTTGCCATCGATATCGGTCTCGGTGACCGCCACGCCGTAAAGCAGCGGTGGCAGTCTGCCCTTGAAGATTCGGATCGGAAACGACGCGTAAATGTGTTTCGCGGCTACCACCGCATACGCCAGTTCGGTCTCGGCGTCGCTGCTGGAATGCGGCGCCGGCAAAGGCGTCGGCACCATCGCGAACTGCGAGTAGCTTGGCCCGCACAGCAACAACGAGACTGAAACAGCCGCCCACCACTTGACCCAGCGCGAGCTCACTGAGGCTGAATCGCTGGTCGTCATACGTCGCCTTCAGCGCGCCGCCAACAGCGATTGGGCTGTCGCCGAGTCGAGTGATGCAAACCAGTGACGTCCGTCGTGTTCGATCCAGCGCACACCTGACGGCTCTATCCGTAGGACTGCCGCCACGCCGTTTTCACCCGCGAAGTTCAGGTCTCGGGACCCCGCGATCGGTGCCGGTGCTGGTCGAGGCTGCGCATGCCAGCGAAGACCGGGCGCAGCCTGCAGCCTCAGCAACGCCCGACGCTGGTATGCCGCAAGCGGCCACCTCGGATCGTCACCGTCTCGCGTGGCTGCACGAAGCCACATGCCGAGCAACGACGGTGTTGCCACAACATTTGCTTCACCGGCCTGCATGCCGGAACTTAGCGAACCAATCGTTTCACCAGGGCGAGTGATGCTGCGCAGGCGGATGGGTGCCTCGTCGCGGGTGCGCGGAGTCTCTGGCGGTGCGGCTTGCGGCTTGCTGGGTTCGGTATCAGCGCGAGGGGCTGGGGTGGGCGGTGTGCCGGGGTTGGCCGGGGCCGCAGCCGCCGGAGCGGGTGGTGGTGCCTGTGGTGGGCTCGTCGCAGGCATCGGCGATTCACGAGTCAGTGGTGTTGGCGTCGCGGTAGAAGACGCTGTCACAGGCTCAGACACGGGCGCGGATGGCAGCACAGGTAGCGTAACCGCAGGGCGGCTATCAACACCAGGTTTGCCAATTGCGACAGTCGCAGAGGTCGGCGCCTCGCTCGACCCCTGACGCGCGGTTGCGGCGGCCTTGGGTGCCAGCACATCTTGAGGCGACGCCGTTGAGTTCGGCGTCGCAGCCGGGCTTGCTATCGGCGAGCGTTTCTCGTTCGTGGACTCGGGGACAGTCGCCGCCGCTGTCGAGGCCGATGAGGCGGTGGCGTCGTTGGACGTGGTACCGACCGGGAGCGGGCGCCTGGGCGACTCGATCGACGTCACCACGGCATCCGGAACGGGTTCGTCAATCCACAGGTTGATGGTGACCACCGACACCATGACGGCGGCGGCGCCACCTGCCCAAACAGGGCGAGGTGCGCCCAACTCTTGCCAGGTCGCCTTCGCTGCCCCCCAAAGCCTTCGCGCCGTCTTCAACACCAAGGATGGCGCCGGCGCTGGGGGACGCCGCGCATGCGCGGCGTTTCGAATGGCCGCAGCGATCGCTGGCGGCGGCCCAACGGCGTGATCCGGAGCGTGCTGCAGCGCTGCGCGCAGACGGTCGTCAAACTCATCGTGCTCAATGAACCTCGGCTCGATCATGGCGTGCCGCCCATCACATCAGGCCCAAGGTAAGCACCCATGCATACCCGCAGTTTGCCCATGGCATAGCGCAGCCGGCTTTTCGCCGTCTCGAACCCGAGCTCAAGCACGTGTGCGATGGTGTCGAGCGTTTGCCCGTCATCGTGGTGAAGCAGGAACACGACGCGCTGCGGCAAAGGCAGCTCGTCCAGGCAAAGCAGCAGGCGTTCGCCGGCGCGACGCCAGAACAGTGCGTCGTCGTGTCGAGGCCCGGGCGCAGCCGGCCAGTCGACCCAGGGCTCGCCATTGGGCGTAAAGCTCGCGCCGTCGTCTTCATCGGGCAAGGCCACTTCGCGGCCGCTGCGCTCGAGAAGGTCAAATGCACGGTGGCGCGCCAAAGTGAAAAGCCAGGTACGAAAGCTCGCACCTTGCGGCGAATAGCGGTCAGCGGCATTCACCACCTTTAGCCAAGTGTCCTGGAACACCTCGTCAACTTGGGCCGCTAACTGCCGACCAAGCAGGCGCCGAACGAACCGGAACAGTGGCTGTTCGTGGCGTGCATACA